>JBAVIH010000251.1:0-21383 GCA_049686695.1 Bryobacteraceae bacterium | reverse complement strand
ATGGAGTGATACCCCATCGAGGCTCCCCGTCGCTCAACGGCCTGCAGGATCGCCGCCTCTCCCACGGCTCAAATCCACTCCAATGCGCAAAGTCCTGTTTCGCGCCATTTCCGAAACCGCTGGCGCGAAGCGATCGTACTTGACAAACTCCGGCAATCGTCCTATTATGTCTATAGACTATTTATAGATCCATGATCAGCCCCCGCAACACGCTACCTTTGATCGCCCTCCTGTCGCGTTTGCGAACTTCCTCGTCCTGTTGCTGTCACTCTTGTGCATTGATTCCGTGAATCTGAGACCTCAGCCCCGACCAGGGCTGAGGGTGAATTCATAAAGGGAGAAAGAGATGGCAACCGCAATCAGTATCATTCAAAAGCCCAACCAGCAGTCGTCACAGGCAAGCTGGGTGGATGAAAGTAATCCCGCCATGGCCGCGCTGTTGGGCCTGGCGATAGACGAAACGCAAGCGCAGGGTGCGTATGTATACAGCTTCGACCCACAAACCGCGGCGGCGGGCCTGGTATCCTGGGCGGGTCTGCCGGTGAGCGATGAGGCGCTTGCGGTCGAAGTGCCGCAGGACGCCGCCCGAGCGCATTTTGGGCGCAGCGCGCCGCTCGTCCTGCACGAGAAGGCTTGGTCGGATGCACGGTTCGCGGCATTGCCGGAATTCGATCGGCATCGCTTCGAAGGAGTGGCCTCAATCCCGCTGCTCGAGTCGGGCGCCGTGATTGGGATGCTGAATGTGTGCCGCTCGCACCGGGCCGGTCTGCAAGGCAGCGCGCTCTCGTTTCTGCTCAGCCTGAGCGTGCCGGTTTCCGCGCTGGTGGCTGGTGAGGCGGCACGGGCTGGTCTGCGGCGTGAGATCGACAATCTGAACCGCCGACTGGCCGACCGAAAACTGTTGGACCGCGCCAAGGGCCTGCTTCAGACGCGTTTCCAATGGAGCGAAGAGCAGGCCTACCTGCACTTGCGCAACATCAGCCGTCGACGGCGGACACCGTTGCGGGAAATCGCCGCTGAGGTGATCCACAGTTCGGCGCCCGTGGAGCGGCCCGTTTGAGGAAGAGCGAGCGTGGCTCCGCTGGGCGAAAGTTGGCCGAATCAGTAGTGAGGCGCTTGTGTCCCATGACAACGTCGTGATTGTGCCGGGATGGCATGGATCCGGTCCCACCCACTGGCAGACGATCTGGCAGCAGAACCACCCGGAGTATGTTCGCGTGTTTCAGAAGGACTGGCAAAGCACCCACCGCGGGGATTGGGTGCTGGCCGTGAACCGCACGGTCCTTTCCCTTTCCGGAAACGTGGTGCTGGTGGCACACAGCCTGGGCTGCCTCGCTCTAGTCTGGTGGGCCGCCAGCCGGACCGATTGCGCCCGGCGCGTAGACGGCGCCATGCTCGTCGCACCGCCGGATCTGAGTTCGGCTCCCGGCGCGCTGCCGGCGCTATCCAGTTTCACGCCGCTTCCTCTCGCCCGGCTTCCGTTCCCTTCGCTGGTGGTTGCCAGCGAGAACGACCCATTCGCCAGCCTCGAAGCGGCCGCCCGATTCGCCCGCCAATGGGGCGGCGAGTTCGTGAACGAGGGAGCGGCGGGCCACATCAATGCCGATTCCGGGCATGGTCCGTGGCCGGAGGGAGAGCGCCGTTTTCAGCGATTCCTGGATGAAGTGTCCGCGCCTTCGCCGGCGGCGGCCACCGCGCACTCTCGATTCTAGATCTCCCAATCGTGCGTGTAGGTTCTCTGTTTTTCCCCCGAATTGCGCACGATCGAGGCGAAATCTGTGTGTTCCACGATCTCCGCAACGCTCTTGTCGACGTCTCGCCACAACTCTCTGAAGGGCGTCTCGCGTTTGGGATCTTGCTACCCGATCCACAATCCTTCCACGCGGACCTGCAGCGTGTCGCCCAAGCGGTTGAGATAGTTCAGCAAGCCGCTGTGGCGCCATTGCAGCATGCACATGGTGGGCTGAAAGTAGTAGCGCATCCCGATGCGCAGTTCGCAACGCTTCTTGCGGACCAGTCCCTCGTAACCCTCGGCGATGTAGTAGCCGAGGTCCTTAAAACCTTCGGCGCGCGGCCGCAGCGGACCGGTGACGCACCAGACGATGACGCCGGTGCGCTCGTCCACCTGCATAGCCACACCGCAATGCGTAATCGGACATCCGCAGGACATACCCAGCGGACGGCCGATCAACACATCTCCCGCTTTGACGGCGAGTTCGCGCGTGATGAGCGGATTGTGCGGCAGGATGATTTCGCGCGGCCCCGGCTCGTCGGGGAAGTGTTCGAGATAGAAATCGAATTCCCGGTCGAGGCTGTCGCGCCATGCGCCAGGGGCGGCAGACGCTCCGACCTGCGGAGAACGCGCCGCGCAAACCGGCGCGCTAGGAGCTTCGTTCAGCACGGCCAGCGCGGGAGCCGAAACAACCGGCTGCGCCGTCGCTCCGTCCGCCAGGTAAATGCAGCGCTGCAAGAGTTCCGGCCGGGCCGGCAACGCCTCCGCAAACGTCGCGCAAGTGCGAAACCCACACGCGCCGCAATCGAGGCCCGGCAAGCTCTCCACCGTCATCGTACTCATCGTCGTCCTTTCCATGCCATGCCGGTGCCGATCGTGACCAGCGGACTGAGCAACCGCAGCGCGTCCGGCAGTACTTTCACGAACTCGTCCACATCGGCTTCGGAGTTGAATCTTCCCAGCGTTACGCGCAGCGAGCCGCGCGCCTGAAATACGTCGTAGCCCATCGCCTGCAGAATGTATGAGGGCTGAGCGCCGTGGTTGGCGCTGCACGCGCTTCCCGTGGAGACCGCGATGTCCGCCGCATCGAGCGCCAGCAGTAGCTTGACGGCGTCGCCTTCCAAACCGCAGAAACCGAGGCAAATGTGGCCGGGCAAGCGCTGGTACCGATGGCCGATCAGATAAGCTTGCGGCGCCAGGCTCAGCACCGACTCGATCAGCCGGTCGCGCAAACGTACCAGCCGAACCGCTTCGTCCGCCCGCTCGGCGGACGCAATTTCGGCGGCGCGGCCCAAGCCCACGATCCCCGCCACGTTCTCCGTCGCCGAGCGCAGCCCGCGCTCCTGTCCGCCGCCGTGGACGAACGGCGCAAGCTGCACGCCCGCGCGCACGTAGAGCGCGCCGACGCCCTTAGGGCCATACAGCTTGTGCGCGGAGAGCGAGAGCAGGTCGATCGGCTGCGCGCTCACGTCGACGGGGATCTTGCCAACGGCCTGCACGGCGTCCGTGTGAAACAGCGCGCCGTGTTCGTGGGCGATCCGTCCCAGTTCGTTCACCGGTTGCAGCGTGCCCGCAACGTTGTTGGCCATCATCACCGACACAAGCTGCGCCGGCCGCCGCAGTGCCTCCCGCAATTCGCCCGGATCCACTATGCCTTCGCGGCTCACGCCCAGGCGCGTAATCGCAACGCCGCGGCTTTCCAGATAGCGGCACGTTTCGAGCACCGCCGGATGTTCGATCGCGCTGGTGATCACGTGACCGCCAACCACGCCCGCAGCCTCACAGACGCCGATCAGCGCCAGGTTGGTGGATTCGGTTCCGCTGGCGGTGAAGACGATCTCGCCGGGCTTCGCGTGCAGCAGGTGCGCGACCCGGGCGCGCGCCGTCGAAACCGCTTCGCGCGCGTGCCGCCCTGCCCAATGCAAGCTGGACGGATTGCCATAAGCTTCTTCGAGATAGGGCAGCATGGCGTCGCGCACGCGCGGGTCGAGCGGCGTGGTGGCGGCGTTGTCGAGATAGATTCCGCGATTCATGCCGTGTGCCTCATTCGCCGCGGTAAAACGTCTGGTTTTCGAGCGGGCGCACCACGCCGAAATGCGATTGCCAGCCCACTTCCTTCTTGCCCACACAAATCGTGCAAGTGCCCACCGGCGGATTGCCGCGCAGATAAAGCTGGCCGACGGCTTCCGGCGTAGCCTCCACCAGGCGCACGATCGGTTCGATACCGATGCCGTAAAGTGCGTTCACCTCGCGGACCTTCACCGCCGGCGCAGCGTCCTGGATGCGGGCGCGGAAGACCTCGCGCTCGGCCTGCGAGACGCGGTCGATCTTGGTCACCACCGCCACATCAGCCAGCGATAGCATCGGCCCCACCTTGCGCGGCAGGTTCATCCCGCTCGTCGCTTCCAGCACCACCAGGCCCAGGCCGCCATCCACGTACGGAGAACAACGCAGGCACAGGCCGGCGGTCTCCACCAGCAACACGTCGGCGCCGCTCTTGCCCGCCCATTCCAGAGCGTCGCCCAGCACCATCACGTTGCAATGATCCGGGCACAGCTCGCCCGAATAGACCTTGCGCGTCGGAATGCCGAACTCACGGGCGAACTGCTCGTCTTCCTCCGCGTATTGAACGTCGATCTTCAGATAAGCCGGGCGGCGGCCCAAGGCTTGCAGCTTTTGGATTACGTGCCGCAGCACGGCCGATTTGCCCGTAGTGGCCGGCCCCGCGCAGATTGCCAGCTTCACGCCCATCCCTCGAGTTCCCGCGGAGTGACACGCTCGCCCTGCCGCAAGCGCTCGCGCAGTCCGCTCAACAGGTCGTCCAGACGGCTGACCCGCGCGGCCACCTGCCGCTCGCTTTCGTCGGTGCGCAGCACCCGCGTGATGGTTCCGTTGCGCATGACGATGCGATAGTCCGAGAGCAGCGCGATGCGCGGATCGTGGGTGACGAAGATGAAGATCTTGCGGTGCTGGCGCAGCAGTTGCATCGCGCGTGTGCGGTGGATGCCGGCATTTTCCACTTCGTCGAGCAGCACGATCGGCGTGTCGCAGATCACGGTCGCATCGGCGATCAGCAACGCGCGCGTCTGCCCGCCGGAGAGTTCCGTCATGCGGCTATGCACCAGGATCGGCTCGCCGGTCAACTGGTTGGCGAAATCGAGCGTGCGCGCCAGAAAGTCCTCGATCTGCGTGTTCGCCGCCGCTCGAATGCGCGCGTGCGTCGAGAGGAACTCCTCCACTGGCAGGTCGGAGAGAAACGTCGTGTGCTGCGTGATCAGCGCGATGGGATTGCGCGACGGATCGTTCCTGCGATCCTCCGGCGTGGGCGCGCCGTTGATGAGAACGCGCCGGCCGGTGGGCGTGTCATTGTCGGCGAAGAGTTCGATGTCGTTAATCAACGTCGTCTTACCGGAGCCGGTCGGGCCCACGATGCTGACCACGTCGCCCATGCGCAAATCAATTCGGTTGACAGGTTCTAAAACTCCGTTTTTGCCGCGGCCGCCAAGAATCGTGGTGGTCTCCACGCTGTCGTTTTTCATGTTTGTCCGCTTCTGTTGGTGTCTGTTTCAGCCGGCGTTCGCCTCATTGCACGTCGGCAATCGTGACGCTTTCCATTCGCCTGGCAACCGTGTCGCGAATCTCTTTGAAGAACCCGAGCAGTCTGCGTTCCCGCTCGATGGGCGTGGGCGCGTAGAAGTACTCGCTGGTCGAGGCCGTCGATGCGAGCGGGCCGTCGAACAGGCGAATCACTTCGGCCAGCGTGATTTGGTCGGCTGGATTGACGAGCTGGTAGCCGCCGCGCTGTCCCTTGGCGCTTCGCACCAGCCGGGCCCGCTTCATGGCAAGCAGGATCTGTTCCAGGTATTTGACCGGGATGTTCTGCGCGCGCGCTATGGCATCGACCGATACGAACGTCTCGGGGTCCTGGCGGCACAGATGAATCAGCGCCAAGAGCGCGTATTCGCTGCGTGTGGTGAGTTTCATGGCCATCCTCACCCGCTTCGTCCAGCCGAGTAGATGACTGATCGAATGGGAATAGTAGTATAACACCTCCTGGACCGCCACCACATCTGCTCGGGATATACAACTATTTAGAGCGACATAACAGAGTATGGTAAAAAGGGTCTTGGTGGAAGCTGATGATTCGGGGAGGCGACTAGCGTGACCGGCTTCGTCACAGCACCTTGGCCATGGTACGTGGCCGGGCCGGCGATTGGGTTGTTTGTGCCCGCGCTCCTGATTCTGGGCAACCGTGTGTTTGGTGTCTCCAGCAGCCTGCGGCACTTGTGCTCCGCCATCGCCCCCGGCCGGCTCGAGTATTTTCGTTGCGACTGGAGGCGAACCGGCCTTTGGAATCTCGTCTTCGTGGCCGGCATCCTTTTGGGCGGCTTTCTGGCTGCGCGCTGGGGTGCGCCTCAGAATATCGCGATCTCGGAACAGACCCGGCTTGCCCTTACGCGATTGGGCATTCACGACTTTTCGGGGCTTGCTCCGCGCGAGTTGTTCACCTGGTCCGCACTGCTTACGGTCAAAGGATTTATCTCGGTGATTCTGGGCGGTTTTTTGGTCGGCTTCGGCACGGCTTATGCCGGCGGCTGCACTTCCGGGCACGCGATCTCAGGCCTTGCCGACCTGCAGTTACCGTCGCTGATCGCGGTGGTGGGTTTCTTCGCCGGCGGTCTGATCGCAACGCACTTTCTGCTTCCGTTGTTCTTGTGAGGGTCCATGTCCACCGCGCCAGCCACAGATCAACCAGCTACCGGGGATCGCCGGGCGCAGCCCTGGATTGCCCTGCCGATCTATCTGTTACTCGGCATTTGTTTCGGCATTGCGCTGACGAAATCCGAGGTGCTCTCCTGGTTCCGCATCCAGGAGATGTTCCGCTTTCAGTCTCCGCGCATGTACGAGATCATCGGGTCGGCGGTTGCGGTTGCGGCGGCTTCCGTCGAGCTCATCAAGAGGCTGGGGCTGAAGACCGTTTCGGGCGAGCCAATCGCAATTCCGCCCAAGAGCCTCGGCCGCGGCGTTCGCTACGCGGTTGGCGGCACCATCTTCGGCTTGGGCTGGGCGCTCACCGGAGCTTGTCCGGGACCGCTCTTCGCGCTGGTCGGCAATGGCGTCACGGTGATGATCGCCGCCATCGCCAGCGCGCTGGCGGGAACCTGGCTGTACGGGCTTCTCAGACCGCGACTCCCGCATTGAGAGGGAATCAACCCATGCCATTAACTGTGGATCAATTGACGGAGCGCCTGCTGGCGTCCTATGACCGGGCGGGCGGGATCAACCACGTGGACGGCAAGAATCTGCCCTCCAAGCACGCCATTGCCGAAATCACGCTGGATCTCCTGCGCCTGCTGTTCCCAGGATTCTTCGACGAGCGGCCGATCCACTCCTCCGAAATCGAAGCTGTTACCGGTACGCTGCTCCATAGTGTGCTGGGCCGCCTGCAAAACGAAATCCGCAAGAGCCTCGAATACGCCGCAACCGGGGAACCGGGCAGCGCGGACCCGCAAAAAACCGCGCACGTACTCACCCGCAAGTTCCTCGGCAATTTGTCGCGCGTCCGGGAGTTGCTGCAAACCGACACGGAGGCGGCCTTCGGCGGCGATCCCGCCGCGTTCAGCAAGGACGAAGTGATCGTCGCCTATCCGTTCACCGAAGCAATTGCCGTGCAGCGACTCGCACACGAGCTCTATCTCGACAACGTCCCGCTCATTCCGCGAATCATGACTGAGTGGGCACACACGCGCACCGGGATGGATTTCCACCCTGGGGCTCGCATCGGTACGCATTTCTTCGTCGATCATGGCACCGGAACCGTAGTAGGCGAGACGGCCATCATCGGCGACCACGTCAAGCTGTACCAGGGCGTTGGCCTGGTTGCCAGATCGCTCGCCGCGGGGCAGGCGTTACGCGGCCAGAAACGCCATCCGACACTCGAAGATCGCGTGACGGTCTATGCCGGCGCCACCATCATCGGCGGCGACACCGTGATCGGAACTGGCAGCACCATCGGCGCCAGCGTCTTTCTCACCAGCAGCGTTCCCGCGAATTCGCTGGTCGTCCTGGAGGCCACCAACGTGAGGGTAATCCCCAAGCACTCGCGTGAGAGCGACGGGTTGGACTATCAGATCTAAGGCACCGCCGAAGGCCCCATTTGCCCGGACGCCGCCGCGCATCGCCGATGCTCGGCCAGGGCGCGCCCCCTCAGGTCGCACCTGACCAGCCCTACACCGTGGAGTACTATTACAAAACACCGTGGGGCCATCAGCAGGAGTTCCTGCAACTCTTTTTGAAAAACCACTACCCATTACTCCAGAAGATCGCCGAGACCGGCCGCATACTATCGGTGCAAATCGAGACGCCGTCCAATCACATGACCGCAGATGCGCGCTGGGACTATCGCGTCACGATCCGGTACAAGAACTCGACCGTAGCGACTACCGCGAATCCCGACGAGGATCGCCTGGTCAAGCAACTCTGGCCCGACCAGGGGACCTACAAGCGCGAGGAACTGCGGCGATTCGAAATCCTGTCCGCGCATTGGGATCTTCCGGTCACGGATATCACGCCAAAGAAGGATTAGCCGCGACTGCCATTCCCGGTGGGACGGGTGGTCTGTGCCGCTGCGCGGAACGGGATTTCTCTTGCAACAGCAGCTCACCGTCCGAATTTCTTAAGAACCTCGATCAGGCGTTCGTGCGGAAGCTCGATAACCGTATGGCCGTCCCGACCGGTCATGGTTGTTGCGCCGACCATGGCGTTGACGATGGCCTCCTCGGTGGCTTCTACGGTCGCTGTGAAGAGCGGACTGATTTCCTCGTTGGACACAGTGAGAACAGAGTTAGGTCCAGGTGCGCGGTCGGCGTGGTGATTCGCGGTGGAGAATGCGAGGAAGATATCCCCGGAGCTGTTTCCCGAACTGGAGCCGGTGCGGGCCAGTCCGAGTGTGGCGCGGCGCGCCAGTCGTTTTAGCTGATGCGGCAGGAGCGGCGCGTCGGTAGCCACGACGATGATGATGGAGCCGACGTCGCCCTGTTCGGCGCTGCCAGGCGGCTGCGGTCCGGCTTCTGCATAGGGCACCGATTGCGGAATCTCACGTCCGACCGGTACGCCTGCGATGGAGAGCTGGGGGCGGCGGCCGCAGTTACACTGCACCAAGACGCCGACTGCGTAACCGCTCGTTCCACCGGAAACGACACGGGATGCGGTCCCGATACCGCCTTTGAATCCATAGCAAACCATGCCGGTGCCACCGCCGACATTACCCTCGGGTACCGGTCCCGTCCTGGCCTCGTCGAGAGCATGAAATAAGTCGGCTGGTTTTACGTGGAAGCCGTCAATGTCGTTCAGCCAGCCGTCATAGGTCTCGGCTACTACGGGCAACGACCATAGGCGCGTGGACGGCTTCCGGCGCAGGCCCCACTCTATGATGGAATCCCGAACCACGCCAACGCTGTGCGTGTTCGTAATGGCGACAGGACCCTCCAGAAAGCCAGACTCATCCACCCACGCCGTGCCCGTCATCTCACCGTTACCGTTCAAACTGAACCAGCCGGCATAAACGGGGTCGGCGTTCTGCTTGCCGCGAGGGAGGACCACTGTGACTCCTGTGCGGACTGCCTTATCGATCGAGCCAGGCGCACCGTTACCTGAAATGAGAGTCGTGTTGCCGACTTCGACGTTGGGAACATCCGTGATGGCATTTAGTGGCCCCGGTGTGCCATCAAAGGGTACACCTAGCACGCGTGCACGCGGACGCGCCGGCGCGTCATGCGATTGGGCGCGAACCTCCATCGTCAACAAGAGGAGAAGAGGAATAACCAACCAGCGAATGCGCACGACGCTCCTAAAAAACGCGTGACGAAACGAGAAAAACTGGGCGGCCCGACTTTCTGGGTCCGCCCAGTTCACGTTTCCCCCGAGAATTCACTTAGAACCGGCTAAAACCGTACCTTCAAGCCCAGTTGAGTATTGAACGGCTCCCCAGGTCCAATTCCGGGAGCGCCGTTGTAGTCTCCGATTGTATCGTAAAGCTGGCCGAGGCTCGATCCGTCCGCGACATTCAATGGCGGAGCGTAATTGACGTGATTCAAGATATTGAAGAGCTCGGCGCGAAACTCAATCTTGATGAACTCGTGGATGGTGCCGGTTTTGAAGACGGAAAGATCGACGGACTCATAGCCAGGGCCGAATACCTGGTTTCGGCCCGAGGTGCCTTGGAACTCGCCGGTGGGACCCTCGACAAAGGATGTGGGATTGATCCAGAATCCGCTCGGTACGTTGGCATATGGGTTGCTGACCTCCACGGCACGCTGGTAGCCTTCCCCGGTGCCCGAGTTGTCGTTGGGACTCAGGACTGAAAATGGCTGCCCACTATGAATGCTCAGCACAGCGTTTAGTTGCCATCCGTGGGATAGCCAACGCGGACCGCTCGCAAGGCCCGGAATCGCGTAATTCAGGTAGGCGCTGAAAGTGTGCCGGACGTCGTAATCGCTATTGCCATAGTCTCCCTTGATGTTTGTGCTGTCCTGAGGAAGAACATTTCTGTACTGGGTTCCGTCGTCCAGGTTGTGGCCCCATGTATAGCTGGCTTGCGAGGTAAGTCCGCGCCAGCTTTGTGTGCGAAGCAAGACTTGCAGGGAATTGTAATTGGCGATGCCGTCGCTGCCGAGCTGATTGATGGCTCCGTAGTCCGGGTAGGCACTGTAAAAGGGGCGGCTCTCCTGCTGCACGAGCGAATCCACGTTAACGCCGTCGGAATTGAGAGCAGGCTGGTTGATATCGCGCAGGAGAAGCAGATGCCTTGCCTGGCTGCCGACATAGCCGACCTGCGCTACAACCTTCTGTCCCAGCGCTTGCTGCAGATTGAGACTGTAGTTGAGGCTATGGGGGGTCTTGAAGTCTTGGTTGACGGAAAAAAGCCCGCACGGGCTAAGTGTGGAAGCGTTGACAACACAGGATGTGGCGGGATTCGCGCTGGCAGGGGCGAGTAACTGTCCGGGGACGATCACTTGCTGCGGAATACTCAGCGTGAGCACAGGGCTGGGTCCGGCCGGGTTGCCCTGCAGGCCAATTGCACCCCCGTTGCCGGGGTTTTGCGACAGCAAGGCGTTCAGGTTCGGCGTGTCGTAATAGAGGCCGATGCCACCGCGGATCACTGTGCCGCCGCTCGGCTTCGGCTGGTAAGAGAAGCCAAGACGCGGACTGAAGTCGGTGTGGATGGCCGGATAGACCGATCCGATTCCCGCACCCTGGAACACAATACCCGAAGTCGGCACAAACACGGAAAGGTTCTTGTCGGAGTTATACGGAGCGCCCTCATAATCATAGCGGACGCCGTAATTGAGAGTGAGCCGCGGCTTGACCTGCCAGGCATCCTGCGCAAAGAAGGAGAGGGTGTTGACGTAAACCGTACGTGCCTGATCGCCACGCGAAATCGTTCCGTGGGCAAGATAGCCGCCGAGAAAGTCCGCGAGAATGAGCGTGTTCTGATCGACGGTCAGGTCCGAAGCGGTTGGATTGGTGGCCCAGGGCCCACTAGCGCCATTGAACACGAAAGTGCCGCGCTGATTGGAATGGTAGGCCTCGTCCAGCAGGACTCGCCGGTACTCCCCGCCCAGGCGGAGTTGGTGCGGCCCGGTCGTCCAAGTGAGAGCGTCCGTGATGTGCCCGGTCACGTCGTCCCGACTCAGCGGGGGGGTGAGCCCGACTTCGCTAAGCTGTGAACTCGAACCGAGCTTGATTTTCGGAGCCCCCGAAACCGGTGCGCCGGTGTTGAAGCCGAGGGAAATCGGATCGAAATTGTTGTTCAGGTCGGAATAGTTTTGTTCGAAATAGTTGACGCCCAGAAGAACCTGATTGCTGATGGTGGGAGCGATCTGGGAGTTTGCGACAACGGCGTAATTCTGCACGTGAGTGGGCGCCACCTGATAATACCACTTGAGGTTGGATCCCACCGGAGCGGCCTGGCTTCCCTCCCCGGAGAACCAGTGAAACGATAGGCTGTTCCGATCGTTGATATTGTAATCGACCTTAAAGACGCCGTTGTAACTGTACCCATATTCGGGATCGTTGGATGTGTAGTTGCCTGTGGCGGCCGGCCCGGTCAGCGCGCTCGCCGGCCAGAGCGTGTTGAGAAGATTCGCCGTGGCGGGATCAACCGGAACTCCGTGTTCGGCGAGCAAGGCCTTTGCCTGCGCCTGGTAGGCGAGCGATGGCATGGTGCTCTGAGCGGGAACCCCGATGACGAAGGACTGCTTTTCCAGGCTGCCGAAGAAGAAGAGCTTATCGTGAATGATGGGCCCGCCGAGCGACCCCCCTGCATTGTAGTTGCGAACTTCCTGCTTGGTCGCGGTGAATGGCGACTGCGCGGCAAAGAACTCATTACGGTTGAAGTAGTAGAGGCTGCCATGAAGCTGGTTGGTGCCGCTGCGGAGGCCTAGATTCACAGTGCCGCCCGAGTTGCGGCCCGCCTCCGGTGCGGACTGCGTCTGCAGAGAAAATGATTCGACTGCATCGAGAGGCAGGAGGATGCCGGCGATACCGGATACGCCGCTCTGATTCACCGCCGGAATGTTATGCCATGCATCGTTGTTGTCGACGCCGTCTATCTGCCAGTTGACCTGGTTGATGCGTGTTCCATTGAGTGACCCGTTGGTTCCGTTGGCGGAATAGCCCGTGTAGCCGGGCGCCAGCGCGACCAACTGTGTGAAATCTCTTCCGTTCAGCGGCGCGTCCTCGATCCCATGCTCCGGAATGACGGTGTTCTGGGTAGCCGAGACGGTATCCAAGCTCAGAGCGTTTGCAGAGACTTCGAGCGTTTGTGATTGCTGCGCTATGGCAAGCGTCACCTGGAGGTTGCGCACGGAACCCGCAGAGACAACGACCTTTTCCACCTTTGGTGTGTCAAAGCCGGAGGCCTGGATCGTGACCGTATAAGTTCCTTGAGGCAGGTCCTGGAAAACAAACGTGCCGGCGCTGGATGAGACGGTCTGACGAGACTGCCCGGTACTGTCTTCAGTTGCCTGAACCGATGCGTTCGGGACCACGGCTTGCTGCGCGTCTGTGATCGTGCCACCGATGCCGCCGCGAAACGTCTGAGCCGTCAACACGCCGCACAGGCAGAGCAATGCGCTCAGGCTGAAAAGGAACGTGATGTATAACCGCTTGTTTCTCATGGAATTATCTCCTCTATTCAATACAAATGCGCGATCGGCTGTTTACCAGGCCGGAGCGAGGCACGAATCGAACGGAATCCGGATCGCAAAACTCACAGTTCTGGGGATAGTGCCGCTCCTACCGGAATGGCGGGCCCAAACTGCGACTGGGAGGTATCAAGGCTGAGACGGGTCGAGACACCTCATGGTATTACCTACTAGTATTATCGACAATAGGGCGTTTCAGGCGATTTGTCAAGTGGGTGCGCTTCGCGACGCGACGCGTGTCGCTGGTATGTGAGTTGGCAGGGGCGGCGGCACGCCGCGCCGAGTGCACTCGCGGCCGAATGCCGCGATGGCGCGCGAGTGCGCCGGGAGGAACGACGGCTATCGTTCTCAATGCGCCGAACAACCCCACCGGCAAGAGAGTATTCAACGCGCTCGACGGAGATCATCTTCTCGCGACCTTGGCAAGTCTCTCCGCAGCCGCCTGAAGAGTCTCTGCTTTCTTGCAGAAGCAGAAACGCATCTGCTGGTTTCCGTCGCGCCGGTCGGCGTAGAAACTGGAGCCGGGAACTCCTATGACGCCAACTTGAGCCAGAAGATGGCGCGCGAAGGCCAGATCGTCGGCGAAGCCGAAGCCGGCGATGTCGGTCATCACACAATAAGCGCCTTTCGGGCGGAAACAGCGGAAACCGGCACTTTCCAGCAGTTCGAGCAGAATGTCGCGGCGCAATGCATAGTCGCTCGCAAGGTGAGCGTAGTATTCCTCGCCCGCGGCGAGTGCCACCGCGCTAGCGTACTGCAGCGGCGCGGCCGCTCCCACGGTCAGGAAATCGTGGACTTTTCGGATGGAACTCGTCAGGTCGGGCGGCGCAATCACCCAGCCGACGCGCCACCCGGTGACGGAAAACGTCTTGCTCATGCTGTTGACCAGCACGGCGTGCTCGCGCATACCGGGCAGTGTCGCCATGGGTATGTGCCGCTCGCCGTCGTACACGATGTGCTCGTAGATTTCGTCGGTGATGGCGAGCGAGTCGAACTCGCGGCACAAACCTCCAATGAACTCAAGCTCCTCGCGGGTGAAGACCTTGCCGGTGGGGTTGTTCGGCGTATTGAGAATGATAGCCTTGGTTCGCCTGGAGAAGGCGCGGCGCAACTCCTCGGGATCGAAACTCCACTCCGGCGGATGCAACCGGACGATGCGCCGTTGCGCTCCGCAGAGCTGAATGTCCGGCCCGTAGTTCTCATAGAACGGATCGAAGGAGACCACTTCGTCTTCCGGATCGACCGCAGCCAGCAGGGACGCGATCATCCCTTCGGTGGCGCCGCAGGTGACAGTGATCTCGGTCTCAGGATCGACGGTGAATCCGTAAGTGCACCGATACTTCGCGGCGATGGCATCGCGCAATGGCTTGGCGCCCCAGGTAATGGCGTATTGGTTCAAGTCGGCATCGATCGCCGCACGGGCCGCGTCCTTGATCTCAGCCGGCGCCGGAAAATCCGGAAATCCCTGCGCCAGATTGACTGCATCATAGCGGACAGCCAACCGCGTCATTTCACGGATGACCGACTCGGTGAAGCCGCGGGTTCGCTGGCTTTGAAATCGGGTTCGCGCGGGCGTAGCGGCCGGAAAGGAATCACTGAACTCCATACATTTTTATGTGAGGCGCCTGTGCCGGGATGCGCAGCGCACAAGTGCGTAAAGTGCCTGAAAAGTGCCAATGTAACACGGACGCGCCGCGCCGCTCGGCGCCGGGACATGGCATCCGGCGTACTCGGAAAAGCGCCCAAACAGGGCAACTCGTAATGACATAAGCGTCTACTAGTTAAGTATAGATTAGATTCGCGAGGTACCGTTGGTTGGCGGCCCGGATCGCCGTTCAGCGGACAAATCCCAACGGATCACGCTTGGGCAGGTGTGTCAAACGCGCTTCGCGTTGTCGCCTCCAGTCCCCGCTGATCACTCATCCCGGCCACGGTTCTCTCAGACACGTGCAACACCGGTGGCACTCGCCGCCGCGGAGCCGGGACGATGTTGTCGGATCCGATACTTGGGCCGTCGCGCTGTTGACGCGCCGGACCGGCGCCAGCCAATAGGGCTCGGGCGCTAACCCTGCCAACAAACCACTGACCACCCGCCGCGGCCGATGCCGCGAGCACAAAGGAGGGTCGTATGCCTAAGCAGCCGAACCGCACCCCTGACTGGGAGAGCGTCCGTTCCCTTTTCACGTTGGACGATCGGATCGCGTTTTTCAATAACGGGACGGCTGGCCCGGCCTCGAAACGGGTGAGCGAGACGCGCGCCCATTATGACGCGGAAATCGCGCGTCCACGCGCTTGAAACCGCACCGCTTGACAAACAACTGTGCCTGTACTGTATATTACTATATTATGTCGATCTGCATTGCCTACATTAATCGCGCGCGCGCGCTCCGCCTATTCCTCCTGTCCGCCGTCATGGCCGGATTGGTTTGGGGCCAGGGAGGCGCCACTGGCGCCATCGCCGGCACCATCTTCGATCGGCAGGGAGGAGCCGTCACGTCAGCCGCCGTCGACTTGGCTCTGGCTACCGAAGGGAGTCTGCACCGCTCCACAACGACGAACGCCGAAGGCCTGTTCACGGTTTCTCTGCTGCCGCCGGGAGTTTATACGATCAAGATCACGGCACCCGGTTTTGCGGCTCTGACAACACAAAACGTAGCTGTCCGGGTCACCGAGACAACGCGCCTGAACCTCACGCTGGATGTCGCCTCGATCGCGGAAGCGGTCGAGGTGCATGCCGAAGTTGCACAGGTGGACACATCGAGTGCGACGACCGGCCAATCGCTCGATTCCGGCGTGATTGGGGCGCTGCCGCTCGCCACGCAGAACTTCCAGCAATTGCTGACGCTCTCAACCGGCGCGGTGGCGGATCTGAACGCGTCGGCGGCGCTTGGCCGGGGCGATGTCAGAATGGAGGTCAACGGTCAGAGGGAGGACAATAACAACTACCTGATTGAGGGCATCAGCGCCAGCGACTACAACATCGGACAGCTTACGAACACGCCGCTGCCCAGCCCGGATGTGGTGCAGGAGTTCAAGGTCCAGACCAGCCTGTATGACGCCAGTCAGGGACGCAACGCCGGCGGCAACATCAACGCCATTCTAAAGAGCGGCGGCAACCAGTTCCACGGCTCGGCGTTCGAGTTTTTTCGCAATGACGACCTGAACGCGAACGAGTTCTTCTACAAGACCGGGGAACTTCAGGGCGGGGGCGACAACGTCCGGCCGGTGGTGAAGCAGAACGTGTTCGGCAGCTCGATTGGCGGTCCGATTGGCAAGAAGGCCGCGCTCGGATACTTCTTCGTCAACTACCAGGGAACGCGCCAGCGCAGCGGTCTTTCGCCGGGCACCTACGTCAGCACGGTCATTCCGGTGATTCCCGCCGACCGGTCGGCGGCGTCGCTTTCCCAGGCGTTCTTCGGCAACCCTTCCGTGCAGCTCGATCCGGTTGCCGTGAAACTGCTGAATCTCAAGGGCACGCTGTTCGGGCAGGGTTCGGGCGGATGGCTGGTTCCTTCGCTTTCGCCAATTGATCCGAGCAACCCTTCCGCCGGCGCGCTGTTGAACGCCAGCAACCCCGGCCAATTCCGCGACGACCAGTTCACAGCCAACTACGACCGGGACTTCCGCGGAGGAGCCGACAAAGTCTCGGGGCGTTTCTTCTTCACCGACTTCCAGTCGATTCTGCCCTACGGGGCGGGCGGCCTGCAAGCCGGGCTGGGCGGCAGCATTGCCACCACGGACCTCAACTTTCCTTTCGACTTGCCCGTGCACGATCGGTTCCTGACCTTGACGGAGACCCACTTGTTCAGCCCCCGGCTGGTCAACGAGTACCGGTTCGGCTACGTTCGCATTGTCAACGACGCCAATAACTCGGGATTGGTAACGGCATCCGACCTCGGCATCGACAGGCCCAACAGCAACGTCGATGATCTGATCTACAAGTTCACGTTTCCCAGTTATCAGATCGGCCCGACCCCGCAGGGGAATCAGAGTCAGGACCAGAACAATCTCACATTCCTCGATACTGCGAGCTTCACTTTCGGCAAGCATCTCCTGCGCTTCGGCGGCGAATACGACCATGTGAGTCTGGATAAATCTTTTCCACAGCTCTTCAACGGGCAGGTCTTCTTCGGCCCGTCCGCCCCCACCGGCAGCGGAGCCTGCGCTGCGGGCTGCAGCGACTTTCAGAATTTCCTGTTGGGTTCGCCCTTTTTCTCCTGGGCAGGCAGCGGCGTCTTCACCCACCAGTACCGGATCAACGACTTCGCCTTCTTCGCGCAGGACGATTACCGGGTGACATCGACTTTGACGCTTAACCTGGGCTTGCGCTGGGAGGGCATGGGGGCCCCCACCGACAATTTGAATCACATCGGCAACACCGTATCCGCGCTGGTGGGCCAAGGGAAAGTCCCCTTCATTTATCCGGTTGGCGTGAACCAGGACAACATCCCCGGACTCACGGGAACCACCAGCGGGACCACCATGCTTAATAACTACGCGTCCAACTGGGCGCCCCGCATCGGCCTGGCCTGGAGCCCGTCCGGCGCGCACAATACGTCGATCCGGACCGGCTATGGCATCTATTACGACCGTGAAGACGTCGGCCGCGTCGATCAGCTCTCGTTTACCGCGCCGTTCCTTCCCATGACATTTCCTTCGGGCTCGCCCGGCTCGCTGGCGACCCTGTTTGCGACCGGTGCAGGCCGTCTCCCGGCGGGCGGCGTGATCGATCCCGCGTTCGTTCCGGTCTTCTCGCACGTCCTCGGATTCACGGACGCGAATGGAAACCCGACCAGCGACACAACCCAGGCCGCGGCGTTCGACGGCAACATGATCAACCTGTTCGGGCTCGAAGTCCCGCGGCACTATCAGGTCCCGAACGCCCAGCAATGGAATTTCACCGTCCAGCAGGCATTGCGCGCCGGTTGGGTGATCGAGATCGGGTACGTGGGGAACAAAGGCGTCCACCTGCGGGAAACGCGCGATTCAATCCAGCCGTACCTCGCCACACCGCAGAACCCGGTACGGGTCACTGCCGCGGACGGCACGCAATACGTCATCACCCAAAGTACAATCGCCAACGCCAACGCCCGTTCGCGAGTACTGGGCCTAGCCCCCGCCGGCTATCAGATTTTCGCCAATGACGCCTGGTCGAACTACAACTCCCTTCAGACAACCGTTTCGCACAGGTTTGCCAAGAACCTCCACTTCCAGGCGGCCTACACGTTTTCCAGGGCGCTCGATGCCACTTCATCGGGCAACACGGCCTTCAATACGGCGATCAACGATCAGACCAACCTGCGGGGCTCGTATGGGCTCTCCGATTTCGACCACACGCACCGGCTGGTCGCCAACTTCAGCTACGCTCCGCCGTCGCCGCACGGGCGTCTCGGCCACGCAATCCTGGGCGGTTGGAATCTAAGCGGCATCGTCACCCTGCAATCCGGCGCTCCTTTCACCGTGATCGATTCAGCCGGCGGCAGCGTCTACCAACTGAGCAGTCCGGATACTACGACTCCCGATGTAGCTTCAGGCTACGACGTCAGCAAGATGTATACGACCGGCGGCATCACCAGCAGGCTGAATCAGTATCTGAACCCTGCCGCTTTCCTGCCCGCCCCGGTGGTTGGAGCGGATGGCTCGACCGGCTTCGGTACGCTGGGGCGCAACATATTCCGCGGTCCGTTCCAACAGAATTGGGACGTCTCCGCCGCCAGGAGCTTCAAGATCACCGAACGGCAGCAACTGAAGTTCACCGCGGATTTCTTCGATGTCTGGAATCATCCTGTATTCGACAGCCCTTCGGTGGTGGATATCGAAAGCCCATCATTCGGCGCGATTACCACCACCGCGGGAACACCGCGGTTGATCCAGCTTTCCGGCCGCTACTCGTTCTGATATGCGAAGACTCCTGCTTCGCATTGGGTTGGCTTTGCCGCTGGTTTGCGCCGGCGCGCCGCTGTTCGCGCAAGCGGCTGCCATGGCCGACCCGGGCGCCGAGAAACTCGTCTACGACCGGCTCCTCCCGCAGATCGCGAAGATCCCCATCTTCGATAATCATGCGCACCCCGGATACGCCGACGACCCGGATCTGGATGCCATGGCTGCGCCGCCTTCTTCGGACTCGTTCCGCATACGGGCCGACAACCCCGAACTGGCGCTTGCCGCCAAAGCGCTATTCGGGTATCCTTACGCCGATCTCTCGCCCGCCCACGCGCAGTGGCTGATTGCGAAAAAGACGTCGCTCAAGGGAACCGGCACGGCTTACTTCGATCGCATCTTGGACCAGATCGGGATCACTCTGTCGCTGGCGAACCGCGTCGCCATGCCCGACTATCTCGACCCGAAGCGTTTTCGATGGGTAGCGTTTGCCGATTCCTTCTTTTTCCCTTTCGACAATCGGGAAGTAACGGCGCGAAACCCCGATGAGGGTGTGTATATCCCGCTGCAGGAAAAGAAACTCAAGCGCGAGTTGCGCGGCGCCGGACTGGATGCACTTCCGGCAACGCTGGACGGCTATCTCGCGTTCGTCACCGGGACGCTCGAGCAGGACAAGAAACGCGGCGCGGTGGCGATCAAGTTCGAGGCGGCTTACTTCCGGTCGCTCGAATTTGGCGATCCCGCCTACGGCACGGCGGCGGAGTCATACCAGCGCTATCGGGCCGGTGGTGTGCCCCCGGCCGCCCAGTACGCGGCGTTTCAGGACTACATTTTCCGTCACGTGATTCGCGAAGCCGGGCGGCTCGGCTTGCCGGTCCACTTCCATGCGGCGGTCGGCATCGGAGATTTCTTCAGTCTTCGCAACGGAAATGTTCTCAATCTGGAGAACGTGCTGCGCGACCCCAGGTACGACAAGACCACTTTTGTGCTGTTGCACGGCGGCTATCCGTTCGACCGGGCGGGAACGTGGCTCGCGGCGCGGAAGAACGTCTACATCGATACCTCGATGCTGGATCTGCTGCTGTTTCCCGCCGAGTTCAGCCGCATTCTTCAGCACTGGCTGGAGCTGTTTCCGGACAAGATCGTGTTCGGATCCGACGCCTTCCCGTTCAACAACGCTCTGGGAGCCGAGGAATGCTACTGGCTGGCCGTGTATTCAACGCGGTCGGCGCTGGCTGCCGCGCTGGCCCGTATGGTTGCGTTGCGCGAGGTCACCGAAGAGCAGGCGCTGCGGCTGGCACGTAACTACTTGCACGATACGGCAGCGGCGCTTTATGGGTTGTAGCCGGCGGCCGAACCCCGACGGCGCTGTTTCGCCCGGCTTAGGGCTTCTCTTGATACTGGGCGTCGATCGGCACCTGGTATCCGCTTACCAGACGGTTGGTCTCGTTGGCCATGCCGACGATGGCCATCATTTCGCCGAACATCGCATCCGTCATTCCGGCTTCGCGCGCCGCCGCGATATGGGACGCCACACAGTAGGCGCAGCCATTCGTCGCGCTCACCGCCACATACAGCATCTGCTTCGTGACGGGATCCAGGGTGCCTGGAGCCATAACCTGTTTGATACTCTCCCAGGTACGCTTCAAGGTTGCGGGATCGCTGGCGATCGCTTTCCAGAAGTTGTTCACCCAGTCGGTTTTCCGTGTGGCCATCAGGTCGTCATAGACGGCGCGAACCTCGGGACTGGCGTCAGTATATTCGATGAGTGCCATTGTGTACTTAGTAAGTCAGCCTCCTCGCGTATTATAGCCCGCGATGCCTGAGGCGCGCCGCTATGATTCTTTTGAAGAGGTTCATATGCAGATCGTAAAGCACCTTGCCGCAGAGCCGTTTGCGGCGGGACGGATCGATCCGGCCAGGATCGCTTTCGGGAAGACTTTCAGCCGTCACTCTTTTGTCGCGGAGTACAGGGACGGCGCGTGGCGGAGCGCGCGAGTCGCCCTGATCGGGCCGTTTTCGCTCCATCCCGTCCATCTTCGAAGGGCTGAAGGCCTTACCGTCATCATGGACGGTGGATGTCGTTTGAGAGCACGCGCGAGGCGATGTAACTGCTTCGTCGCGACTCGCTGAGGCCTGGCGAACGAAGTGGAGGCTTCGTGCGTGCCGGGATCGAAGCGGATGTTGAAAACTGCCCTACTCCCCTCCACTTGGCCCATCGAAGCCACAATCACGTCGCAATTCTGCCACAGTGGCGGGCCAAAAGTACCCTAACCTACTGATTATGCGAAAGATATTTTGGCGGAGGAAGAGGGATTCGAACCCCCGAGTGAGTCACCCCACTAACGGTTTTCAAGACCGCCGCCTTCAACCGCTCGGCCATTCCTCCGTTTTCGTCGCACCTGATTTCAGCGCGTTAGGGTCGATGTCACTACATTATAATCCCAGTTTTGCCCTCGGGGCGGCTCTCATTGTTTTGTCACTACCAATCCTGGCAACATTTCCGCCACTAGCGGCGAACCGCTGTATAGCCCGGCGTTTCGCGTGGCCGCCGGGGTGGCGAC
>JBAVIH010000250.1:0-2276 GCA_049686695.1 Bryobacteraceae bacterium | reverse complement strand
GGCTGAAGCCTGCCCCACCACCCTCACCTGTCCACCTCGCCCAACACGATATCCAGGGTGCCGATCACCGCTACGATGTCCGCTATCAGCTCGCCGCGCACCATCTTGTCCAGGGCCTGCAGGTTGATATACGAAGGCGGCCGCACGCGAACCCGGTAGGGCTGCGTGGAGCCGTCGCTCACCACGTAATATCCCAGCTCGCCTTTGGGCGCTTCGATCGAAACATACGCCTCGCCCACCGGCGGCTTGATCACTTTCCCCACTTTTCCCAGAATCGGCCCTTCCGGGATCCCTTCCACCGCCTGCTCCAGGATGCGCACCGATTGCCGCATTTCCTGCATGCGCACGATGTACCGGTCGTAGGTGTCGCCGTTTTCCCGGGTGGGAATTTCGAAATCGTATTTCTCGTAGCCCGAGTACGGCTGCGCTTTGCGCAAGTCCCATTTCACGCCGGCCGCGCGCAGCAACGGCCCGGTCACGCCGTATTCCTTGCACTCGTCCGCGGTGAGGACGCCAATGCCCTTCAGCCTTCCGACCCAGATCCGGTTGCTGGTGAGCAGCTCTTCGTACTCGTCCACCTTGGGCAGGAACATCTTGCAGAATTCCTTCACGTCCCGCTCGAAGCCCTCGTAGGTTTCGTATTGCAGTCCGCCGATGCGGAAGGCGTGGGTGGTGAGCCGCGCGCCGCAATACTGCTCGAAAATCTTCAGCGCTTCTTCCCGCTCGCGGAAGCAGTAGAACAGGGGCGTGATGGCGCCGATATCGAGCGCGTGCGTGCCCAGCCAGATCAGGTGGCTGGCGATCCGGTTCAGTTCGGTGAGAATCACCCGCACCGCCTGCGCGCGCGGCGGCGCTTCGACGTTCAGCAGCTTTTCCACCGCCAGGCAATAGCCCAGGCCGTTCGAGACGGCTGCCACGTAATCCATGCGGTCGACGTACGGGTTGAACTGAGCGTAGGTGCGATTTTCGGCGATCTTCTCGACGCCGCGGTGCAGGTAGCCGATCACGCAATCGGCGCCGAGGATCTTTTCGCCGTCCAGCTTGAGGATCACCCGCAGCACGCCGTGCGTGGACGGGTGCTGCGGCCCCATGTTGAGGACCAGTTCGGTCGAGTCCAGGAAGGTGTCCGGCATGTCTTTACTGGCCGCTTTCGATGCCCAGATTCTCCTGCACCCAGCGGTTGTCCTGCTGCAGGATGCCATAGTCCTTGCGCAGAGGGTGACCCTGCCAGTCTTCCGGCATCAGAATGCGGCGCAGGTCGGGATGGCCGGCGAAGCGGATGCCGAACATGTCGAACACTTCGCGCTCGAGCCAATTGGCCGTCAGGTGCACGCCGACGGCGGTGGGCGGTTCGAATCCATCCGCGATTTGGGTCTTGATGCGGACGCGCTGGTTGTGCGGAAAACTATAGACGATGTAGACCAGGTCGAACCGTTCGGCTCGTTTGGGCCAATCCACCGCCGTGATGTCCACCAGGTAGTCGAAATCGGCTTCCAGTTTCAGGTATTCGAGCACCGGCACGGCGGATTCCGGCCTGGTGACCACGAAATTCTGCCCGAGATAGGTGGAGGTGGCGAGGATGCCGTCGCCGAACCGCTCCTTCACCGCGCGGGCGAGGTCGCTATCCCAGGGAGTGGCGGCCATGGTGGCGGGCGGCTTGGGCGGCGCGGCAGCCGCGGGTTTAGGAGGCGCCGGTTTGGCGGCGTCGGCGGCTGGTTTGGCCGGCGGTTTTGCGCCTTCTCCAACCGGCGGAGAAGGCGCTTCCGAGCCCCCAGGCTTCTGCTCGTCAGCCATTGGATCTCCTATGAAGATTCAACACTTATCATCCCACTCGGACGAGTGTCAAATTGCGCGCCCATGGGGTGGCGGGCCGGATTCCGATCTGGGCGACGAACCGCCAAGGGGGACTCGCCGAAGCGGAAGAGTCCGGAGGGGGAAGCGAAGTCCGTGATCGCGCGCCCAAGGTGCCCATAACGGGAGTGGAGACCGGCGATGCCGTGCCGGTCTCCCGGCCGACAGCGAAAACCCGTCATACGTGGTCGTCACCCCGGAGCTTCTGGCAGACCACGACGTGAGCGGCGCGGCGCTCGCGGGGTGGACAAAGTACGCGGTTCCGACGCCGGGGATGGTCCGACACGCCGGAGATGGTTGTGTCAAGGCAAAGTAGAAATGTCCTATTCCCAGCAAAGTAGAAATGTCCTGTTTTGAGGGGCCGGTCAGAGGGTTGGGGTTAGAGTGGGTTCGATGTTCCGGGGGAGTCGCGCTCCCTGGGGCAG
>JBAVIH010000249.1:0-2940 GCA_049686695.1 Bryobacteraceae bacterium | reverse complement strand
CGGCAACTACGCGGGCGGGCGCGGCGGGCGCGGGGGACAGGGCGGCCGCGGCGGCAACCAGGCTTCCTTCGGCAACGGGCGCCGCAATCCGCGCCAGCGTTACAACGCCAACGTCGCGCTGATCCTGAACAATTCGGCCCTGGACGCGCGGCCGTTTTCGCTGACCGGCCAGGACACGCCCAAGGCGGCGTTTGCCCAGTTCCGCTCCACCGGCATGCTGGGCGGACCGCTGAAGATTCCGCACGTGCTGAGCGGGCAGCACACTTTTTTCACCATCAACTACCAATTGACGCGCGGGCGCAATTCGAGCAACGTCAATGCGCTGGTGCCGACCTTGGACGAGCGCCCGTTGGACGGCGCCGGTTTTACCTCGCCCACCATCATTTACGACCCGCTGAGCGGAGCCCAGTTTCCCAACAACATCATCCCCGCAAGCCGGCTGAGCGCCGCGGCGCTCGCGCTGCTGAACTTCTACCCGCAACCGAATTTTGACAGCTCCCGGTACAACTACCAGGCGCCGATCGTCGGCATCAGCAACCAGACCAACATTAACTCGCGCATCAGCGAGACGATCAACGCGAAGAACCAGGTCTCGGGGAGCTTTGCCTGGCAAAGCAGCAACACCTCGACCCCCAACCTGTTCGATTTTACCGATACCAGCAAGATGACCGGCATCAACACCGGAGTGCAGTGGAGTTATCACTTCACCACCAGGCTGATCAGCAACCTGCGGTATAGCTTCAGCCGGTCGGCCACCACCAGGACGCCGTATTTCGCCAATCCGGACACGGCGGATGCGGAGATCCTGGAGAGCGCGGGGATTGTCGGAAACGACCAGGCGTCGCAGTTCTGGGGACCTCCCTCGCTCTCGTTCTCCAGCGGCATTTACGGGTTGAGCGACGGCGCCTACCAGCTCAATCACAACAACACCAATCAAGCCGGCGACAGTCTGATCTGGGTGCGCGGCTCGCACAACGTGACGTTCGGCGGCGACTTCCGGCGGCTGGATTTCAACCAGATCGCGCAGCAGAATGCGCGCGGAACCTTCACTTTCACGGGCGGCATGACCGGTCCCGCAGGCTCGAACGGCCAGGGCGTCGGCGGCACGGGTTCCGACTTCGCCGACTTCCTGCTGGGCCTGCCCGACGCCAGTTCGATCGCGTACTCACCGAGTGGAGCGGACAAGTACTTCCGCGCCTCGTGGGCGGACGCTTTCGTCACCGACGATTGGCGCATCCGCGGAAACTTCTCCGTCAACGCCGGTCTGCGCTGGGATTTCCAGGCCCCGGTGACCGAGCTGTACAACCGGCTGGTGAGTTTGGAAGTGGGCCCGCAGTGGACCACAGCGACGCCGGTCTGCGCCACCGCGCCGCCGGCCGGCAGTGCCGGAGCGTGTACTCTGGCCAGTCAGGCCGGACTGCCGGATTCGCTGGTGCGACCCGACTATCACGAGTTTCAGCCGCGCATCGGGATTGCCTGGCGGCCGCTCCCCAAGCACTCGACGGTGGTGCGCGCGGGCTATGGGCTGTATTACAACACCTCGGTGTTCCAGCCGCTGGCCAACCAGATGTCGCAACAGGCGCCGTTGTCGAAGAGCGTCACGCAATCTTACCCGGTGTCGGACGCGCCAGCGCTGTCGATCGCGGACGCGTTCAATCTGCCGGCCGCCAGCAGCACCTCCCAGACCTTTGCGCTGGACCCGAATTTCCGGATCGGCTACATCCACTATTGGCAAGCTCTCGTGCAGCAGAACCTGCGCGGGTCGTTCGTGGCGACTTTCACATACAGCGGCAACAAGGGCACCCACCAGGTGCAGGAGTTTCTGCCCTGGACGTTTCCGGCCGGCGATCCGTTGAGCCCGTACCCGCACGGGTATGTGTACGAAACCTCCAACGGCAACTCGAATTACAACGCCGTCAGCGCGCAGTTACAACACCGCTTCCATAACGGGTTCCTGGTCAATGCCACTTACGTGTTTTCCAAGGCCATCGACGACGCGCAGACGCTGGGCGGGCGCGGCGCGGCCGGATCGGCCTACGCGCAGAACTGGCTGGATCTGTCGGCCGAGCGTTCGCTCTCGAGTTTCAACCGGACTAACACGCTGAACCTGATTCTTCAGTATTCGACCGGCATGGGGACGCGCGGCGGAACGCTGATCAACGGATGGAAAGGCGTGCTGTTGAAGGACTGGACGCTGGGCCCCAGCATGACACTGGGCAGCGGGCTGCCGGAGACTCCCACCGTGATCGGCCGCCTGACCAGCGGAACCGGCATCATCGGCACCACTCGCGCCGAATACCTGGGAGGGCCGCTCGACGCGGTCCTGCCCGGATATGGTTTCGATACCGCGGTGTTTGCGGCGCCTCCGGACGGCCAATGGGGCGACGCAGGCCGCGACATCATCACCGGGCCCATGCAGTTCGGCCTCAACGCATCCGCCGCCCGCGTGTTCCGCTTCGGCGAACGGCGCAGCATGGACATTCGTTTCGAAGGCACCAACGTGCTCAACCACGTGACCTGGGCGTCGTGGAACTCGACGCTGGGCAATTCGCAGTTCGGCCTGCCGACCGGGGCCAACGCCATGCGCAACATACAGGCCACCGTGCGATTCCGGTTTTAGAGCCATGCGAAAATTGCTCGTCATATCCTCACTCTGGCTGCTGGCGGTTTCCGCGCAGCAGGGAGTTCCGCAGGGCGGCAGCAACTCGAGCGGCGCTCCGCGGAGCACCGTGACGTTCAGCACCACGCGGCAGCTTGTGGTGGAGGACGTGATCGTCAAGTCGCAGAACGGCAAGCCGGTCGACAACTTGAAGGCCGGCGATTTCCTGGTCACCGAGGATGGCAAGCCGCAACAGATCGGCGTCTTCGAGTTTCAGAAACTGTCCGAGGAGGCCGTGCCCGCGCCGCCGCCCGCCTTGCAGCAGCGGACCGAGGTGGCGG
>JBAVIH010000248.1:0-5250 GCA_049686695.1 Bryobacteraceae bacterium | reverse complement strand
CCTCGGGGCGAGCCGTGCTGACGGCCGGAGCGGGACTGCTCCGCGCGGGCCGCGGCGGAGCAGCCGGCTCAGGCGCATCCTGGGAGGTCTGGCCCGCGGCCAAGGCGGCCTCGGAAACCGGCTGCGGCGTGGGAATTTCGACCTGGGTTTGCGCAACCGAAAGCGGCTGTGGCGGAGCAGCCGATTTGGCGGCGGGCGCAGGGGCGGCCGGAGTGTACTGCGCCGGCTGTTTACCGTGCAGGATGCAACCGGCCAGCAGGAACGCCAGAGCCAGGAGCAGGAGGAATGCCACGCCGCGGATGGACTTCGCACCGGCGAGCCCCGAAAAAACGCGCCCGCAGGCGGGCGTTGGCAGGCTAAAGCATGCCCCACCTTCGTCGGGAAGTGTTGGGTTCGGATACGGGGCCATCATTGCGAATACCTGCGCCTAAGCCGCAATGGGCAGGCGTATGAAGAATGCCGTGCCTTTGCCGGGTTCACTGGTGAAATCGATTGTACCATCGTGGAGCTGCACGATCCGGAAAGCCATCGCGAGGCCGATGCCGGAGCCTCTCTGTTTGGTGGTGAAGTAGAGGCGGAAGATTTTCTCGCGCAGATCGGGCGGGATGCCCGGCCCGGTATCGGAGACGCGGATTTCGGCGGTGTCGCCGGTGGCCGAGGATTTCAGGCGCAATTCGCCGCCGGCGGGCATGGCCTCGATCGCGTTGACGACGATGTTGAGGACGGCCTGCTTCAGGAGATCGCGGTCGATGCGCACCTCGACGCCCTCGGCCTTGCGCTCGTCCACCACGCGGATGCGTGAGGCGTCGGCTTGCGGACGGGCCAGATCGACCAGGTCGCGGAGGAATTCGTCGATCGGCACGTTGGCGAGTTTCAACTCGACCGGCCGGGTGAAATCGAGGAAGGTTTTCACCACGCGGTCGAGGCGCAGGATTTCGCTCGAGATGATATCCATTTGCGGCTCGAGCGCGGTGTCGCCGTGGGCGAGCTTGGCGCGCGCCACCTCCACATGCAGAAGAATGGCGTTGAGCGGGTTCTTGACTTCGTGGGCCACGCCGCCGGAGACGCGGCTGAGGGCGGCCAGGCGGTCGGCGGTCTGCAACTCGCGGCCGAGCTTGCGCTGGGCTTCCGGATCGTGGAGACGGATGAGGGTGCCCGAGCCGGCGCCGCCGGGCGCGGTGAGCGGATCCACCGAAAGCAGTGCGGAGGCGACGGTGGAAGACTCGACGCCTGGGCCGACCGCAACCCGGCGCTTGCTCAGCGGCAGGCCGCCGGCGGTGGCCTGCGCGATCACCTGCCCGAGCAGGGTCTCGGGCGAAAAGACTTGAACGATGGTTTTGCCGGTGAGCGCGGCGGCTTCGAGACCGGTGAACTTCTCGACCGTGCCGGACGCGAAGACCAGTCTGCCTTCGCGATTGAACAGGAAGACGGCGTCCTCGAGGTCGCGCAGCAGGCGGCCGAGATTGCCGCGCAGGTCGGACACTTCGAATTGCGCGCCGCGCAATTGGAGGCCGAGTTGAGCGACGCGGGAAGAGATCACGGAAAGGTCGTCGGTGGCGGCCTTGGAATCGGCGGCGGCTTCGAGCGGATTCTCGCCGGTCATCGATTCGATTTGCCGGCGCAAACGGCTCAAGGGGCGGAAGGCGACGGCGGAAACCAGCATGGTGACCAGGGCGGCGCCGAGCACGGAGAACAAGGCGACGATGGCATTCTCCTCGAGCCGCGGCATGATCGAGGCCTTGATCAGCGCGGGGGCCACCACCACGCGCACAAATAGAATCGGCGGCCCGTTGCGCGGCCCCAGCGGTTGCTGCAACTGGTAGTATTTCTTCTCCCGCAGCACGCGCCATTTGCCGTACCAGCCGTTGCCGGTGACCACCGGCCGGAAATCGTCGTAGGGGGCCAGAAACTTGCCTATCTCGTCGGGGATGGAATCGGCGAGGATCTCGTTGCCGGGGCTGAGCACGGCGATTTCGACGATGGCGTTGGAAGCCAGCATGGTGTCGCGCAACAGGGTCGAAACCTCGCGATCGCGCACGGCCTCGTTGAGCGGCTTGGTGAGCTGACGATTCAAGGAAAGGCCCACCAGGTCGGAGGCCAGCGTGCCCAGGTTTTCGGCGCGCTCCAGCGTGGCGGCGAACTGCTGGTTGATCTCGCCGGCGAGGTCGACGCAGGAGATGGTGCCGGCCAACAGAACAGCCAGCAGGACGAACGACAGAGTCAGCCGGGCCTGCAGGTTCATGTAGGTGTCACGGCATGGTGAGAACGAGCTTGCCGGTGGTCGCGCGGCCTTCCAGGTCGCGGTGGGCCTGGGCGGCATTGGCCAGCGGATAAACGCCGCCGATGCGCAGGCGCAGTTTGGCGTCCGCAATCCAGCCGAGCACGTCGCCGGCGCGCCAGAGCAACTCGTCGCGGTTCAACAGGTAGTGTCCCAGGCTGGGCCGGGTCAGGAAGATCGAGCCCTTGGCGTTGAGGATGGAGGGATCGAAGGGCGGTATCGGCCCGCTCGATTGGCCGAACAGCGCCAGCAGGCCGCGCGGGCGCAGCGAATTGAGGCTTTGCTCGAAGGTGGTGCGGGCCACCGAATCGTAGACCACGTCCACGCCGCGGCCGCCGGTGAGGCGCTTGACCTCGGCGGCGAAATCCTGCTGGGTATAAACGATGGCTTCGTCGCAGCCGTTCTCGCGGGCGACGCGCGCTTTCTCCTCGGTGGATACGGTGCCGAAAACGCGCGCGCCGAGCATTTTCGCCATCTGGGCGATGAGCCCGCCGGCGCCGCCGGCCGCCGCGTGCACCAGGCAGGTGTCGCCGCTCTTCAACGGGAAAGTCGAGTGCGTGAGGTAATGGGCGGTCATGCCTTGCAGCATGGCCGCGGCGGCAGTCGAGAAGTCCACATGATCCGGAATCTTGACCAGTTGCTCTACGGGGACCGTGGCATATTCGGCATAGGCGCCGCGGCTCGTGCAATACGCCACGCGGTCGCCCGGAGCGACCTCGGTGACGAAGGGGCCAATGGCCTCGACCGTGCCGGCGGCTTCCTGGCCGGGCGTCATGGGGAAATCGGCCTTGTAAAGCCCGGTGCGGTAATAGACATCGATGAAGTTGACGCCGGCGGCGGCGATGCGCACCAGCGCCTGGTTGGCGGCGGGCTGCGGAACGGGAAGGTCCACCAACTCCAGCTTTTCCGGTCCGCCGGGTTGCTTAACTTGAATGGCTTTCATGATTCGACTCTATCTCAATCCAGGCTCGACGATGACACATCCTATGACGCCGGGCTGACGCGGCCGAAGCGCATCCGCAGCGCCCGGCGGGCATGCACGGCCAACGCATAAAGCAGCAAATAGCATATCGCAAACGGGAACGAGAACACGCGGGCCAGCGTGCGCACGGCGCCGGAGCCGGCCAGACCGGCGCGGGAGAGCGCAAACTGGCGGATGATTTTGAGGTGCTCGCGGTCCAGCCAGAAGTAGTCCGCGTTTTCGTTGATGATGAAAATCTTGGCCGGCACGCGCAGGGCCAGCGCCCATTTCCACTTCAACATGAGCGGTTCGTCGGAGCAGACGATGCCCATCATCGGGTAATTGCGCGCGCTCAGTTCGCGGTACAGTTGCGCGCGCCCCTGCCGGCCGCGGTAGTCCGAAACGCGGAATACGCGGGTGGTGCGGGCATCCAGGCCGAGCGGCAGATTGGCGAAACACGAAACCAGGTCGATCGGAACCTCGGGGCCCCAGGAGCGGCGCAACCCGGCGATGACGTTCTCCAGAATGCCGCGCGAGCCGCTTTCCACCAGCAGGATGGAAGAGGCTTGGGGAAGGTGGCCGCTCAACAGGTAGCGCACCTTTCGACTATAGCGCGGGTGCTAGGCTGGTGTTGGTGGGGCATGCTTTAGCTTGCCCTTTCAACTCCGCTCCGTAAAACCATGCTGGAACAGCTTCTCACCGAACAAGCGAACCCGGCCTCGGCGGCGATCGATACCGCTGGCACGGAAGCGGCCCTGCGGATTATCAACCGCGAGGACGCCAAAGTGGCGGAGGCGGTGGAACGCGAGATACCGGCGATTGCGCGCGCGGTGGATTCGATTGCGGAGGCCATCGGGCGCGGCGGCCGGCTGTTCTACCTCGGTGCGGGAACCAGCGGGCGGCTGGGGGTGCTGGACGCGGCGGAGATCCCGCCCACCTTCGGCGCCCCGGCGGAGCTGATTGCCGGCATCGTCGCCGGCGGGGAAGCGGCCTTGAGCCGCGCGACGGAAGCCAGTGAAGACGATCCGGCCGCCGGCGCGCGAGACCTGACCGCGCGCGGATTCACAGCGCGCGACGTTCTGGTTGGTCTGGCCGCCAGCGGCCGCACACCTTATGTGCTGGGCGCCATCGCCGAAGCGCGGCGGCTGGGTGCGGTGACGGTAGGCGTGAGTTGCACCGCGGATTCGGAACTGGCGCGCGCGGCCGATATCGCCATCACGCCGCTGGTGGGGCCGGAAGTGATTGCCGGATCGACGCGTCTGAAGGCGGGAACAGCGCAGAAGTTGGTCCTCAACATGCTCTCGACGGTGGTGTGTATCCGGCTGGGCTACGTTTACGGCAACCTGATGGTGAACGTGCAGCCGAAGAATGCCAAGCTCGCCGACCGGGCGCGGCGGATTATCGCGGCGGCCGCGCAGGTGAGCCAGGAGCGCGCCGGCGAGCTGCTCGAGGCGAGCGGCGGCAAGGTTGCGGTGGCCATCGTGATGAGCCGGAAAGGATGCGCGCGCGAAGAGGCCGAACGGCTGCTCGTCCGAGCCGGTGGCCGGGTTTCGAGGGCGCTGGCTGGAGAAGGTTAAGGGCAAGCCAGAGCATGCCCTGCCGAAAGAGATCGTATGGATAAATTCGTGATTACCGGCGGGAACGCGCTGCGGGGCGAGATCCCGGTCAATGGTTCGAAGAATTCGGCGCTGCCCGCGCTGGCGGCGGCGCTGCTCACCGAGGAGCCGGTGATACTGCATCGCATTCCGCGCGTGCGCGACATCCGCACCATGCAGCGGCTGCTGGTGGACGTCGGCGCCCGCGTGGATGTCGAGGACGACACGGTGCGGCTGGAGGCGGCGAAGATCGTCTCTCCGGAAGCGCCGTATGAGCTGGTGAAGACCATGCGCGCCTCCAGCCTGGTGCTGGGCCCGCTGGTGGCGCGCGCGGGCAGAGCGCGTGTCTCGTTGCCGGGCGGCTGCGCCATCGGCGCGCGACCCATCAACCTGCACATTTTCGGCCTGGAACAACT
>JBAVIH010000247.1:0-5342 GCA_049686695.1 Bryobacteraceae bacterium | reverse complement strand
TGCCGAAGCCTGTGAGCGCGATCGCCGGGGTGAGGTCGCCGCGTTCCTTCAAATGCCGGAGCAGTTCGAAGCCGTCCATGCGCGGCATGACCAGATCCGCGACGATGACGTCCGCGTTGAAGGCAGTGAGCCGCTCCAGCGCTTCCAGCCCGTCGGCCGCCACCTGCGTTTCGAAGTCAGGCTTGGAAAGCATGGCCGCCAAGGCGGTACGCTGGCGCTCCTCATCGTCGACGATCAGGATCCGGCCCGGAGCCGTAGGCAGGCGAGGCATTAGCTACTATTTTACTCCCGGTGAGCTAGGCCCTTCGCGTCCTTTTCCGGCGCGCCGCCGCCAGAATGGCGTCGCGCCGGACGCCGGCTGATTCAGCACCAGTACAGCACGGAGTATCCCTCCGGGGTGGTGAACGCTCGGTCTCGAATCTAGATCCACTTCTTCCGCGGCAGCCTCGTGCGTGCGCGCTCTTCGGCCTCCGTTTGCGCCGGGCCCGCCGCAGTCGTCCGCAGAGATTGGAGTAGCTCTTCGCCGTTTTTCCCGGCGGCGTCGAGAACGGCGGGTGAGACGCGGATGTCCTGGTGCTTCGCCTTTGTGGGAATCGCCGGCCCGTCCGGGCGAACCGGTGGCTCCGTAAGGCTGGGGCCTGTCTCAGCCGAGTTGACTAACGCCACTGGTGTCCTATCCGCATCGGATGTCGTCAACCTGACTGCCGTGAATTCTTGAAATGGTCCAAATGGGTGGACATTTCAGGGACTTGCATGACAACCCGATGACGTATGGATGCCACCGAAGCGACACGTCAACCATGGCTTGCTTTGGCAATTCGGCACCCGGTCCGCTGACGGATGGCTTAGCTGATTCGGCGGTGCAGTCCGCTGGCAGGGCGGCGTCGGTTTGAACACTCCGGCTTTTCGGCGATTTGCTGCGGCCTTCTCTCTCGAAACATTCGCTTCAGTTCACACACGCAGTACTTCATCATCATTCCATCTTGTCTCTGCACGGCGTAGGCGAATTCCTGAAGCAAGTTCGAGTATTCGTGCTCTTGCCTTTCTTCGGAATTCGACTTGTGCGTCCAAGCCGCGGCCGGGGAAACAGCCTTGGTTGACAGCTTGGTTGACGGCATAGCAGCAGTCTCCTCATCTGCTCACGGCAAGCCTGCCGCAATACGAACCAGCGTCCGTTCCCCTAACGGTTCTCAATTCGGTCCTGGGCTGTGCTGCTGTTTCCGCCATACCACTACTGGGCCGATCAAATCGTTCCAGGAGGGAATGGCCTGTCGGATGTGCTCCCGCCCCGAACGAAGCTCCGAGAATGCTGGATCACGGACCACCATTTTCTTACTCGGCGCTATCGGACACGAACTGACCCTTTGGCTCTAGTCCATTCCGTTCTTCGGTGTCCGGGTGGTGCTCTCAACGGTAGCAACTAAAACGTCTTGGCGTCTGTTCAAAAGTGCTCAGCCCATCTTGAAAGGCGGTGATTTCCCGGGCGAGGGACGCTCGGCGTGACAGCCGCCCTGTGGAGCAAGCGCTCTTGCGATGTTTCAGAACACGGATTTGGCATCGCCCTTTGCCGGCCGGCAGGCTGCCGCCAGGCATTCGCATTCCGCGTTCACCTCGCCTCCAACCAGGATTGCAGCGCCTGTCAAGTATAGCCACAGCAACAATGCGACCACCGCGCCCAGCGATCCATAGACCTGGCTGTAAGAAGGAACCAGGAAGAGGTACAGGCGCAACCCGAACGACGCGGACAGCCATAGGCCGACGGCGACAACCGATCCGGGCACGACTCTTCGCCAGTGCAGCGCGTATAAACTCGACGCGAAGCGGTAAGTAAGAACGGAAAATGCAAACGCAAGGACGAGCAGAAGTGGCCATTGCAGCACCCGCCAAGCCACATGGAACGCCGTACCTAGGCCGGAACTCGCGGCCAGAAGCCGGCCGATCACTCCGCCATATAACAGAACGCCAAGAGTGCAGGCTCCCAGCAAGGCGAGGGCGATTGTCAGAAGGAGGGTGCCGAGGGTCGTCCTCCACCACGGCCGGGTCTCTCTAACGCCATAAGCCAGCCGAAGGCCTTCCTGAATTACGCCGGTGCCGAAGGACGCGATCCAGATTCCGGTCAAGAAGCCGAGCGCAACCTTGCCGCCCCCGCTCGAAGCGCTGATCTGGTCCACTGTCTTGCTTAAGAGACTGTAGGTCTCCGGGGGAGCAAGGGCGCCGAAGTACTCCAGCAGCCGCGTTCGCAGGGCCGCGCTGGACTCGACGAAGGTGCCCAGCAGAGCGGTAAGGAACAACAGAAAAGGAAACAGCGAGAGCAGAAAGAAGTACGCCAACTGTGCTGCTCTTCCGAATACATCGTGTTCCCAGACACGCTTCCACACATTGGAAGCCAAATCCGGCAACTGCATGGCACGTCTCCCGGTTCGCCGTCCACTCGCCGCGGCTCTACTTGACGGTATCCACTGATCCATGGATACGCCTGGCCTCGCGGCTGCCGACTCAGCGCCGGTATTGGCGATGCGCGCTGCCGCCCAACCCGCCCAGGTCAATGACCACCGCGACCAACAGCCACAGAAGGTTGATTCCCGTCGTCGGCATGCCGCTGTTCAGTTCCCATGCGTACACGATCGTGGTTAGGGGCAGGAAAATGAAGCCGAGTACCGGCAGCAGCAGGCCACCGTGGAATGCGCGCTGCAAGTAGGTCGAAAAGAACCACATCAATGCGAGCGCGATGCGCGGAAACATCAGGAGGATGAGCAGAAAGAAGCAAGGCATGGTCAGTCTCCAGCCGGACAGTTCGAGCCCGCGCAGTGCGCTGATACGGGATTCGCGGCACGCGATCTTCCGCCCGCCGCCACTTTCCCGTGTACTGGAACCGCCGCTGGGATAAAGAAGAACCAAGCGACGGGAAACGCGGCGGCCGCAGCCAACAACCGATGTGTTTTCATAGACATCCTCTCTTCGTAAAGACTACTTTTTCATGCCTGTTATCAGCTCTATGATCTTATCTCGCCCTCCAATCCTCAGCACGCGCCATTCCACAAGGCCGAACTCGCACGAAACCCGCGTGGGAGATCGAACGGACCTGCACTCGCCATTCACAGGCAGACCCGGCTTCGCCGATCGCCTGTCGGCAAATCTCGCATTTCATGTGCAGCCTTTGCATCTCACACCTTGCGCCACGGTGCGGCCGTGGCGCTGCTTCAGCGCGGCGTAGATCTCAGTGTCATTGCCCTTTGGCTTGGCCACGAATCGAGCGAAACGACCCGGATCTACCTTCACGCCGACACGCAGCTCAAAGAAAAGGCTCGCGCGCGCGCCACGCCGTCGAGCGCTGTGCTTGACCGCTTCCGGCCGCCAGACTCGCTGCTCGCCTTTCTGGAGAGTCTGTGATTATGCCGCGTCGCAGAATCGCCAGAATCAGCACAATATCCTAGCCCGGCATATCAAGCCGGCCGGAAGGAAACTGGATATTGGCTGGGTGAACTGGCAGGTGCTCAGGCGGTCTTTACGACCACGGCGGAGGTATGCGAACAGGATCTCCCGGAGTCGCAGTTGCGGGCTGTCGAGAAGCTCAGTACGCTGGTGCAGTGAGAGTGATGGGACAACCGGGATTCTTGAGGCCGCTTAAGTGCTTTAAAATGTGGTGGCCAGGGACGGAGTTGAACCGCCGACGCCAGCCTTTTCAGGGCTGCGCTCTACCAACTGAGCTACCTGGCCGAGGGAATTCCAGTGTAGCAACCAGGCGGCAGTTCCGCAACGCTCAGTCTTGTCTTACAGCGATTCCGCATCGGCGGTCGAAGGCCGTCGGCAAGCCTCACAATCGAGGGTGCTTCTTGGGGTTAGCACCCATCCGGCGCAATTGCGGCGATAGCTGGCGTGTTGTTCGTGGCCATCTAGGACCGCCACGTCGAGCCCCAGGTTCAGCGGAAGCGCCTCGTTACGCTTCAGCCGGCTGTAGATCTGGTGTAAGCCTTCCCGCAACTGGCCGACGTCGACGGTGGACTGCACCCGTCCCATGGTGTCGGCGCTGGTGGCGGAATGCGCCAACCAGCGCCTCCAGAAGCGTGCGGCCTTCACGGATTCCAGCGCATGGAGACTCCCCAGACGCGCCCAGAACATGGCCACCGCCGCTTTCAGAATCACGACCGTAGGCGTACGCGGCAGGCGACGTTGATCGCGGACGGTGGCCAGCAGGGCGGAGAGATCGAAAATTCTCTCGGCGTGCCGCACCAACCGGTGGAGCAATCCGTCAGCCTGCCGGCTTTTGGTTTGCGCGGACGCGTTTCCATTCGAGCTCGGAGACTTCTTCGATGAGGCGCTGCATTTCCTGGTAATCGTTCACCGCCTGGCGGACACGGTCTACCCAGGGTTTGGGGATGCAGGCCTGTCGCGGTTTGCCATCATGGCTCTGAGTCAGATACAGCGAGGAGTGCGGTTCTCCGTGGGTGCAACGGCAGTTGGGCTTGCCACACTTGCGCGTACGGACAGACAAAGTTCCCCGCAGGAACCAGCGATCATGGGCCAGTTGGGCGAGCCGGGAACGAAAGCGCCGCTCGACGTCGGACAACTCGGAGCGATTCATCTGAGATATAAATAATATTTCAGATATGAGACGAAAACAAGCCCTCAATCGAAATAAGAATCTGCTCAGGGAATCGCGGGTCGCTCCAAGGTGCGCAGAATCGTGGCGTCAGCCAATGCCAGCGTCACGGATGCGGAATCGCTGGGCTGAAGCCGTGCCCTGATACAAAGCCTCTCTAAAGAGCAACGCGTTGTGTACCCCTATACTCAGATTCATGCGAATTCACTAGGAAACGAAAGCTTCGCCATTTCTGCGTCGCACGCCCGACGAACTTCGGCTAACGATTTTCGCGCGGCGCCCGTCTTACAATAAGTGAAGATGCCACGACTCGCTCTCCTCGCTCTTGCCTGCGCCGCGCTCTGGGCGCAAAGCCCCGCCCGGAAAGGTCCCGAACCGCCGCCGGACGTCGATAAGGCGCTGCGTGCGCGCATCAACGAATTCTGCGAACTGCACAAGCAGGCCAAGTTCCGCCAGGCCGAACAGATGGTGGCGGAGGACGCCAGGGACTATTTTTATGACTCCCGCAAGCCCCACTACGTGAGTTACGAGATTCAGTCGATCGCTTACAACCAGGATTTCACCAAAGCCACGGCATTCGTGATTTGCGAGCAGTATCTGCCCGCTCCGGGATTCCAGAACCAGACCGTCAAGCTGCTCACGCCTTTCAAGTGGAAGATCGAGAACGGGCAGTGGATGTGGTACGTGGACAAAGATACGATGCTGGTGACACCGTTCGGGAAGATGGGTCTGGTCCCCCAAA
>JBAVIH010000246.1:0-5251 GCA_049686695.1 Bryobacteraceae bacterium | reverse complement strand
TGGCGTGGCGCGCCCCTATCGCCGGCAGCGTCTGCACCGGGAGCTGATTGCGGCGCGGCTCAACGAAGCGCTGGCGCAGGGCTGTGACATGGCCGCCGCCGCTACCGCTCCGGCCGGCCCCTCGCAGCGCAATTACGAGCGCCTCGGCTTCCAGGTGGTTTACACCAGGGTGACGCTAACCGGATAGCCGTGGGCCAAGCAAGGCGAGACCCCGCTGCGGCGGCGAAAAAGTACTGCGCATGTAAAGCATTTTGGCGATGAGGCCGATAGAAGGGGTGTGAGGATGATCCTGATCGTCGCTCTGCTCCTGATCTCGACCCGGCCCTGCGCGTGGCCCGTTTCCAACAACGTCTACGCCAGCCGCGACATCCCCCATTTGAGAAAAACTGTCGCCAGGAGCCGTTCGCCCGGGGCCCCCGTGCCGAATGTCCGGCCCGCCAAGGGGCCGTCCCGCGATCTGGCTGCCAAGGGTAGGATCAAAAGCCGCACGGCGGCCGGCAGGGCGCCCCCGGCAAGTCGCCCACGCCGTTCCACCAGCGTGCCGGCGCGCATATGCCGAGGCTGCCGATAGTGCCGGATGACGCTCGCTGGCGCCGAAACCGTTCACCAGGTATTGCGCAGTAGGCGCGATAGATAGACCCGGCAAGTCGGCGAAAGATCCGGTCACCGTCCGCGCGCCACGTCCTGGTAGATCGCGAGCACCTCGCGGGCGGAGCGCTCCCAACTGAAGCGGGCGGCTTGGATGTGGCCGCGGCGGATCAGCTCGGCGCGCAGCGGCTCGTCGGTCAGCACGTCGCGGATGCCGCGCGCGATATCGAACACGTTTCCCGGGTTCACCATCATTGCCGCGTCTCCCGCCACTTCCGGCAGCGAGCTCACATTCGAGGTGACCACCGGAGTGCCGCAGGCCATGGCTTCGAGCGGCGGCAATCCGAAGCCTTCATGGCGCGAAGGGAAGACGAACGCGGCCGCCGCTTCGTAGAAACAGCGCAGCGTGTCGAACGGCACGAAGCCGAGGAAGCGCACGGCGTGCTCCACCTTGCTCTTGAGCACGGCCTGCCGCACCGCCGGATACTGCGAGATGGTGTCGCCGATGATCACCAGGCGCAAGTCGCCATAAACCGGGTGCGCCGCCAGTTGCTCGCGTAGCACGGCGAAAGCTTCCACCAGCCGCGGGATGTTCTTATGATGGCGGATGGCGCCCGCGTACAGGAGAAACGGCCGGTCGATCTGGTAACGCTCCATGATGCGGCGCCGCTCTTGCTCGCCCGCCGCCGGATCGCGCCCCAGAAAGCCCGGATCGGGCGCATTGTAGACCCGCGTGATGTGGCCGGGCGGCACGGCCAGCAGGTTCTCGGCGTCGCGCCGGGTGGCTTCGGAAACCGCGATCACCCGGGCGGCGCGCGTCAGGCCGCGGCGGAAACGGAAGCGTCGCAGATGCATGTGCACTGCCGAAAGCTTCTGCTCGTCGTAAAACAGGTTCGCCATGTCGTGGACGGTCACCACGTAGGGCCGGATCATCAGCAGCGGAACGCGGTTCAGCGGAATGTGCACCAGATCCGGCTTCAGGCGCCGCAGAAAGATGGGAAACAACACGTGATCCGCGTAAGCGTGATCGTCCCCCCCGTAGATGGCGCTGCGGAAATTGTCCGGCAGCGCGCCCCACACGCGCACCTCGCCCGGACCCGTGACCACGGTGTAGTGGTTGACGGCGTCGATCCGGCTGAGCGCGTGCACCAGGCTTCGGATGTAAGTCCCGATGCCGAAGTCCCGCACCCGGCGCCCGTCGATGACGATGTCCAGCGCCATTCCTCAAAAAGTCGGCGGACCCCGAAAGGCCTAGCCCACTTGCACCGCGCTTTCCGGCAGCACGGCGGAGGTCTCCGCCGGTTTCCGCTTCTTCCACTGGTACAGCGGGAAGCGGGCCGTCAGCGCTTCGACTTGTTGCCGCACGCGCGCGATGGTCTCTTCGTTGTCGATGTGCCCCAGCACTTCGCCGATCAGAGTGCCGACCTCGCGCATCTCGGCCTCGCGGAAGCCGCGCGTGGTCGCCGCCGGCGAGCCCAGCCGGATGCCGCTCGGGTTCAGCGGCGGATTGGTGTCGAACGGAATCGCGTTCTTGTTCACCGTGATGTGCGCGCGGTCCAGCGTCTTTTCGGCCTCCTTGCCGCGCACGCCCTTGGAAAAAACATCCACCAGCATCAGGTGCGTGTCGGTGCCGCCGGAGACGACCCGGAAACCCGCTTCCTGGATGCTTGCGGCCAGCGCGCGGGCATTCGCCAGCACCTGCTTCTGATACTCGACAAACTCCGGTTGCATGGCCTCGCGCAGGCAGACCGCTTTAGCCGCTATCACGTGGATCAGCGGGCCGCCCTGCACGCCTGGGAAAACCATCTTGTCGATGGCGGCGGCGAATTTCTGTTTGCAGAGGATCATGCCGGCGCGCGGGCCGCGCAGCGTCTTGTGGGTGGTCGAGGTGACGATGTCGGCCCACTGGCACGGGTTGGGATGCAGGCCCGCCGCCACCAGGCCCGCAATGTGCGCCATGTCCACCAGCAGGACCGCTTCCACGGCGTCCGCGATCTGGCGGAAGCGCGCGAAATCGAGCGTGCGCGGGTAGGCGCTGGCGCCCGCGATGATCATCTTCGGCTTGTGCTCGCGCGCCAGCCGCTCCACCTCGTCGTAGTCGATGCGCTCGTCTTCCTGGCGCACGCTGTAGGGCACCACGTGGTATGTCTTGCCGGAAAAATTGAGCTGGTGGCCGTGCGTCAGGTGGCCGCCGTGCGCCAGGTTCAGACCCATGATTGTGTCGCCGGGCGCCAGCACCGCGGCATAGGCGGCCTGATTGGCCTGCGAGCCGGAGTGCGGCTGCACGTTGGCGTGCTCGGCGCCGAACAATTCGCGGGCGCGGTCGCGGGCCAGGTTCTCGACGATGTCGGCGTTCTCGCAGCCGCCGTAGTAGCGCTTGCCGGGATAGCCTTCGGCGTACTTATTGGTGAACACGCTCGAGGTGGCTTCGAGCACCGCCTCGGATGTGAAGTTCTCGCTGGCGATCAGTTCGATTTGCGCGTCCTGCCGCTCCACTTCCCGTTGGATCGCCCGATACACCTCCGGGTCCACCTCGGCTAGCGGCCGCTTCATTTGTTGTGCTGGCGTCATGAGAGTCGAAATCCTCCGTTCCGGAGCGTTTTGCTTACGGCCGCTCGCCGGGTTCGATCTTGGCGACACGGACGGCAATGGCGATTTTCATCGGGAAAGACTTCAATTCTACCATGCTAAGATCAGGGTTTATCCCTCTCAAACTATGCTCTGGAGCAAGCTCTTCATCCCCACGCTGCGCGAGGTTCCCGCCGAAGCCGAAGTCGCCAGCCACCAGTTGCTGTTGCGCGCCGGATACGTTCGCCAGCTCTCCGCCGGCATTTACAGCTTCCTGTTTCTGGCCCAGCGCTCGCTGCTGAAGATTCAGAACATCGTGCGGCAGGAAATGGATGCGATGGGCGCGCAGGAGTTTTCCCTCCCCGCCCTGAATCCGGCGGAAGTGTGGCAGGAATCCGGCCGTTGGGATGTGATGGGCGACAACCTGTTCCGCTTCAAGGACCGTTTCGGCCGCGACATGTGCCTCGCCATGACGCACGAAGAGGTGATGACCGTGATCGCGCGCGGCGAGCTGCGCAGTTACAAGCAGCTTCCCCAGATCTGGTACCAGATCCAGACCAAGTTCCGCGACGAGCCGCGTCCCAAGTCCGGCCTGCTGCGCGTCCGCGAATTCATGATGAAGGATTCCTATACCTTCGACATGGACCAGGCCGGCCTGGATGCGGCTTATGACAAGCACTACAAGACTTACTGCCGCATCTTCGACCGCTGCGGCCTGGCCTACACGGCCGTGGACGCTCACTCGGGCGCCATGGGCGGCAGCCAGTCTCACGAGTTCATGGTGGCGTCGGAAGCCGGCGAGGACTTCGTGGCCCAGTGCCCGGGCTGCGGCTATTCGGCCAACCTGGAAAAAGCGGCTTCGGTCCCCGCCGCGCCGTCCGCCGCCGATCCCGCCGGCGACCTCAGCCCCGAGGAGTTCCACACCCCTGGCCGCAAGACCATCGCCGAGGTCGCCGCCTTCACCGGCCTGCCCGAGACGTCGCAAATGAAGAGCCTGGTAGTAGTGGCCGACGGCAAGCCGGTGCTGATCCTGCTGCGCGGCGATCACCAGTTGAGCGAAACCAAGGCGGGCGCCATCGTCAACGATCCCGAGTTCCGCCCCGCTCATCCCGAGGAAATCCGCCAGTGGTTCGGCGCCGATGCCGGATCGCTTGGGCCTGTCGGCGTCCGCAATATGCCCATCTTCGCCGACCGCGCGCTCGAAGGCCGCCGCAACATGATCGCCGGCGCCAACAGGAACGACTACCACCTGCGCCACGTGACGCTCGGCGAGGATTTCCAGGCCGAGTTCCACGACCTGCGCCAGGTGGTGGCGGGCGACGCCTGCGCCCGCTGCGGCGGCACGCTCAAGGTGACCAAGTGCGTCGAAATCGCGCACATTTTCAAGCTCGGCTACAAGTATTCCGAGCCGATGGGGCTGCGCGTCCTTAACGCCGACGGAAAGGAAGTCACCCCCATCATGGGCTCCTACGGCATCGGCATCGGCCGCATCCTCAGCGGCGTCATCGAGCTCAACCACGACAAGGACGGTATCGTGCTGCCGCCCTCGATTGCGCCCTTCGAGCTGATCGTGACGCCCGCCAACAACGCCGACCCGGCGCAGATGGAGACCGCGCAGGCGGTTTACAAGGAATGCCTGGGGCTGGGCATCGACACCCTGCTCGACGACCGCGACGAGCGGCCCGGCGTGAAGTTCAAGGACGCCGATCTGATCGGCGTGCCCTTCCGCGTGGTGGTCGGCAAGAAGCTCGCCCAAGGCAAGGTGGAACTGGTGGAGCGCAGAACCCGCACGGCCACCGACATCGCCTCGGCCGAAGCCGCCCGCGCCGTCCTCACTCGCCTGGCCCGGTAGGGCATGCTTCGGCTTGCCCATACCCTCTTCCGGGCGCATAAGGCTTCAGAAAAACACCGGCGGCACAGACCGCCGGCGCTACAGAGAGAGCACCAGCCACAGCCCTGCGTTTCCTTGTAACGCCGGCGGTCTTGCGTGTGCCCCAAAGGGGCTGATTACCAGTGGGGGAAGGACCCACACGAACAGTTGATGGTTAGATTCGATAGCTGGCGAGCGGTGGGTGCGGGTAACCGAGCCGATCGA
>JBAVIH010000245.1:0-5525 GCA_049686695.1 Bryobacteraceae bacterium | reverse complement strand
AACATCGAACCCACTCTAACCCCAACCCTCTGACCGGCCCCTCAAAACAGGACATTTCTACTTTGCTGGGAATAGGACATTTCTACTTTGCCTTGACAGAACCGGGACAGAACCGGGACGGACCGTTCCGGAGCGGACCTGGCCATGGCGTCCAAAGTGTTGCGGCGGACTCCACCCGAGTATATCCGGCTTCCGCAGGCTCCCATTATGCTGGTGCGGGAGCACGTGTGGCGGGCCCCGTGCCGTGGAACGCCCTGTCCGCCCCCGGTTCTTCTTTCCATCGCCGCGCAGTCGATGGAAATGTTGTCGGACAGGGGAAAGGCGCGCGCCAGGGCTTCCCGTGCTATTCACCCGGTCCGGGGCGGCCCCAAACGGTTCTCAGCCCGTCATAATCGAGATTCGCCAAACGCCGTTTTGGACAGGAGCTACTTCAGTTCTGCACGGCGATATACAGCGTCTGCGTTCCCGCCACCCCGGCGAGCGTGAAAGTGACCGGCACGGCGTCGCTGGCCGTGACGTTCGGGACCTTTACGTTGAACTGATACAAGCCGATGGCGCTGGGCGCGAGTCCGTCGTATTGAAGCGTCGCTTCGGTTTGCCCGAACAGGATATGAAACGCTGCGGCCAGCGTGTTCGATTGCTGAACAATCTGGCCTGCCGGAATGTTGGGCGTAACCGAACCGAAGCCGACGCCGTAGAGCGTGATAATATCCCCAGGCTGCGCGCGACGCGAGGTCACGCCGGAGACTGCGCCGGGGGGAAGAACGTAAGTCGCTCCATCGGGAAACAGCGCCACCACGTACTGCGTGCCGCCGATTTTGAAGTTAGGCGGCGCCAGCAATCCGGGTTCCTCCGGATTGATCGTGATCGTGACCGCTGGGCTCGCGCCGGCAGCCGAACTGACGACCACCGGTTGCGGGCCCGTGCCGGTGTTGGGCGGCACTTGGGCATTGACCTGAGCCGGGCTGATGTAATAGATGACAGCGGACTGGCCGCCGACGGTCACCGTGGTCTTGTCGAGTGACGTGGGTGCGTTGATGCCGTTGAAATCGGCGGCGGCCCACAAGCGCGCATCCGCCGCCAGGTTGGCGCCGTAGATTTCGATCCAGGAACCGGGCGCGGCCGAGGGGAACGCTCCAAAAGCTCCCGCGGTGATGATGCCGCCGGAGGAGATGGCTGGCGCGGGCGGCGGGATGGCGCCGATGCTCTCGCTGAAGACAGTGCCGTTGCTGGCTGTCGCGTTGGAGCTGGTCGTTCCGTAGAGCTTGCCGTCGCTTGCCTGAACTAGCCCGCTCAGGGGAGTCACGCCGTCGCCGGCGCTCGAGTCGAAGCTGTGCAGCGTCGTCAGCACGCCGGCTGGGGTAATCTCGAAAATCGAGCCGTAGCCGTTGGTTCCGCCATACGCGGTGGTGCCGTAGAAGTTTCCGTCGCTGGCCTGAATCAGCCCTGCGTTGGGAGCCGCCATCCCGCTGAAGGTGTAAAGCGTCGTCACCGAGCCGGCTGGCGTCATTTTGAAGACAGTGCCGGCTACCTGCGGAACTCCCTCTACATTGTTCAGAGACGTGGTGCCGTAGAAGTTCCCGTCCTCGCCTTGGACCAGATTCCCCATCGGCTCGGCGCCGCCGGAAAGCCCGAAACTGTATAGCGTCGTCAGTTGGCCGGCAGGGGTGATTTTATAAATCGCGCCGGTGGCGTTGGTCCCGCCCCAAAGAGTCGTGCCGTAGAGATTCCCGTCCTTGGCTAGAATCAGCCCGCCCTCGGGGACATTGCCATCCGAACAGCCGCTCTGGGCGCAGAAGCGATACAACGTGGTTAGCTCGCCTGAAGGAGTGATTCTGAAGACTGTGCCCGCGCCGCTGGCGGCGCCCTGGCCGCTGGTGGTTCCGTAGAAGTTCCCGTCCGTACCCTGAACCAGCGGAGCCATCGGGGCCGCGCCATCGGTATTATTGAAGACGTGGAGCGTGGTAAACGTGCCGCCAGGGGTGATCTTGAAGACGGAGCCGTAGTACGCAACCCCGAAGGTGGTCCCGTAGAAGTTCCCATCCGAGGCTTGAATCAGTCCTGCCTCCGGGACTCCGCCAGTGGTTGCTTCGGTGTTGGGGTCGAAGGTGTACAGTGTGGTTAACGCGCCGGCCGGGGTCATCTTGAAGATCGTGCCCTGGCCACCATAGTCGACACCAATGCCGCTGGTTATGGGGCCGCCGCTCCCCGTGGTCCCGTAGAGGTTCCCGTCAGTACCCTGAACGAGGGACATATATTGCGGGAGTGAGCCATTCGTCCCGTTGAAGTTCACCAGCGTCGTGAAGGTCTGCGCCGGCGCTGCGATTGCCATCGCCGCGCCCAGCAGCAGGGCCGCGCAGGCCCCTCGTCGCGCTCGCCGGGCAAACTCCATGCGGTACGGGAAAGCCGCTAGGGCCACAGTGTGGACCACCTGATGCATCGTCTCCTCCTGAGAGTACGGTGAGTGTTGGACAGACTTTTGGATCGGTCCATAAAAGATCAGAGCCTCTCAATCTCTTATACGCACCGAAACCGGGCAAACTGGCGCATGCCGGTGCGGGCGGCGAAGTGGACATCCTGATTGGCGTGGTTGATTCCGATTGCCGGGGCGATACGGGGTTGGCCGGCGAAATCCGCTTCGGACCCGAAAACGGGTCGACTGCCCCACCTTGCGGCGCGCCAGAGCGGCCCTACAGCAGATCTTCGCGCTTCCGCCGCTCGAGCGCCTTGACCACGTCGCCGACTTGCTGGGCATGGTCTCGGCGCGCCACCAGCAGGGCGTCGGGAGTATCGATCACGATCAGGTCGTCGACGCCGAGCAGGGCCACGGTCTTGCCGCTGGCATCGACGAAGTTGCGGTGCGCATCCAGGCAAACCGATTCGCCGGCCACCACGTTGCCGTCGGCGTCGCCGGGCAGCAGTTCATAGACTGCGTTCCAGCTTCCCACGTCGTTCCAGCCGAAATCCGCGGCCGCAATGCCGCGCACGTTGCCGGCTTTCTCCATCACGGCGTAATCGATGGAAATGTTGTCGGACAACGGAAAAGCGCGCTCCAGGGCGGCCGCGAACTGGCGCGAGCCGAAGCGGGGCAGGGAAGCCAGCAGGGTTGCCGTCTTCGGCAGGTGCTGCCGCAATTGGTCCAGCAGCACACCCGCGCGCCAGAAGAACATCCCCGAGTTCCAATAGAAGTTGCCCGCCGCCAGGTACCGTTTGGCTTGCGCTAGCGCGGGCTTCTCGCGGAACCGCGCAACCGGAATCGGCTCGGGCGTGCCGGCCTGCGCGCCGCGCGGGAATTCGACATAGCCATAGCCGGTTTCCGGCCAGCGCGGCTGAATTCCCACCACCATCAGGTGTCCGGCCTGCGCGCCGCGAAACGCGGCTCGCACCACGCTGCGATACACCGCCGGGCGCGCCACCACGTGATCGGCGGGAAACACGCCCATCACGGCATCCGGGTCGAGCGACCGCAGAATGTGCGCGGCCAGGCCGATCGCCGGCGCCGTGTTACGCTGCGCCGGCTCGGCCAGCACCTGGGCTTTGGGCACGGAAGGAAGCTGCGCCACAATGGCATCGCGCAGGTGGTGGTTGGTCAGGATCCAGATGCGCTCCGGCGGGATCACCGGCGTCAGGCGGTCCACCGTGGCCTGGATCAGCGATCGCTCACCCACCACGTTCAGCACCTGCTTGGCGGAGCGCCGGCGGCTTCGCGGCCAGAAGCGCGTGCCACGTCCTCCGGCCAGGATCAGTCCGTAACAATGGCGGTTCATTCAGTTCAGCGGGTAGCCGTGAATCAGGCGAAGAGTCCGGCTCCAACGGGTCTTGGTGGGGAAGTGTTCGATCATGTCCACCAGGTGCCGCCAGTCCAGCGTGGGGCCGGTCAGCGCCGCGGTCGAGGCGTCGTAAGACCAATACACGATCAGCGGTTTGCCGATGATATTGGCCCGCGGCACGAACCCCCAATACCGGCTATCGAGCGATGAGTCGCGGTTGTCGCCCATGGCAAAATAACAGCTCGGCGGGACGATCACCTCGCCATTCTTGACGTGGTTCAACAGCATGTCCTGCGCCGCCGTTTCCACGTGGACGTTCGGTTCGTTGGGAAAATTGTCGCGGTAGGATTCGATGTATTGCATCTTGTGATAGACGTACGGTTCCCGCGCCGCTTTGCCGTTCAGGATGAGCTGCTTGTTGATCAGCCGGATGCGGTCGCCCGGCAGGCCGATGCAGCGCTTCACGAACGTCTGCTTGATGTCCACCGGATAACGGAACACGATGATGTCGCCGCGCTTGAGCTCGGTGTAAGGCAGAATGTATTTCGATATCGGTCCCGAGGGCGCGTAGGAAAGCTTGTCCACCAGCAGGTGGTCGCCGATCAGCAGGGTGTCTTCCATGCTGCCGGTAGGGATCACGAACGCCTGCACCAGCGAAGTGGTGCCGAACAGCAGCAGGATGATGGTGACGGTCCATTCCGCGACGAATCCGCGCTCCACCGGGACCAGCGGAGCCTCCGCCGCCGGAGGCGGCGGCTCTTGCACCGCGGCTGCGTTGATTTCTTCCACAGTCTCTCATTGTACCTTCAATCCCTGTTATCCTGTTCTGGCAGAGTCCGCCAACCAGGCACTCCGAGAGGTTCCAGGTCTTGAGCACCACCGCCGCACCTGCTTCCGCGATCCCGAATTCCGCCACGCACCGGCGCATGGCCCTGATGGTGGCGGGCGCCACCCTGCTCAGTGCGGCGGCGCAGATCCTGATGAAAATCGGGATGAACCACTTCAGCTTCAACCTGCCGGCAATCCTGACCAATTTGCCCCTGATCGCCGGGTACGTGCTGTATGGCCTGTTCACCGTGCTGATGGTGCTGGCCCTGCGCGAGGGCGAGCTTTCGCTGCTCTATCCAATCATCAGCCTGTCGTATGTGTGGGTGACGGTGCTTTCCTACTTCATCTTTCACGACACCCTGAATCCGCTGAAACTGGTGGGGATCGCCGGCATCATGGCGGGCGTGGCCATGCTCGGCCGGGGTGATCGCCAATGAACTCCACGCCTCTCAGTTCGATACTGCTGGTGCTGTTCGGCGCGGTGGTGGGCAGCTTCGGAGCGGTTTTTCTGAAGCTCGGCGCGGTCCGGCTGATGGGACTGATGAGCCTGTTCAACTGGCGGCTCGCGCTTGGGGTTGCCCTGTACCTGGCTTCCTCGGTGTTCTACGCCCTGGGAATCCGGCATGGCCAGCTTTCCGTGCTGTTCCCCATGGTCGCCGCCGGATACGTCTGGACCCTGCTGTGGTCCCGCCTGTTTTTCCACGAGCGGTTTACGCGCACGAAGGTGCTGGGGCTGGGCCTGGTGCTGGCGGGCGTCGTTCTGGTCGGCCTGGGCAGTTGAGGGCGCTCGCGGACAGGCGGTAACGCCGGCGGTCTTGCGTGTGCCCCAAAGGGGCTGATTACCAGTGGGGGAAGGACCCACACGAACAGTTGATGGTTAGATTCGATAGCTGGCGAGCGGTGGGTGCGGGTAACCGAGCCGATCGA
>JBAVIH010000244.1:0-25125 GCA_049686695.1 Bryobacteraceae bacterium | reverse complement strand
ACCATAACCCAACAGCTCGTGCGCGGCTATTTTCTTAAGACTATGACATCTCAGGAGAACAGCGACCAACTCCGCCACAGTCAACTTCTGGCACGCATGTTGTCCGGCGTCGTCGGCGCGCGCACGGTCAACATGCTGGCTCGAAAGGTGGAGGAGATTCGCCTTTCGTTGTGGGTCGAAGAACAGATGCAAAACCACTTTGGCTCCAAGCGCCGTGCGAAGGAAGAGATTCTGGCCCGGTACGCCAGCTTGATTTATATGGGGAACGGCCAGTACGGGTTTGCAAAGGGGGCGGAATATTACTTTGGCCGGCCTCTGGGCACGTTTACCGTGGAAGATGCGGACAAGGCCGCTCTGCTGGCAGGCGTTGCAAAGTCGGCGCGCTACTATGCACCCAACGCCACTGAAACCGGCAGAGTCTTGCAGCGGAGAGACCAAACCCTGTCGCTCATGGCCGCAAGGGGCTTCATTTCTGTCGACCAGGCGCGAAAAGCCAAGCAGCGCCCGCTCGAGGTGGTGGCGCCGCACAAGGAGAGGATCGTCGAGGCGTCCGCCGTCGTCGACAATATCCTCGACGAACTCACAAGCCGCGAATCCGAACTCAGTGTAAAGGACCTGAGGCAGGGGCGAATCCAGGTCTACTCGACGGTGGACGCCGGAGTGCAGCAAATTGCGAACCTGGCACTGGAGCGCGGCCTTTTACTGTACGAGAGCCGCCGCCCTGGCGGCCGTGGCCTGATCCAGGGCGCGGTGGTGGTACTGAGGAACCGCGATGCGGGCATCCTCGCCGAGACCGGCGGCCGGCAGTTCTATCGAGACCGCTCCAGTGGATATGGCGATCTCAACCGCGTCACGAAGTCACTACGCCAACCTGGGTCCGCCATGAAACCGATTGTCTATCTTGCCGCGTTCCGGGAAGGAACATTCAATCTCGCTACCGTGGTGCCCGACGAGCCTATTAGCGTCGCCAATGGCCGGGAGCAAGATGTGAAATGGATTTCAAACTACGACGGTCAATTCGAGGGCATGATCCCCGTCCGAATGGCGCTGGCGGAATCCAGGAACGCGGTGGCAATCTGGATTACAGGTCAGATCGGAGTCTCCAGCGTCCTCGAGACGGCGCGCAGCCTTGGGATACAGACGCCACTGCGGCCATATCTCACCACGGCCTTGGGGGCGTCCGAAGTGACCTTACTGGAGCTGGCCAATGCGTACCGCACGATCGCATCTGGCATTCTGGCCCAGCCGTATGTAATTCGCAAGATCGTACGCAATTCGAACGAGGTAATGGCCGACGGTGGACACGAGTCGTCTCCGATCGCTGTCGATAGTGACGCGCTTTCGCTGATTCAAGAGGGCCTGCGCAGCGTGGTGCGCATACCGACCGGTACGGCTCATGGACTTGACTCCCCCGGTTTCCCGATCGCTGTGATGGGAAAAACGGGAACCACAAACCAGTTCAGGGATGCACTTTTCGTGGGGTCCACTTACGGCCCCGAGGGAATCACCGTCGCTGTCCGTATAGGCTTTGACGACAACCGTTCGCTCGGGCCCGACGAAACGGGCGCCAGGGTTGCACTTCCGGTGTTCCGGGAAGTAATGCTCAAGGCGTACGGCGAGAAACTGGTGGGGCGCGCACCTCGGTTTCCGGCTGAAATGGAACAGCATATTGACGAATTCTTGAAAAATAGCGTGACCGACGACGCTGCGGCCCTCACGGTGGTTGCGTTCCCGCCAAGCAGTACAGCGGTCTCCGGCCAGCGATTAGAAGGCCCAGGGAACATCGACGTGGATTCCCCTACTTCCCGGAACTGGCCGTTGCCAGTGATCATCCGCACTTTTCCTCCGCTGCCCTGACGAGATCGATTGGCCGGACGCGAATATAGCCGCACAAGATCCGCTGGAACTCCTCTTGGGAAACCACCATGCGAGGCTGCTAACAGGAGAAGATCGTTCGCTACTTCGCCCGCTTCACCGCGTCGACCAGGAACGGATATGGATTGACGGCCTTCCCCTTCCACCACAGTTTTTCCGGCCACAACTCGGTGATCGCAAAATGCAGGTGCGGCGCGCGCGGATCCGCATTTCCCGTCGATCCCACAAAACCGATGACGTCCCCACGCTCGACCCGCATTCCCTCACGCAACCCTTTCACGTACCCGTCCAGGTGCGCGTAGTAGTAGCAATACAGCTCCATTTCGTCGAATTGGTATATCGTGTTGCCGCCCGGTTTGCTGAGGAACAGCTTGCGGATGGTTCCGGATACCACCGCACGCACGGGTGTCCCCCTTGGCTCCATAATGTCGATCGCCTCATGCTTATGTCCGTCGTGAACTTCTTCGAATGTATCCCGCAGATCCGCGTGGGCGAGTCCGCGGATGGGCGGGGTCATCTCGAGAATGGAAGAGGTCGCGCCAACGGCGAGCAACATTGACGATAGCCCGGCAATGCAAACCCACAGCCTCAACGTTACTCCTCCAGGTCGACCGGTGTGCCCCGGCGAACCATGTGCGACAACTCATCCACATCCCAGTTCGTCAGACGGATGCACCCGTCCGACACGCCGTGCCCGATATTCCCCGGATCCGGCGTCCCATGGATTCCATAGTCCACCTTTGAGAGGCCGATCCATGCAACGCCGACGGGATTGTTCGGACCCGGCGCGAGTTCCGCTGTCGCGAGCTTCTGGTCCACATTCCAGAGGAGCTTCGGGTCCCACTTGAACCACGGGTAGTGCACAATGCCGACGATGGTCCAATGACCGATCGGCAGAGGATCATGCGAGTCCCCAATAGTGGACGGATACTGCGCCAGTTCCTTGTCGCCCGCGCCATATGCGATGACGGTGCGTTTTGACTTCGACACCACCAGGCGCAGCGCCAGGCGCACAGCGGTGCGCCGCACATTCGGCACGGTGATTCGCTCCCCAGCCGTGTCCAATTTCTTGCCGGGATTTAACTCGGCCAGCAGTTTCGGCGATATATGAAACCTCTCGCCCAGTCCTTCTTCCGGCGTTTCGAAGCCAAGCCACTTCAACTTCGCTTTTTCCTGGACCTCGGCCGGCAGTGGCAGGAACGGGCCCTTCTCATCCGCTTGGGTAATCGTGTACGTCAACAGAAGAGGGCCGGCGTCGCTATCGAGCAGGCGCCACATCTCGGCATCGATCGTGCCGGTGGGCTTCAGACCGTGGCTTTCCCGATATCCCTTGACTGCAACCCCAAGATCGTCGCCGTAGACACCGTCGATTTCACCCGGCGAGAACCTGGCACGGTCCAGAAGAAGCTGCGCCCGCGTCACCCTTGGCCCCGTCGCTCCCGGACCCAGCGCGCCGGTCCTCGTCGAGTCCTCTATTTCGCTCGCAGCAAGACTCCTGGGCACAGGAGCCCCAGCGGGCTCTTTCGGTGGTCCGGCTGCACCCGCGCCCGCCAGGGCCAAAATCGAAGCAGTCGCCGTTAGTAGATAAGTTAGCCGCATACCGAACGGTGGGCACTTTGCGGGCCGTTTCCAGGCTCCTCCTTCCTTCACCCCAAGCCTGAACCGGCAGGTGAACGAGAGCAGCCGGAGTTTTGACACGGAAAGGCCTACCGAGTGGGGTCTTGTCGCGGTTTTGCCAGGGTAGGAGCCTGTTTTGGCCAGGTTTTTCCTGGGTGCGCGACGCAGAATGGGCAACTGAATACCCCAGCGTGCGTCCCCAACGCGTTTGGCTCCTCGTGTCTGAGTGTTGCCAAATACTCAGACACGAGACAGAGCGAAGCGAAGCAGCGGGAATTGCCCCACGGGTGTCGCGCACCCGTTTTTCCTCGTCGCGTTGTACGGCGAGTCCAGAAGTGGTTTAGAATCAAAGAGCACTAGCCGTGGGCCCGTAGCTCAGGTGGATAGAGCACCTGCCTTCTAAGCAGGGGGTCGCTGGTTCGAGTCCAGCCGGGCCTACCAAGTCGTCGTTGATTCTAAATGACCCAGTGTGATCTCCATCCATCGCCTTCGCCTATCCTTCGACTCAACTGTGCCAAAACTGTGCTAAAACCTGCTCCGCCTTCGTTCGCCTGACGGTTCAGTTTAGCCAGCGCCTCACCCTTCATCTGTTCGTCGATCGTAGATCCGGAAATACTGGATTCCCGCCCGCCGCAGCGTCAGATGCCAGACCGTCTTGAACGACTTCTGATGGACGTCTGGTTGCTCGCTGCTTGGGAACAGGCAAAGTCCTGACCCTGAGATCGCAAGCTGACTTCGAAATGCCTCAACCGACATTTCCGTCAGCGGAACTTCCGCTACCCCGTTTGGGGTCTTCGAGTCGGGAATCTACACCACCGCGTTTTCCAGGTCCAATTGCTCCTTTCTCGTCCGCGCGAGCTCTTTGTAAACCCGGAGTCCGGTCTCCGTGATGATGCAGATCACGTTGCGCAGGTACTCCGGCGCCGAACTCGATCCTCTGCTGCTCAGACCAAGTAATGTATTGCGGTCGGAAGAGCCCGTTCACCCTCGCGGGGAATTCGACTCCTGCGCACGGATTCGCGAAGAAAAAGTTCTTGCGCACCGCCACATTCAACATGCGACGCAACACTCTCAGCTCTTGATGCACCGTCGTTGCCGTCAGCACACCCTTCTCCAGGACCGCTCATATATATAAGGTATCGGTAGCCTGTTTTGGGTTTCCCGGCGGAGACCGATTCAGTTTGCGTAGTGCACGTCGACGGTTACCGGCGCGGTCAGCGCGACCGGAACGACAGCGTAGAGCGAATCGCGCACGCGCTCGGACTGGACGGGCTGCGGCCGGCCTTCGATCGTGACGCTCGCAATCGACTTGGCGCCTGCCGGCAACAGAATGCGCAGGCGCGCTGTGGCGGCGTTGCCGGTGGCGGTGACTGAGATCGCGCGGCGGGCAACATTGTGGTGGAAGCGGTAGCTCACGTAGCCCTGGCTCGCGGCATAGCGCACAGTGGTGGAGACGTCGTCGACGCCGGCTGCAGCCCAGCGGGGGGAGATCTCGACCGCGCGATAGGCGACGTCCGTATCGCGGACACCGGCGAGCCCTTCCATGAGAGCGTACATGACTAGCGCGGCGGACCAATTGTCGGGCCCCCCGTAACTCACGGCGGGCGGCTCGTGATAAGGCATGCGCGAGGCGAGTGTCAGCGCAAGCAGGGCGTAACTGGCGCCCTCCTCGGAGGCGGTGAACACCAGCCGGGCGATCGGCTTGGCGGGCTCCGGATTCGCGACGGCGGCCCAGAAGACGCCGCAATCGGCGCACAGGCTGTTGGGCCCGTGCCAAGCGACACCTGCGTCGTCGGCTTTCAGATGGGGCCACCAGGTGTTGGCCAGTTGCTTGCCGTTCATCAGATAGAGCGAGCGGGCGGAGCCGTCTTCGTATTCGAAGCGTAGAACGACGGCAACTCCGGACGCTCCGGCGCCATCCTGCACGTGCACCAGGTGGAGCGCGGGCGCTGTAGCGTGGATGGGAATCTCGACTCGGGGCGAACCGAACCGGGCGGAGACCACTACGGCAGCGCGACGTCCATGCGAGGCAGGATCGATGATCTGGAACGGCGCGCCTCCGAAGCGCTGTGCTCCGATAGGCAGAGTGCGCATGTCGTTGCCATCGGTATTGCCAAACCAGGCCGGCACGCCTGGAGCGCCCTGGCCCGCGAGGTCCATATTGGCGATCCGCGTCAGATCGACGGGCGTGAAATCGGGCGAGGGCGGAGGTGGCGTGCTGGCGCCTGTGTAGGCGAAGTAGAGCTTATTGTCGTGGGCCCGGCCGAGTGCGGCGACGCGGATCAGGATATCGGCGCCGTAGGACTCAAACCCCCGTTCGAGCGCGCCGCGGGCCAATTCCCCTGCGACGTGAAGTTGAACGCCTGCGTTCATGTACTGCCAGCGGCCATTGTCCGCGTCGAAACCGCGGTCATAGGGCGGGTAAACGGAGTACCATTCGCCGGGCGAACCGGTCGGAAGCTGGCCGCGCAGATGCTGGTACGACGAAATGATAGCGGCGGCCTGGGCATCGGTGACGCCCCGATTGAGAGAGTAGGCGTTGGACAGAGCTAGTTGTTCGCTCTCCGGCACGCCGTAGTCGCGCACGACGGTGGGGTCTTCTTCGATGTGATGGGTGTAGAAATGGCCGTTCCAGGCGAGCGCATCCAGGCGCGTCCGGATCTGCCCGGCGCGCTGGGAGTACTTGCCGGCCTCGGCGGCGCGCCCGGCCCGGTTCAGCATCTCGGCGAGCTGGTCGCAGGCGTGGGCGTAGGCGGTATTGTCACCGAAAAAGATAGTGAACTTCGTTCGTGCCGGGTCGATCATCTGGCCGATGCCAAAGCGGAAGGAGACCAGGTATTTGTCGCGCGGCTGAAAGTCCCAACTGTCGATGGTGTAGGCGCGCTTGAGGAGTTGGAAGCGCGTGGAGAAACGTGCCGGGTCGGTCACGCTGTAGTCCAACGCCCTTTCGGCGGCGTCGAGGTGGGTGGCCATCCAGCCATCCTCGCCCGAGCCTTTCCAGGCGAGGTAGAGCGCATCGACGAAGTTCGACTCATTGTGGTTTTCCACGGGCTGGCGCACGAACAGGCGGTCGGAATCGACTTTCGCATAGCCATAAGGGCCGTACGCGGACATGAAGTAACCGCGCTGGGACTCTTCATAGCCAACGAAGCTCCAGATCATGCCATCGGCGCGCTGGGCGGCGGCGAACAGGTCGACGAGTTCGCCGGCATAGGGGCTGAAATACTGCATGCCCTTCGTGGTGTGGCTGTGGTCGAGGATCCAGGGCACGAAGTAGCGATACTGTCTGCCGTGCCACTCGACGTGGCCCACCCCGTTAACTTCGGCGCCGAACATCGTGCCGCGAGCCATTTCGAAGAGGTTCGCGAAACGGCCACCCCGGTCCGCGATGGCGCTCTCCGCGGCGAGGGTGAACTCGACCGTCGCGATGACATGGCCTGCGGCGTCAAGCGTTTGAAATGTTTGGCGGCCGAGCGCACCGCCGGCGAGGAAAGTGACCTCGGCCGCAGCAGGCGCTTGCCAGTAGACGTGGCCCGCGCCGTCACGGACCTGGACGCGGGCGCCATTGATGGCGGTGACGGTGATCGGGTCGAGCGGGTGTACGACGGTAGGCGAGGTGACGGCCAGCCGCTGCGCAGCTGCGAGCGCGGAGGAACTCAGGATCAAAAGCGCACATAGGGCAGAGTGCTTGGGCCGGATTGAGAGCAAAGTAGACATAGAGGGTATGGCGCGCCGCCAGTGGAGAGGCGGCGATACAAGCATACTCCCCAGGACGGAGCCTTCGCATCGCACCTGCGCGCCTGCGTTAACCGGTATCGGACACTTGTTCCCTTCAACGATGCTCGCGCCGGATCCGGCGCTCAACCGGCTCTCGAGCGGAATCAGCGGAGCCGAGCCGATTTCCGGGGAGTAATCCGGCATGGCTTCTCGGAATGCTGATCGCGAGGAGGACTGGAGCGGCTTAGTTCAAACGGCGTTGGGGGAAGCGGAACGGATCGGTTTAGAATGGGAGCCCCGGTGAAGACCGCTCGCCGGCAATGAGACGCCATGAATTATAGTGTTGAGGAGGTGGAACTACGAATGCGGCGAATTGATACGGCCTGGCGTCGATCCTCGATCCTCCTGATTGTGTTGCTTGGATCGATTCTGGTTAGCACGCTGCCCGCCGTGGCCGGGAGCGTGTCGTTCAGCGTCAACATGACAGGCGAATACCTGATCGTGCCGACGGCGGCCGGAGGCGTACAACTTGACATGCAGCCATTCGACGGCACCATGCAGCCGTTTGGGCAGTGCCAGGCGGCCGTAGGCGGCGTGTCGAGCGCTCCCACGCTCGTGTTTACGCTCGCCAATGGAATGACGATCACGGCGGCTGCTGCTTTTCTGTATGGAAGCGGTCCCGCCGATCCGATAACCGTCAACGGCACGATCACGGCCGGCACGGGCGTCTTCGGGAACGCGAGTGGAACCTTCACGGGGACGATCACTATGACGGGTACGGCTACCGCCACTACCGTGCCACTTACGTTAACGGGCTCGGGGACCCTAACCGCGCCGAATGCGCCGAGCGGGCTGAGCGTGTTGCCTTCGGTGCTGACGTTCAATATTCCGAATGGATCGACCGCGCCGGTTACTCAGAGCCTGGTCGTGAACAACGGGGGCTTGGACGCCGAGTCGTTTCAGGTTTCCGCCGCCACCGCGGCGGGAGGCAATTGGCTGACGGCTTCGCCCGGCAGCGGCTCCGTGCTAGGGGCAAGCACCTCCACCATCGAAGTGACCGCCAATCCGGCGCCGGGCAGCGCCGCCTTGAGGCCTGGCATCTACGAAGGGCAAGTCACGGTGACTTACGGAAGCGTGTCGACTGCGATCCAAGCGCAGCTCATCATTGGGGGATTGGGAGCCAATCTGTTTGTCTCACAGACGGGCCTCACCTTCCAGGCCGGCGCCGGCGGATCGGCGTCGCACGCGCAGACCTTCCTGGTGCAGAACATGGGTACGGGGAGTTTGGCCCAGCTCACGGCAACCACTTCGGTCACCGGTGGCGGCGCCAACTGGCTGAACGCGGCCATCACGCCGGTGCCGGGCAACTCGCGGGCCAGCACGGTCACGGTTAGCGTGAACTCGGCGCCGTCGATCAGCGGAACCTATTATGGCCGGGTCGATCTCACGCTTCCGGATGCGGCCAACTCTCCGCAAAGCGTGTCGGTGGCGCTGCAAGACTTGGCGGGCCCGCTACCGGACATTTTGCCGGACGGATTTGTGCTTGCGTCGTCGTACCGCTATGGCGATCCCAACCCCGAGGTCCTGTCGCAGACGGTGACGCTGACCAACCTGTCCACGCACCCGGTGAACTTCACGGTGACGGGCAGCACCTTTAACGGCAATCCGGGCGCTTCCATGGACTGGCTGACGTTCTCGCCGGCCTCGGGCACCATGGGACCGGGGGGCGGAATCGGGCTTGTGACGGTGTCGGTGCCGCAGGCTTGTTACGGCGAGGGCGATCCGTGCCGGGTGAATTTCGATCAATTCGGCGGCATCTACTTCCACTACGTGGAGGATAACTACACGGCTGGGATCAACGTCCAGCTTCACATCGAGGACCTGATGGGGTTCCTCGGCATTCACAGTATCCGCAGGCCTCCCACGGTCGTTGTCCGCGCGTCTCCCGGTGTCGCCGCCAGTTGCGCGCCCTCGCAGGTGAATGGCGTGTTCACCTCCCTGCCGTCGGGATTCCAGGCTACGGTCGGGCTGCCGGTTTCTCTGCAAGTGGAGATCCTGGATTCCTGCGCGCAGGCGATGAACGCCGGCACAGTGGTGGCCACATTCTCAAACGGCGATCCACCGGTGGCGCTGATCCCGATTGGTGGCGGGCTATGGGACGGGACCTGGACGCCGCGGACGGCGGCGGCGCAGGCGACCATCACCGTGCAGGCGGCCGAGTCGGACACGGTGGCGGGGATGCTGCAACTCGCCGGGGCGGTGGCGGCCAACACGGCGACGCCCATCGCGTACGCGGGCGGCATCGTGAACGCGGCCAGCGGAGCGTCCGCCATCGCGCCGGGCGCGTTCATCGCCATCTACGGAGCGGACTTCGGCGCAACCACCAGCGTGGCTTCCGCGTATCCGTTCCCGGCGTTGCTGGGCGGGACGCAAGTTCTGCTGGGCGGCGAGCCGCTGCCGCTGTATTTCACCAGCAGCGGGCAGATCGACGCGATCGTTCCCTACGACATCGCGCCCAATTCGATGCAACAGGTGATCGTGCAAAACGGGGCGGCCGTTTCGGAGCCGCAGACAGTAGGCGTGGGCGTAGCGCAGCCAGGAGTGTTCACGCAAAACCAGAGCGGCAGCGGACCGGGCTCCATTCTCGGCCAGAAGGTGGGCGGCAATCCCGCGCTGAACACGGCTGCCAATCCCGCCAGCGCGGGGGATTATCTGTGGATATACTGCACGGGCCTTGGCACCGTGACCCCGAGCGTCCCCGCTGGAGCGGCCGCGTCGACTACGACGCTGTCCTATACCGACAACACGGTCACGGTAACGGTGGGCGGGATCGATGCGCAGGTTACTTTCGCCGGACTGGCTCCGGGATATGTAGGGTTGTATCAAGTGAACGCGATCATACCCGCTGGCGTCACGGCGGGGCCGAGTGTGCCGGTGGTGGTGAGCGCGGCAGGCGCAGCCAGCGCGCCGGTGACGGTTGCGATCAAATAGGACATCTCGCTGGTAGTCCACCGTTGCATCTGACTGACATTCCGGTTGAATGAAGTCGCGGTTCAGGGTGAGTTGGCGGATCAGGGGATCGACGTGGCGCAGGCTCGGTGGCATCTGGGGTCGCCGTTCCAGGTAGCGGCGCACGCATCATCGACCGTCGAGTGGCTCGTTCAGTCACGAGCGGCGCCCGATCCACCCGAGCGTTATCACCACTTATCCGGCCAATCGTGATGCCCGCGCAGAGTGGAGTGGGCGTGAGGCCTACACGGCAACCGACCTTCTGATGCAGGCGGCCTTTGTCCGGAGCTGAACGACAATGCTAGGGTAAGTCTATGACGATGGGAGAAGGTAGCGTCCATGTCGAATCTTGATCGGCGAGAGTTGCTGAAGCTGGGCACTGCGGCGAGCGCCGCCATCGTCTCGCCCACAATTGCCGGTGCATCGCCGCAAGCGGACCGGGCCGCGAAGCCGCCCGCTTCCACAGCGCCGTGGAACGCGCGCTGGATCTGGTATCCGGGCCAGCTCGCCTGCCATCTGCACACCGACGTTTCGCGTGTCGCCTTCGAACGTGTAGCCAACATCGGTTACCCGGGCTTCTACCAGCGACCCGAGTACGTGGCGTGGTTCCGCCTCCGTCTGACCCTCGCCGCGGATACTCCGGTCCGCTGGGCCTGGCCGTTGGGCCGCACGCGGGTACGCGTCAACGGTCGCGAAGGCGACATCAGCGTCAACCACCGCGTGCTGCCCGCAGGCCCCGTTGAGATCCTTGTCATGCAGGACATGATGCTCTCCCTGCCGTGTTTCCTGCTCGAAGGCGGGAGCGTATCCACCGGCGGCGGATGGGAAGCCAGCCTCGACGGAGAGCACTGGACCGGCGCTGAATTCACAGAGCGCCCCGCCTCGCCCGGTGCACTCCCCGACAAGGACATCGACGGACACAAACGGCTGCTGCCCCGCAGAGTTGCTCGGCTTTCCAAAGCAAGCGAAAGAGCCGGCGGGTATGAACTCATCAGAAGTGGGGAAGTGCTGCTCGATTTTCATGAAATCGAACTGGGCATGGTTGAGTTTGCCGCCTCCGGCACGGGCGAGTTACAGGTGGCCGTCGGCGAGTCCGTCGAGGAAGCCACCGAAACGGACGAATCGAAGTTCGAGCAGTCACCGCTGGCGCCCCTGCGGCTCGACTCCACCCGGCGTACCTTCGCGCTGCCCGAACGGGCCATCCGCTTTGTCCGCTTCCGCGCGACGGAAAGTTGCCGGCTCGAAGCGGTCAGCGTGAATGCGCGTATCTATCCGGTCGAGTACCGGGGATCGTTCGAATCGAGCGATGCGCGTCTGAACGAAATTTGGAAAGTGGGCGCAGCCACGCTCCACACCTGCATCCACGACACGACCATTCTCGACGGCATCAAGCGCGACGCTCTGGTCTGGCTGTTTGATCAGAACATCGATTTCGACGCCGTCGATTCCGTCTTCTTTGATCCTGCGGTAGTGCGTAACACCCTGCTGACGCAGACGCCGCCCGCTGGAGCAGGCCTGGATCGCATTGGCATGTTCGAGTTGCTAATGTACTACGTCATCGGGTTCGGTCAGGACTACCTGACCCGCGGCGAGGTATCTTTTTCGCAACGCTACCGCGCCAACGTAACCGAAGTACTCGAGCTCTTCACACGCCTTCAGGACGAGCAGGGATTCATCTCCGCCCGCGCCTTCTCACCCAGAAAGACCAGTCCTGACGGCCCCCAGGTGGAAGGTGTCGACTACCTCGGGGAGTACTATCCGGATTGGGCTGGAAAGTCCGACCGCGGCGAGAAGCGCGCTACCGACCTTGACTGCGCCGGAACGCCCGCCTACGCCCAAATGCTGATCCTGCACTGCTTCGAGATCGGCGCCCTCCTGGCGCGTCAATGGAGCGACACGGCCCTCGCGGATCGCTATGCGGCCAACGCGGCGGGCCTCCGCGCCAACATCACACGGGTCTTCTGGGATAACGACAGGGGCGCTTTCATCAACGGCTTCGATCGCGCCGGCGCGCGCGACTCGCGCAACTCCCCGCACGCCCAGACTTGGGGCATTCTGCTCGACCTCGTTCCCGAAGGAAAGACCGATGGACTCTTCGGCGCGGTCTTTGACAATCCACGCAACCGCGCGCGCAACATCAGCATGCAAGCCTACTACGAGTTGATGGCGTACACCAGGGCAGGCCGCTTCCCGAAGGCCCTCGAGTATCTGAAGAAGAACTGGGGCTGGATGCTCGATCACGGTTTCACGCGTTTCATCGAAGACATTCGCCCCGATGACGGCCCGCGTGAGCGGCTCATGTTTTACGGCCGCCCGTACGGGCTTAGCCTGAACCACGGCTGGACAGGAGCCACTGCCGTCTCTCTGCTCATGCGCGGTACCCTGGGCCTGCGAGTCCTCGAGGCCGGCTACCGACTCTGTGAGCTGCGGCCCAATTGGAAGAGCTTCGATTGGGTGAGAGTGAGCATTCCCACGCCTCACGGAAGTCTCGCGCTCGACTATAGCCGTGTCAAAGGGGCCGAGATACAAGTGCCCGAAGAGATCCGTATCCGCCTGATCGACGAAAGCGGCGCCGTACAGGAGTTCGCCGGCCCCGGCCGGCACAAGATCTGATCTGGATCCATCGGCTCTATTGAACGAATCGGTATGCGCTTCGACCACACGTCTATTCCACAGGACATCTCGCCTGTCGCCTCCAACGCCGGACCGTAAATTCGGATCTTCCCTCCTTCGGTGTGGCACGGCGGCTCCGTTCCCTCATGCGCGCAGCTCAGTTTCACTGCCGACCTCAGCCGCCCGCACAAGGCGGCTACGGAGTCACGTTGATGCTCCCCGACAGTTGTGCATCGGCTGAAGAACCGCCCACCACGATCCGAATGGCCTCCCGCTCCACTTCAAAGCGGTCCTGTTTCTGGTCCCACCATGCCAGCGATTCCGCCTTCAGGGCGATCTGCACGCTTCGCTTCTGCATCGGCTTCAGCGTGATGCGCTGGAATCCCTTCAGTTCTTTGTTGGGCCGCTCCACTTTCGACGCCGGGTGTTGCACGTAGAGCTGGACCACCTCATCGCCCGCTCGGCTTCCTGTGTTTGTTACGTCGAAGCTTACCAGGACATTACCATTCGCCCGCAGCGTGGAGGCACTGAATCGCAGATTGGAATACTTGAAGGTCGTGTAACTCAAACCATGGCCGAACGGGTACAGTGGCTCACCCTTGAAGTACATGTAAGTCCGGCCATGGCGAATGTCATAGTCGGTCATCGGCGGTAACTGATCGAGCGACATCGGCCAGGTCTGATTCAGGCGGCCGGCTGGGTTGTAGTCGCCGAACAGCACGTCCGCCAACGCCGCCCCCTGCTCCTGCGCCGCGTGTGTCATGTGCAGGATCGCCGGGACGTGCGCCTGGGTCCAGTTGATGGCGTACGGAAAGCTCGACACCAGAACCACGATGGTCTTAGGGTTGGCCGCGTACACCTGTTTGACCAGTTCCTCCTGCGATAGGTCGATCGACTCCCGATCCCGCCCCTCTCTGCCCTCCCCCGGGTCGGCGCAGGGCTTGCTGGACGCGTCGAGGTTCCAGATGGCTCCGAGGTTGACCGGGTTGCACGTCGGGTGATTGCCCACCACCACCACCGCGACGTCGGAGGACTTGGCGGCCTTCACCGCGGCATCGTTCTCGTTGTTAGCGGCGTAGTTGACGGCTGTACCGGGCGTCACCTTGTCCTTGATTCCCTGTAGAGGGGTCACGGCATAAGGAAGCCGGCCTCCATAGAGGTCGATCAAAACCTCGTTCGCGTGCGGGCCAATGACCGCGATGGACTTGATTGCCGCCCGGTCCAACGGCAGCAGGCCATTTGCGTTTTTCAGAAGTACCACCGACTCGTGGGCGACGTCGCGGGCCACACTTTTGTCCTTCTCGGTCGTCCAGGGTTCAGGTTCGCCGGCGTTCCCGATGGTGGAATAGGGATCCATGGACGGTGGGTCCAGCAGCCCCAACCGGATCACGGTTCTATATTTCCCCCGGAGGGCCGCGTCGATATCCGCTTCGGTGAGCAAGTGGTCCGCCAGCGCCTGCTTCACTTGTTTCGGAGTGTTCAGGTAGAACGCCAGGATCTGGCCGATTCCGGCCTTGATGGTTGCCGCTGTCGCCTCTTCCTGCGTCGTGAAGTGCTTATGTTGGTTGACCATCAGTTCCACGGCGGTGGCGTCCGAGGAAATGATCCCATCGGCTCCCCACTCCTTCACCGCGAGGCTTTTCAGAATGGGGTTCACCGTCATGGGCACGCCGTTCCACGCGTTGTAGGCGGCCATGAAGGACTTGGCGCCACCTTCGAGGAATCCCATGCGGAACGGTACGGAATAGTACTCGCGCAACAACCGCTCGTCAAAATCGGACGACGACTTACCGCGTGTGGTCTCATTGCTGTTCGCGAGGAAATGCTTCATGAGCGAAGCGGCCTGCCAGTACTTCGGATTGTCCCCCTGCATCCCCCGGATGAAGGCAACCGACATAGTTCCGGTGAAGAACGGATCTTCGCCGTAACTCTCGTTGTTCCTCCCCCAGCGCGGGTCACGGGCCAGGTCCGCGTTAGGTCCCCAGACAACCAGTACGTTGTCCCTGTGCTTCTCGTTCTGATGGATATAGCGAGCTTCGTATCCCTCTACGGCGCCCGCACGGCGGATCAGGAGGGGATCCCAGGTCTCGGCCATGCCGATCACTTCCGCGAAGGAGGTGGTGGGAGTCGCCTTCCCGCCGAAGTCCCCTTTGCGAACCAAGCCGTGGAGACCTTCCGACCATCCCGCGCTGGGAATGTGCAGGCGGGGCACGTCGGAGTTTTTGTTGAGGATCTCGAGACTGGCAATCTTTTCGTCCACGGTCATCAACGAGAGAATATTGTCGACCCGCTGCTCCAGCGGCACTGTGGGGTCCTCAAACGGATACCGGGTCTGGCCGTGGAGCAAAGCTGCTCCGCACACGACGGCCAAACTGACGGAAAGGGTCATTCGCATGTTCATTGGGTACTCCCCGTGCCCGCATCGTAACACTCCGGCATAAGCGTCTACCAGGTCCGCCAGTTGGCGGACTGCGAACCACGACGAGACCCGCGCACAACGACGTGAGGATCACCGCAGCGGCGCGACAGGCGAAGCGGAGCGGACTTTCTCTATAATGATACTGGTCCAACTTCAATGATGACTCTCCGGCACGCTCTCAATCTGACCCTCGCAGTCACACTGGCTGCCTCAGGCACCATTGCCGCTCAGCAATCTAGCGGTGCGCTTGGCATCTTTGCAGGTTCTGACGATGTGGGCGTGGCGCAAAGGGGCTCGACCGTTTACGATCCGGCAAGCGGCAGTTATCGCGTGACCGGCGGCGGGGCGGATATGTGGGGCAGCGCGGACGCATTCCATTTCAGCTGGGTTCGGTTGTCCGGAGACGCGACTTTGACCGCTGACGTGCATCTCCCCTCGGGCGGTGTCCCCCCGCTGGAAAAGGCCGTCCTGATCTTCCGGCAGAGCCTGGACCCTGCCTCCCCTTACGCCGATGTCGCGATCCACCGGGACGGACACATCACTTTGCAGTACAGAGCTGTTTCCGGCGGCAAGACGGAAGACGTCACCTCCGCCGAACATGGCTCGACGCGTCTCCGGATCGAACGTAAGGGCAATCGGTTCACAGCCTTCACCACGTCCGCCGATGGAAAGCTGACCTCATTTTCCACCATGACGGTCCTTTTGGACGATCCTGTCTACGTCGGCATTGGGGTTTGTTCGCACAACGCCGATGGCCTGACTACGATGACCTTCTCCAATGTCACCCTCGATCAGCGTTCCCGTTCGCCCGCTGCAAACAAGGAGTGAACTGCGGCCGAAGGGTTTCCAGGGTTGGTGCGATCATCAAATCCGATGTCATCAATGAAAATGCTGCCATCGACGGCTTTCTCGGCCGTCAAGCCGAAATGAATCTCGCTGACGATCTTCGGGTTGAAGCCCTTGATCTGGTAGAGGTCCGTCAGCGGAATCACGACTTCGCGCCACTCGCCGTCAAACAACTTCGGGCAATACTTGAGGACCTCCACCTTCACCGTGTGTTCCTCGGGCGTGTCGAGTTTGTCGCCATTGCACAGCAGGTTGACGCGCAGGATGCCACCAAAGTCCCCTCGGGTCTTAATCCAGAAGCTCAAATTCTTCAGTGCGCTGGTGTCAGTGCCGACATTTGTGCCGGTCCTGAAGTTGAACCAGTTCCACCCGGCTCCGATCCATTGGTTGCTGCCCTTGAACTTGAACTCCAGCGCTGTTGTACCGCTATGGGCCTCAATGGTCTGGGGCATAATCGTCGAGGTCGCTGGATTTACCCAGCCGGCGCCAATGTTTGCTTGTTCGCCGTCCCACACGATGATCCGCTTCACAGGCACGGGCTGCGTGGGATCGGCCGGGGCGGCAGACAGGCAGAACGGAAGCGACGTCAATGCAATTAGTGTGGATTGCAGGAATCTGGTTGTCAACATAAACTCCTCGAGGTTCAGTTCTGGAAGTCAGTATCTTCTGTCTACTGAGGTGCTTCGCAGACTGGGGGACTGGTCGCCGGCATCGACTCAAAGGTCGCTCACTGGTAGAAGTTTTTCGTCCAGGCGTGCGCCTTCAGCAGTTGGCGCGCGTCGTCCGTCAGCCGTCCCTTGGCGAGCGTGCCGAGGTTCTGCTCGACATTGCGGCGCTGACGCATGCCGGGGATCACGGTGGACACGGCTGGGTGTGCCACGCAGAAGCGCAGCGCCGTTTCGGGCAGGGCTTCGTCCACGCCGCCGGCTTCGAGCGCCGTCTCCAACGCATTGGCGCGGTCGTAGACCTCCCGCTTGCGCTCCCCGCGGAAGTACATCGCACGGAATTCGGCGGGGTCGAACTCCGTTTCGGGTGTGATCTTGCCGGTCAGCGAGCCCTCGTCGAAAGGGCAGCGCGCCAGCACGCCGATATTCAACTCCTGGCAGAGCGGGAAGAGCTCGGCTTCGGGCGACTGGTCGTAGATGTTGTAGATCACCTGCACGGTGTCGATGAGGCCGGTGCGGCACGCCTGGAGTACGGTTGACGGATCGTGATCGCTGACCGAGATGCCGAAGTGGCGGATTTTGCCAGCGCGACGCAGATCCACCGCCGCGCGACGCCACTCGTCGCGATCCACCCACGCGTCGTTCCAGACGTGGAGCTGCTGCAGGTCGATGCACTCCGCACCGAGATTGCACAGGCTCTGTTCGGTCGATTCGATAATGTAGTCGTAGGGGAAGACGTCTTCGATCGCGAATTCGGCGCGCGCGGGCCAGATACGATTCTTCGGCGGCACCTTGGTCGCGATGTAGACCTTGGATTCCGCATCCTTCGCCACCTTGCCCACGATCTGTTCACTGTGGCCATCGTTGTAGGCGAGCGCGGTGTCGATTAGATTGACTCCGCTTTCCAGGGCGAGCCGCAGCGCCGCGTAGGCCTCGTCCTCCGAGTGGCCGCGCCATTGATTGCCGCCAACGCCCCAAGCTCCGTATCCGATGAGACTGACTTCGAGCCCCGTGCGTCCAAGAGTGCGATAGATCATCGAGGCCCATGATAGCAACTCGTGGCAAGCGCAGGGCGCGATGCGTGAGGACGCGGAGGGGACGGTCAGATTCACTCACTCCCCGGCGATTCCGGGATCCGCATCCGTCAGCTTGTAAGTCGAATACACCGTGATGCTCTCTCCCGGCGCCTGGTCGGAAAATTCGGGCTTCTCCGGCGATACAGCAAACGAGCGCATGGGATTCATTTGATAGCCGGGCACGCCAACCGTCCATTCCATCACCTGATACTTGTACAGCACGCGAGCGCCCTCGATGCCGGCTACGGCGACGCGGAGCTGTTTCGCCGCACCACCGCGGTTCAGCACGTAGACGGTCAGGTTCCCCCTCGGGCTGCGCAACGCGACGGCCGCAATCAACGGCGCCTGCGTCTTCGTCTCAAGCACCGCCGAATGGCTTGCCATGAACCGGGTCAGGATTCCATAACAGTAGTAAGGCACCGGCTCCGGAGCGACCCGTTTCAGGTAATCCCATTTTTGCGGATCGAACGTACGCACCAACTGCCATGCGCCATCGAGGTCCCCACGATTCGTGAAACTCCACCGGTTGAACCCGTCCACTCCCGCATTCAACCCGTCCATCACCTTCTCGGCATCCACCAGTTGGTTTGCGTAGCTGGCCGGGCTGGTGGTTGTCGGATTGGTGAACGGTTCGCCCCCGGCCCAGCTTCCGAATTCGGACAGGAAGAACGGAACGCCCCGCGCGTGCGCGCGACCGGCCCACACGCGCTCCATCCCGGCGTCGGCGGTGAAGGCATAGTCGTGCGCATCGTGCGCGCCCACCGCCGGGTCGGCGAAATCGAACTCCGGGTGCTCATCGTAAAGGCCCCAGTCGGGCCCCGACAGGGCAACGCCCGAGAGACCGCGGCGGTCCAGTTCGGCGCGCACCGCGCGGAGTGCCGGCATCAGCGCGGCGGCATGGCCGTCCGCCCCGTTCCACCAGCCCCAATCCATGCCCGGCTCGTTGGTCATGCAAAACCAGCGGATCGAGGTGTATCCGCGGTCTTTTACGAGGTGTTCGAGCAGTGTCCCGACCCCCAGCGCGAAATCCGGCACCGATTTCGGCGCGCTGACCAAACGCCCAGCGGCGGGAAATGCGTTCCACTCGACGTCCTGCCACATCTGGGTGAGGAACACGTCGGCATGGAGTTCCTGGCAGATATCGAGGATGCGATACAGAGTACGCATCTCGTCGCTATCCCAGTCGAAGCGGCCGCGTTCCGGCTCGTACATTCGCATGGAGACCTCGACGCGGATAAAGTCGAGCCCCAGCCAAGCCGCGTGGCGCCGCAAATCGTTCCAGGCGTCGCTATACTCCAGGGGAGGATTGCCGCCCCAGCCGCTCCCCCGAGAGTTGCGATTGACCCGAGTCATGTCCTTGTACCAATACGCGGTCTGCCCCATGGCGTGCCACGACGCTCCTGCGCCGCCGGCCATGACATGCACGACCCGGGCCGCATTCACCTCGATCTGAACCGGCGCCTGCGCCGCCGCCCACGCCGGCAGCAGCACGACTGCCATCGCATGAAACACCCGAAAAGAGCCGAACATCTTGTCCTCCGATAACTATTTCCGACGCAAGCCGGTTTGCTTCATTCTAACCGGCAGCAGCCCGCCGGCCGCCTTTTCTTCCTGACTTGCGCGATGCCTACCTTCGCGACTTCGCGGACAATGATGTCAGGTGGACTACATTATGCGCACACTTGCGATTGACATTGGAGGAACCAAGCTCACTGCCGCATTATTCGCGGATCAGGTTCTGATCGAACGGCGCAGTTGTGCAACGGACCGAAGCGGCGGCCCTGCCTGGATGCTGGATCAGATCGAGAGGACGGCCGCACTGTGGCTGGCGGATGAGCGCGTGGATGGCTGCGGCATCGGCTTTGGCGGCCCCGTCGATTTCGCGGCGCAGCGGGTCGTCTGCTCCACACACGTCGAGGGTTGGCGTGATTTCGACATCGTAGGCGCCGTGCGGCAGAGGCTTGGGGTGCCCGCCGTGGTTGACCGGGACACCATGGCCGGGGCGCTCGGCGAGGGCTTTCACGGAGCAGGCGTGGGCTCACGGCCCATGTTTTACGTCACGCTGTCCACCGGAATCGGCGGCGGCCTGCTGCTGGACTCCGGGCTGTTCCATGGCGCCGATTCGTTTTCCTGCGAGATCGGCCACCATACCGTTCAGCCGGACGGGCCGGAATGTCTGTGCGGCGCCCGCGGATGCTTCGAACGCCTGTGCTCGGGCTTGTGGCTGGAACGGGACTATGGCAAACCCGCGTACGAGTTGCTCGACGATCCAGGCTTCGTCCGCCGGTACGTGAAGCCGCTGGCCCAGGGCCTCAAGACGTGTATCATGCTTATCAATCCCGCAAGAATCGTGATCGGGGGCGGAATCGGCAAGGCCGGGCCAAAACTCTTCGGTCCGCTGCGCGAGGAGCTCGCGCGCCAGATCACCCCGTGGTCGAAGGCCCGCGTGGATGTGGTGCCTGCCGCTCTCGGAGATGACAGCGTGCTATGGGGCGCCCTGGTTCTGGCCCAAACCTGTTTATACCAGTAGTACGGACTGGCCTCGCCTGGTGTCGCCGTCGCGACGCCTGGGCGCGCGGGCATATACTATCCGCTATGAACCGTAGAGAGATCCTCGCCGGCGCGGTCGCGCCGTTTCTGATTCCACGCAGCGCCTTCGGCGCCAACGATCGAGTGACGTTTGGCATTGTCGGCACGGGCAACCGTGGCGAGTGGCTGCACAAGAGCTTCATGAAGCTGGGGGCGGAGTGCGTCGCCGTGTGCGATACCTACGAGCCCTACATGGAGCGGGCGCGGGCCGCGTCACCGGTAGGCGTGAAGACTTACGCCGATTACCACGACCTGCTGGCGCGCCCGGACCTGGACTGCGTGGTCGTGGCGACGCCGGACCATCAGCATCGGCCGATGCTGTACGCTGCGCTGAAGGCCAAGAAGGACGTTTATATCGAGAAACCGTTCTCGATGAGCCTCGACGAGAGCGTAGAGATGGTGCGCACGGTTCAGGCGACCGACCGGATCGTGCAGGTCGGCATGCACCGGCGCTCGATGCCGTTCGTATATGAGGCGAAAAAGCTGATCGACGACGGCGCGCTGGGCAAGGTGTGGCACGCACGGGCGATGTGGAACTGGAACTTCGTCGAGTGGCTGGACAACTCGCCGCTGGAGGGCAAACTCGATTGGGAGCGCTTCCTGGGCGACGCGCCGAAGCGGCCGCTGGAGCCAAAGCGCTTCCGCTGGTGGCGTGGGTTCTGGGATTATTCGGGCGGCAACATGACCGACCAGGGAACGCACCTGATGGACGTGATCCAGTGGATGACCGGTAACACGTCGCCGAAGTCGGCGGTGTGCAACGGCGCGGTGTGCCGCAACAACACGGCCGAGGCGCCGGATGTCTTCACGGCCGTTTTCGAGTACCCGGCGATGATGGCCACCTGGTCGTTGAACTACACCAGCGCTTATGACTACGACTGGTCGATCAACCTGGCTGGCGAAAAGGCGGCGATGGTGCTCGACCGGCGCGGATATCGCGTGTTCCAGGAAGTGGAGCCGAGCGCGGCGCCGTGGACCACCGGTCCGGCCAATAAGCTGATTGCCGAGATGGCAGACCGTGACAGCGCCGACGCCCACCCCAAGAACTTTCTCGATTGCGTGCGCAGCCGGCGGCAGCCGAATTGCACGGTCGAAATTGCCGCGGCTGCGGTTGCAGGGCCGCACATGGCAAACATTGCGTATAAGGAAGGACGCAAGGTGACGGCGTCATAAACGCCGGGGGCGCCTGCGCCGGAGCCGTCCCGGCGGCACCGTTGAGCGCTCGATCGTGTTATGCCGCCGGCGGCACCAGGGTCTTGAGGAATTCGTGCGCCACGCGGAAACCGCGCTTTGTACTGTTCCGTGAAGTTGGTGCCTTGGTACGCCGGGTAGTAGAACTCGTCCTCATTCTCGATATTCATGGCTCCCGTGTAGCCGACTTCGGAGAGCACGGTGAAAGAGCCCTTCCAATCCATCGAGCCGTAACCGGGTAAGCGGAAACGCCACCAGCGGGCGCGGCTCACCGGCTGGATACCAGCGCGTTTCAATACCTGCCAGAGAATCTCCGAACATAGGTAGCAAAAGGCTTTAGCCACTGAGGCTTTGCTGAGCCCGCAGGGGCTAAAGCCCAAACCTTTCTCCGATCCCCCGGCACGGCTGAAGCCGTGCCCTGATACAAAGCCTCTCTAAAGAGCAACGCGTTGTGAACCCCTATACTCAGATTCATGCGAATGCACTAGGAATCGAGTTTCGCCATTTCGGCATCGCACACCCGCATGTAACGCCGTGCGTTTGTCAACTTGATTTGGCCCACTTTGATACTCTCATTTGGCCCCCCTGCGTAGCCAAAGGATACCCTGCTTATCGATCTGCTCGCGGTGGCCCCGGCCGGAGCGGAGCCCTGCGCCGCGCTTTTGGCGGCGCGCTTAGGGCGGAGCGCAGGCCGGGGTTACCGCGAGCGTGCGATCAGAATGCGGGTTCCGGCACTCTCGCTTCCGGATCGAATGCGTGATCGAAGTCGATCCGTTCGGTAGCCTCCTTCTCTCCCAGGTAAACCTCGAAATGGGTGCGCCGCGTCCCCAATTCCTCGAGTGAGACGACTTCGGCAAAACGACAGTCGATGGCCACTTCGTTTCTCTCGTCGGGAAGCAGCGAGTACTCTTCCGCGCGGCCTATCCGCAGCGCCTCATGGAAGGCCGTCTCGCGGCTGTCGCTGAGGAAAATATGTTCGGCATCCCGCCAGCGCATCAGCCCATGGCCTTCCTCCATCACCGCCCATCTCAGTCGGGTCTGAAACCACTCCTGCTGCTTGTCTGTGCTCATGCTTTCGCTCCCTTGTTCTTCGCCAGGGTCCTGCGGAACCGATAGCTTTCGGTTCCCGTTTCAAAGATGTGTGCGCGATCGGTCAGCCGGTCCACGATGGCTTTACACAAACGCGCGTTGGGGATCATCGTGGTCCATTCGGAGAAGGGTAAATTGGTCGTGATGATCACGGCCGCCCGTTCCGCTCGCCCGGCGATCACCTGAAACAACAACTCTGCCGCCGCATCCGGCATGGCCACGTAACACATTTCATCCAGTACGATCAGTTCGTAACGCGTCCAGCGGTTCACCGCGCGGCTGATCTCGTTGCCTTTCACGTGCTTCCACCAGTTCATTCACCAGCTCCGCCGCCGTGGCGAACCGCACCCGCCGGCGCTGCTGGCAAGCGGCTACCGCCAGGGCGGTCGATAGGTGCGTCTTCCCCGTCCCGGTTTCTCCCAGAAAGATCACCGGTTCGCTGCGCACCACGTACTCTCCTTCCGCTAGCTTGCGCAGTTGCGCGGCCGGGATATGCCGGGCGGTTTCGAAGTCGAACTCTTCCAGCGTCTTGACCCGCGGAAAATGCGCTTCCTTGATCCGCCGTTTCACCGCGTTGCGTTCGCGCTCTTCCACCTCGGTTTCCAGCAGAACGTCCAGGTAGGCAAGATGGCTCTGCTTTTCCTTCACCGCCTGCTCGGCCAGTCGCGTGCATTGGCCGGCCACGGTGGGCAGATGCAGCCGTTTGCAGGACTGCTTGATAGCAGCCACCTCCACCGCTGTTTTGGTTTCGCTCACTGAATCGCCTCCCTGGCAGAGGCCGCCAGCAGCCGGTCATAGTCCTGCAGGTTCGGCTGCGGGCGCTCATACTGGCTCAGCCATCTCACCTCCAGTGCCGCAGCCGGAACGCGCCGCCCGGTCCGCTCCATCTCCAGCAGGTACCGGATTGCGGCCACGTCGGAAGCGCCCATCTCCAGCGCCTGCTCCACCGCCTGACGCAGCCCGTCGTAACCGTGCTGCCGGCCCAGCAGGAGAACGTCGATCATGGCCCGCGTCCCGTCCTGCCGGCCACGCCGTTGCTGTAACTGGTTCCAGAAGCGGTCGAAACTCTCCGGCCAGCGGCCTTGCGCGCGCCATTGCTCCAGCGGCGCCGAGCCCGCCAGCGCTCCCGGCTTCTTCGCCAACGCGTCCAGATAGTGCTCCAAATTCAGCACCTTCTGCTGCCGTCCGAAACACCGCTCGTGCCGCGCCACGCACTGACCGTCCTGCCAAATCTCCACATACGCCGCCTGCGTCTTGGCCTGCACCTTCGTCCCCGGCCGCAGTGGCGCCGAGTAGAAGTTGGTCAGCACGTTCACCGTGCCGCTGCCGTTGACCACCGGAAACGACACCGCCGCCAGATCGAACCCTTCCACCGCCAGCGGGCCCAGATGCTCCCGTTCCACCACCATGGCCGCACCGATCGTCTGTGAGCGGCCCGCGATGACTCGCTGCTCTTCCTTCTTACTGGCCGATTCCAGCAGCTCGTTCAGATGTTCCAGATCGCGCGCCGCCGGCAGCGGAACCAGATAGTTCCGCCGGAAGTAGCCCTGTTCGCCCTCCACGCCGCCCTTCTCGTTGCCGCGCGCCGGGTTGCAGAAGGTACTCTCGAACCCCCAGTGCGAACGGAAGGCGATGAAGCGTTCCGTCTCTTCCCGCTGATGTCCCCGCAGGATCTTCTTCACCGCACTGCCGAGGTTGTCATATCGCAGCACGGCGAAGGTCCCGCCAAAATGGCGGAACGCCAGTTCGTGTCCCTCCAGAAACGCCTGCTGCGTGGCGTGCGGATACGCCTGATGAAAGGAGCCGCCGCTGGCCATCGAGCGCATGCAGAACAGGTACACCTTCTGCCTTTCCCCGCCCAGTTCCGCCCACGCCTCATACCAATCCACCTGCGCTTCCTGGCCCCAGTGGTAGCACTGCGGCACGAACGTCTCGCCGCCGCTCAGCCCCATCTGCCGCTTCCGCTCATGCACGTACCGCCGCACCGTGCACTCCGCCACCTGGACTTCCGGCATCTCCTCCTGTAGCCGCACCCAGATCCGGTGTGCGGTGTGCCGTTGTTTCCGCGGAGCCTTGCGATCCGCCTCCAGGATGCCGTCAATGAACTCCGTGGCCGGACCCAGCTTCGGTTTCTCCCGGACCGGCTTCTTCCGCGTCGCAGGAACCGCGCTGGCGATCGCCTCCCGCACCATCCGCCGGTGCACGCCCAGCTTTCGCGCCACCCCTTTGATCGTTCCGGCCCCGTGCTCGTACTCACGCCGGATCTGCTCGAAAAGTTCCACCTTCCTCGCCTCCCTTCTCAACCGGCCTCCATTCTGGACCGCAGGGCCCAAAACAGAATAGCCTGTTTATGTTTTCATCAGGGGGGCCAAATCAGAGTATCGAAGTGGGCCAATTCAGAGTAGCGAAATCACGCCGG
>JBAVIH010000243.1:0-6804 GCA_049686695.1 Bryobacteraceae bacterium | reverse complement strand
GTGAGGTGGCCGGCCGAACCGGCCTGTCCGGCGAGGAGCACGTTTCGCTCGAGCGTGGTGCTGCCGGCAAGTCCGGCTTGGGCGCAGACGATGTTGTCCTCGCCCACCACGCAGGCGTGGCCGATCTGCACCAGGCTATCGATCTTCGCGCCGCGCCGGACGCGCGTTTCGCCGACCGTGGCGCGATCGACCGAGGTGAGGCTCTGCACCTCTACATCGTCTTCGACGACGGTGACGCCGGATTGGACGATCTTGGCGTGGGTGCCGTCGGCGCGCTTGGCGAAACCAAAGCCGTCGCCGCCCACCACCACGCCGTTCTGCAGGATCACGCGGCTGCCGATGCGGCAGAACTCGCGCACCGCGGCGTGAGAGTGGGCCAGAAAATCGTCGCCGATCTCGACGCCCTCGTAAATCACTACGTGCGGGTGCAGGATGGCATTGCGGCCGATCTTCACCCGCTCGCCCACCACGGCAAACGGGCCGATGGAGGGGTTCTCGCCGATCGCGGCGCTGGCGGCAATCGACGCCAGCGGGTGAATCCCCGGTGCGGGCTGCGGCGGCTGGTAGAACAGCGCCAGGGCGCGGGCGAAATCCAGGTACGGGTTCGCCGAAACCAGGCAGGCTATGTCGATGCCTGTAAGCGGCGCGGCGGCCAGAATAGCGCTGGCGTGCGTGTGCTTCGCTTTCGCGGCATACTTGGGATTGGCCAGAAACGTGATCTCGCCGGGGCCGGCTTGCTCCACGGTGGCGACGCCGGTAATCTCGATTTCGCCCGAGCCCGTCAACCGGCAGCCCAGGGCTTCGGCCAGAGTGTTCAGCTTCATAGGACGGTGTGCGGTTAACCTTCAGCGTACACCGGCGCGAGTGCGCGCGGGCCGCGGGCCGGGAAGTCGCACTCACTGGGCCGCGGATGTCAAGAAATGAATCTTCCAATTTTACAAGGCGATAAAAATCGGTTGACATGCCGATTACAGCTCTGTTACGCTCCTCAACATTCCATGATGAAAATACCTCCCGCCAGTCCCTCCAGGATCCTCCTCGTTGACGACAATCCCGACGGGCTGCTGGTGCGCCGCCAGTTGCTCGAAGAACTCGGGTTGGAAGTGGAGACGGCGCTGAACGGCGAAGAAGGGCTGCGGCGATTCGAAGGCGGCCGGTTCGACGTGGTGGTAACGGATTATCGCATGCCGCGCATGGATGGCATCGAAATGATCCGCAGAATCCGCGCGCAGGACTCGACGGCGCGCATCATCCTTCTCTCGGGCTTTGTGGAACCGCTGGGGCTGAACGAGAGGAACACGGGCGCCGACGCGGTGATTGCCAAGACCGCGGGCGAGGCGGCCATGCTGGCGCGCTCGGTGAAACGGTTGCTGACCCGGACGCCTCCGCGCAAGCCGGTGGCTTCGGCGCGTGCGACAGCCGGGGCGCGGGCAGTGTCGCTTTAGATCCTGCGAACCAATCCCATGCGTCTTTTGCCGCGACCGTTGGCATCCCTTCTGCTGATGGTGGCGTCGACCGTTGCGTCAGGTTCCGCCGATCCCCGTCCGGCCCAGCCAAAACCCTCCGCCGCGGTGCGCCGTTGGATGAGGGGGATGACGCTGCGCGATGAGGTAGCGCAACTGGTATTCGTGTCATTCCCAGGCGCGGCGCCCCACACGCGTTCCCGCGAGTACCTGCGATTTCTGCGGCTGATCCGCGACGTCAAAGTGGGCGGCCTGATCCTCACCAACGTGGCTAACGGCCACGTGGTCGAGCACGCCGAGCCGTACGCGTTGGCCTCTTTTGTTAACCGGGTGCAGCGCATCGCCAAGGTGCCGTTGCTGGTGGGCGGCGATTTCGAACGCGGCGCCTCGATGCGGGTGGCGGGCACCACCGTGTTTCCGCACGCGATGGCTTTCGGCGCGGCGGGCGATCCGGAGTTTTCGCGTTTCGAAGGCCAGGTGACGGCCCGCGAGGCGCGGGCGCTGGGCGTGCACTGGGTGTATTACCCGGTAGCCGACGTGAACATCAACCCCGACAACCCGGTTCTCAACATCCGCTCGTTCGGCGAGGACCCGCAGGCGGTGGCGGCGCAGGTGGCGGCCTTCATCGAAGGCGCGCATTCCGATCCCCGCAATTACGTGTTGACGACGGCCAAGCACTTCCCGGGGCACGGCGACACGTCGGTGGATAGTCACCTGAATCTGGCCACCGTCCCGGCCTCGCGGGAGCGGTTGGAAAGCGTGGAACTGGTGCCGTTCCGCGCCGCCATCGCCGCCGGAACCGACGCGGTGATGACGGCTCACGTGGCGGTACCGGCGCTCGCCCCGCCGGACTTGCCGGCCACTCTTTCCCCTGCCATCCTCGGCGGCCTGCTGCGCGGCGAGCTGGGATTCAAGGGCCTCATCGTCACCGACGCGCTGGACATGGGTGGCATCGTCAAGGGATTTCCGGCCGGCGATGCGGCCGTCCGCGCCATCGAAGCCGGCGCCGACACACTGCTGATGCCGGCCGATCCGGACACCGCCATCCGCGCGGTGGTGGCGGCGGTGGAGAGCGGCCGGATCAAACGCCAGCGCATCGAGGAGAGCGTCGCCAGGATCCTCGCGGCGAAGGAAAAGGCCGGGCTCGACCGCAAGCGTTTTGTCAACGTGGAGGCCTTGGGTGACGCCATTAATTCGCCGGAGGCCAACGAAAAGGCGCAGCAGGTGGCCGAACGGGCCGTCACGCTGGTGCGCAATCGGGGCGGCATGCTGCCGCTGGCGGCTCCCGAGCGCGCCTGCTTCGTGGTGCTGACCGAGAGCCGGTATTCGAACGAGGGCCAAGCGTTTTCGCAGGAGGTGCATACGCGGCTGGCCCACGCCAATGTGACGACGCTCGATCCATCGCTATCGCGCGCGGACGTGGACGCGGCGCTGGCCCGCCTGACGCAATGCGAAAGCTACGTGGCGGCGGTCTTCGCTTCGGTCACCGCATTCCAAGGCTCGCTTGGACTGGGCGGCGATCTGCCGCATGCGATGGAAACGCTGGCCGGCTCGGCGAAACCGCTGGCGCTGGTGGCGCTGGGCAACCCTTACCTGCTGCGTAGCGTTCCCACCGTCACTGCATATCTGGCCACCTTCAGCAGCGTGGCGCCCTCGGAAGCGGCGGCGGTGAAAGCGCTGTGGGGCGAAATCGATATTAGCGGGCATTTGCCGGTTTCCATCCCCGGCCTGGCTGCGCGCGGCGATGGCATTCAACTGAAAGCCTCCCACGCGGATCGCAGCGGGGCTCCGTAGCGCCGGCCGGCAAGCCGGTCGCGTCCTGGTTAGTATTCGGCTGTAAACGATCGGGGACTGGGGAGGCGGCGAACTGCCGCGTTATGATTGAGCCGACATGACCCTGACAGTGCCACCATTAGGAATCGAAATCGTCCTGCTGGCCGTGTTGCTGGTAGCCGCGGTGTACGATGTCCGCTTCCGCCGTATTCCGAACTGGATCACCGTGACAGGCGTAGCGCTCGGCCTGTTGCTGAATGCGTTTCTGTCCGGGCCGCCGGGCGCCTGGTTCTCGTTCGCGGGCGTCTGGTTTTCGCTGCGCGGGCTGGGCCTGGCGTTCGGCGTGTACTTCCTTCTTCACGTCATCCGCGCGATGGGCGCCGGCGACGTGAAACTGATGGCCGCCGTGGGAGCGCTGGTGGGCTGGCAGGATTGGTTGGGGATTTTTCTCATTACGGCGGTTCTGGGCGGGGTGATGGGGCTGATTCTGATAGCCTCGCACGGCCGCGTCAGGAAGACGCTGGGGAATGTCGTCTTCATTCTCACCGAAATGATAAGCGGGCGGCCGGCTTACATCAAGAAGGAAGAATTGGACGTGCGCAACCCCAAAGCGATGGGTCTGCCGCACGGCGCCGTGATCGGGGTGGGCACGGTTTTCTTCCTGGTCGTCGCCACCCACTTCGCGCGATAAGACGGGCCGTCACAACCGCTTGCGCTGGACCGGAATTCAATCCTGCGAAGCATGCTGGCTTAATATGGGCCGATGGCCGATTCCGGCGCGGCTGCGGCTCGTCGATGCTCCCCACCGGGAAGAATATTTTCGGGAAAAAAGATTTCTGAATACATGTGGCTGGTGTAAACTGGATCAAAGCTGAGAGCCGAGGAATAGAGACTCCGGCTTGGGGGGAGCCGCCTTCGGGCTCTCAAGGAGAGAATGTATGCGTCTTTTAGCCTTGCTGGCCACAGCAGGTTGGATTCTGTCGCCCGCGCAGGGGTCTCCGGGCGTAACGACGATTATTTACCCGAACTTCAGCTCGGTCGCAGGGCTGAATCTGGTTAATAGCGCCGCGGTTGCGACGGGCTATGCGGGCCAGCAGGTGCTGCGGCTGACGCCAGCGCTCATCGGCCAGGGAGGCGCGGCGTGGAGCACAACCCCCATTTCGTTTAGCTCGAGCGCGGGCACGTTCAGCACGTATTTTCAATTCCAGATTACAAATCCAGGCGGGATTTCGCCGGCCGACGGCATCGTGTTCGTGCTGCAAACGGTGAGTAGTGGTTCGGGCGGCGCCGGCGGATCGATTGGCTACGGCGGAATCACGCCCAGCGTGGGTGTCGAATTCGACACGTTTGACAACGGGATCTCGCCGGGCGCATTCAACGACCCAAACGATAACCACGTTGGCGTGGATATCGACGGCAGCATGGTCAGCGTGGCGCTGGCGACACCAGGCGGGGTGGCGAACTGCGGTTCGCCGGTGGGAGTCGCGAATTGCATGTCGAACGGGGACGTGTGGTCGGTGTGGATCGATTACGACGGCACCAACCTGGTGGTGGCGGCAGCCGACAATTCGACGACGCGGCCGGCGACCAACCTGATCAGCTACGCGATCAACATACCGTGCGTGCTGGCTGGCGGCACGGCGGCCGGAACGGGCTGCCCGACGCCGGCAACCATGGCGTACGTGGGATTCACCGCCGGCACCGGCTCTGGGTATGAGAACCAAGATATCGTCGACTGGCAATACACCAACACGTATGCCCCGATTCCCGGCGGCGGCGGCCCCACGCCGACACCTGTGCCGACATCGCTATTCCTGGCGATCATAGGCCTGGGCGTCGCGGCGGCGTTTCAGGCGCGCCGCAAACTCGCCAGCCTGCTTCGCGGCGGCCTGTAAGCGGCTTCTGCGGGCCGCTACCCGCGCCTGAAGGCGCCGACCTGCGCATCACCGGGGATGAAGAGGTTCCGTTTTCTGGCCCGCTTTGTGATCGGCTACTCGAGCGGCATCGAGACGTTTTTCAGAGACCTCGGTGCGAAGACCGGCGAGCGGGTGACCACGGAGGCGTAACCGCGGGCGGGTACGCGCCCAGCGGATGAAAAACGCGCCCGCAAGCGGGCGTTGGCAGGCTGAAGCCCGCCCCACCAAATAACTACTGCCCGTCGCGGCGGGCTTTCTGCGCGAGTGAGGCCAGTTCGTCCACGTGCGCCCACTCGGGCTTGGGGAGCTTGCCCTGGTCGCGCAGGCCGGCCAACAGGGCGCGGGCTTGCTCGTATTCGCCGGCGGCTGCCAGGTAGCCGGCGCGGCGTTGGGCGGCGGTTGCGGTGTGAGACTGCGCGACGTCGATCCAGGTCTCGGCGATTTCCCGGTGGTTTTCCGCCAGGTTGAGCACGATCGCCCAATTGGCGCCAGGCCGGCGGCTCAACTCGCCGTAGCGCGCCGCCGCCTGATCGAGTTGGGCCAGGGCGTCGCGCGATTTCGCCATCTTCCGGAGCACCAGGCCGATCCTTTTCATGCTCGCGGCCACGGCCGTTGCGGCGCGAAAATCCTGGGGATCCGCCTGGGCGGCCTGCTGCCGGAGTTCGAGAGCCTGGCGGTTGAATTGAAGCGCGTCGTCCAGACGGTTCATGACGCCGGCCGCCCACCCGAGGTCGCTGTAGTCGTACGATAGATCGATCCTGGCACGCATGTCCTGCGGATTGCGGGCGCAGCGCCGCTCATCGATGGCGCGCGCCATCTCGTACTGGCGGCGGCAATCCTCCATCCGTCCGGTTACGCCGTACAGGGCGGCCAGCCGCTTATCGGCCACCGCCAGCGAGCGCTGGGATTCCGGGCTGTCATGCGCCAGCGCGGCTACGCGGCTGGCCAGGCGCTGGACCCGCTCCCGCAACGCGATAGCTTCCGGGTAGCGATTCTGGCCGGTGACGGCGTCCGCCAGCGCGGCCAGCGCGGCCTCCAGGTCGGTCAACGCAATCACGTCATCGGGGCGCGCGCCGGCCGCATTCTCGGCTATCGCGACGCCGCGTCTGGCTTGGGCAATTCCGGCGTCGAACTGGCCAGCCTGGCCATAGGCTCTGGCGAGATCGACCTCGGCGCGGAGGTAATCGTGGCGCAGTCCTGCGTCGCCGGGTGAGGCCGCTTGCAGCCGTTGCAGAATTCCCGCCGCCTTGCGATAGCTTTCGAGCGAGGCCGGCACGCGGCCAAGGCTGGATTCGGAAAGATTGCCCTCGACTTCGCCGATTCTCCCGTAGCCCAGCGCGACCTCGCGCTCGAGGGAACGATTGCCGCCGGCTTCCTGCGACAGGTTCTCCAGATATTCGAGCGCACGGCGGGCCAGCAGCGCGCGCGCCGCGGTAGAGCCGGGCAGCGGCGCGATGGCATCGTAGAGGTCGAACATCACGGCGTGGGCCAGGCCGCGCACCTGGTCAAAGCGGCGTTCGGAGCGGCGGGCTTCCCACCAGCCGAAAGCGGCGAATCCGACGATCAGCAGCAAGGCCAGCGCTCCGGCCGGGACGGCGATCCGGTGCCGCGCCGCCAGACGCGCCGCGCGGTAGCGCCAGGTGGGCTTGCGG
>JBAVIH010000242.1:0-45884 GCA_049686695.1 Bryobacteraceae bacterium | reverse complement strand
GTGCGCAGCAGGGCACCACCGCCGGCGCGGCGCAGAATCGCCGCTAAGCCGCTTGGCCGCGGGCCGCCATCTGGATCAGCGAAAAGGTGGCCCCTTGCGCGTCGCTGACGACGGCAAATCTTCCTACGTTGGGAACATCGGTTGGCGGCACGCAAACCGCCGCACCCAATTCTTTGGCCTTCGCCGCACGATCGTCGCAATCGGCAACTGTGATGTAGATCATCCAGTGCGGCGGGAGGCCCTCCCATTCAGGCCCGCGCATCGGCATCATGCCGCCGAAATGCGTCTCGCCGTTGATCCACTCCACATACTGGGCGGACTCCACGCCGGAAGCCGGGTGAGTCATCCATCCAAAGAGGCGCGTGTAGAACGCCGCGGCGCCGGCGGCGTCGGGCGTGTGCAGCTCCGGCCACATCACGCGTCCCAACGGACCGCCGTGGGTTGCCCCAATGCGTTTTTTAGCCTGCCACACTGAAAATGTCGAGCCCTGCGGGTCCTGGATCACCGCCATCCGGCCCACGTCCATAACGTCGAACGGAGGCGCGATGAGTTTGCCGCCCAGCGGCTCGACTTTCGCGGCGGTTTCGTCGGCGCTCGTCACCGAAAAGTAAACTCCCCAATGCGGCGGCAAGTCGGGGCGGGTTGCGTGCGCGGCGGCGGCCTCATTCCCGTCGATCTGGAACATGGTGTAGATGCCGCCGCCCGGAATCGGATTATCCACCGCGCTCCAGCCAAACAGCTCGCCATACAGTTTTTTGGCCGCCGCCAAATCGGTTGTGGCCAGCTCGGCCCAGCAGAACGAACCCGGCGGGTAGCTTTCGATGCGTGACATGAACGTCCCTCCTCGTGCGAACGATTATACTGCGTGCGGAGCCGCCGCAGTCGTAAAATCATTGGGCCGCGCTGGCTTGAATCGGAATTGAAGCCAATTCTAAAGAACTGGTATTAACGAGAGAACAGAATAGGCGCGTCCTGTAGACATGCAGAAGGCTCATGCGCAGCAGCAATAAGTTCCAAGTTATTGATTTAATGGAGCTGGCGGAGGGGCTTGAACCCCCGACCCTCTGATTACAAATCAGATGCTCTACCAACTGAGCTACGCCAGCTTGACCTGAAGCTGCAACCCCGCTTCCTCAGGTTAAAACGCCTCTCCCGCCGCAGTCAACGCGAGCGCGCACACGATTGGCCCTGCCACGATCCGCGCAACCGGTCGAGGTTCGCCGGTTCTCGCGAATGAACGACGTCCACGTCGAGGGTTCCTATAGGGGCTCCTTCCAGAACGGCGGCCAAACCACCGACGACGACGGACTCCACGCGAGCCTCGGCCAGCACCCGCAACAGAGGGAATGGTTTACGTTCGGCCATTGAGTTCGCGAACCGACAGGATATCGTTCATGCGCTCTTCGAGGAATTGGAGGCGCTCGCGCGGCGTCAGCGACAGCATCCAGCGAATCAGCGAAAGGTCGACGCCATCCTCGCTGTATTCGGGCGCCGGCGCTGGTTGGTCGCGCTCCATACCGCGTGACTTCAGCATAGCGGATCTGGCCGCGCAGGCAGCCAAGGCTGGAGCCGTTCCTCCGGGGAAATAGTCGGAATCGCTCCCCCGCCGCTATCTCCCCCCGCTTCGCGAGCTGCGTTCGTATTCGGCGTTGAATTCGCAGCCGATCAGCGCAATCAGGGACATCAGGTACATCCAGACCAGCAGCGCGATGCCGGCGCCGATCGAGCCGTACATCAGGTTGTACTGGCCGATGTTGCGGACATACCAGGCGAATCCCGAGGTGGCCAGCATCCACAAAACGGTGGCCAGCACCGCGCCCGGCCACACCAGGCGCCAGCGCTGCTCGCGGTTAGGCCCGAAGTAGTAAAGCAGCGTGGTTACCAGAATCGTTGTCAGGAATGCCACCGCCCAGCGCGCCAGCCGGCTCACCAGCCTCCATCCCCACGTCAGCGGGTTGAGCAGCGGATCCACCTTCATCCAGTTCAGCACCATCTGCTCCACCTGGTTGCCGAACACGATCAGCAGCGTGGCCGCCACCAGTGGCGCCGCCACCATCAGCACCAGCGCGATCGCCACCAGGTTGCCGCGCAGGAAGCTGCGGTCTCGCGGCACGCTGTAGGTCGCCTGGAAGCCTTCGATCAGGCTCTTGATGACGCCGGAAGCGGCCCACAACGAGATCAGCCCGGCTACGATCAGCAGCGCAATCGGGCGCGCCCCGGTGATGCGAAATTGCTGCACCACCAGGCTTTCCGAGCCCGGTGGTACGATTTGCGAGAGCCCGCGTTCCATCGTCTTGGACATGAAGGGAGCGCCGCTCTGCACCAGGATCGTGGCAGCCGACGTGAGCACCGGGAAGAAGGAAAGCAGCGCCGAATAGGCCACCCCCTTCGCAATGCCGAAGCAGTTGTCGTCGAGCGCGGTCATCAGGCTGCGGCGCAGCAGCCTCAAGAAAGTATTCGGAGTGAGCGCCACAGCGCCAGTATAGCGAGCTTGGCCCTGTGGGGCAGGATGGTATCCGGACGTTATCCCGCGCGCCGATTGACCGGGCCACCCTCTGGGCCGCGCGCAGGCTATCAACCTGCCCCACGGGTGGTTAGCGCGTGCCGGGGCGGACGGTTATCATCACTACGCCGTGGCTCGGCACTTTGGCTGCGAAGCCGCCCTGCTGCGAGCCGAGATCCTGGTGCGCCCAGAGATCGCGGACGGCGGCGGAAAGCGACTCCGGATACCCGATGTCGGTCCAGGCCACGCGGATCTCGGTTTCCGAGCCGCCCCGATTGAGCAGCGCGACGGTGCGGCTGCCATCGGCCATCTGCTTCGACCAGATCTCGCTGCCGCCTTGGCGCTTCACCCGCCGCCCCTGATAGCCGAGCGGGTCCTGATCCACCGCAATCGCTTCTTTATTGGTGAGGATGCCGCGGATCTCATCGGTCATATTGCGGATGTCGTTGCCCGCCATCAGCGGGGCGGCCATCAGGCACCACAGGCTGAAGTGCGCGCGATACTCGGTAGCGTTCATGCCGCCGTTGCCTACTTCGAGCATGTCCGGATCGTTCCAGTGGCCGGGGCCGGAAGCGAACTCGATGCCATCCTGGAGGTCGAGGATCTGGACCACGCCGTGGCCGCCCCACTTCAGCTCGACGTCCCACTTATCCTGGATATCGCCGGTGGTCCGCCACAGATTGCCGACGTCCTTAGCCCAGAGCCACGGCTTCGACGATCCCCACTCGCAAATGCTGAAGACGATCGGCCGCCCGGACTTGGCCAGAGCGTCGCGCATGATGGAATAGGATGCGACCGAATTCTGCGTGGTGGTGTTGCACCAGTCGAACTTGAGATAGTCGACGCCCCAGGCCGCGTACTGGCGCGCATCCTGAAACTCGTAGCCGCGGCTGCCGGGACGGCCCTGGCAGGTGCCGGTGCCGGCGTCGGAGTAGATGCCGAACTTCAGCCCCTTGGAATGGATGTAATCGGCCAGTGCCTTCATGCCGGACGGGAACCGCTTGGGGTCGGGCACGATATTGCCGTCGGCGTCGCGCGAAACCTGCCAGCAATCGTCGATGACCACATACTGGTAACCGGCATCCTTCATGCCCGTGCTCACGATGGCGTCGGCGGCTTCGCGAATCAGGCTTTCGCTCACATTGCAGGCGAACTTGTTCCAACTGTTCCAGCCCATCGGCGGGGTGCGCGCCAAACCGTTATCGAGCGCGAAAAGACTACTGCAGCCGAACATCAGGATCGAAAGGAAAAACGCTCTTCTCATGTCACATGCCTCCTTGCAGCGAAACGGCGGGGAGTTACCGTGGCGGCAACCCGCCCCGGACTCTTATAGTCGCACAGTGCGCGACATCCCAACGCGCTGTACCCGGCGCTCACTCAGCCGCCGTCAAAAGTTTTGCCTGGCGCCCTTGTGGAGACGAGGTAGTAGCCCTAAATAGGCATGGTATGGTGAGGATTCGCCAGTCACACTATAAGGAGTATGTTCCGGATTATAGGAGGCCATTGTGCGCTTACTAAGTGCTTCGGTTCTGAGCCTGGCCATCGCGTATTCCGCGTTCGGCCAGACGTACACCATTGATACGATTGCCGGCGGCGGGCTGCCGGTGAATCTTCCCGCCACATCCGCCACGCTGGGCTACGCCGCTGGGGTTGCGGTCGATTCGTCGGGCAGCGTCCTGGTAGCTCTCACCAGCTACAACATGGTGGTGCGGATCGATCCGGCGACCGGCAACCTGACGCCAATCGCCGGTACAGGGACAGCCGGGTACAGCGGTGACAACGGCCCGGCCACCAGCGCTCAACTGAACGCTCCCATAGCGTTAGCCGTCGACAACTCGGGCAATCTCTACATTGCGGACACGGGGAACGCGGCGATTCGCGAAGTCTCGAACGGGACCATCACCACTTTCGGTAAAGCAGGCACTTTGGTCAAGCCTTCCAATGCCGGCAGTTACCCCAGCGGCTACTTCTCCCAAGGCATCGCGGTGGACGGCGCCGGAAATGTGTACATCGCGGACACCCACAACAACCGCATCACGGAGGCTTCGGGGACAGGGGTGGTTGCCGCCGTGGCGGGCTCGGGGGGATATGGTTACTCGGGCGACGGCTTGCCGGCGTCCAGCGCGTCCCTCAGGAATCCTACCGGCGTCGCGGTGGACGGCGCTGGAAATGTGTACATCGCGGACACCTACAACAACTGCGTGCGGGAGATTTCCGGGGGGATCATCAACACGGTGGCAGGGACCGGCACGGGGGGGTACAACGGCGACAACATCAAAGCCACCAATGCGCAACTGTGGTTTCCCGATGACGTCGCGGTGGACGGTGCCGGAAACCTCTACATCGCGGACGCCGGAAACAGCCGTGTCCGCAAGGTTACGAACGGAATCATCACCACCACCGTTGCGAATCCGGGCGGGGTGGAGGGAATAGCGCTGGACGCCGCCGGCAACTTGTACATCACGACGGGCAGCACGGTCCTCAAGGCCGCGAAGGTATCCGTCACGACAATCGCGGGCGGCGGCGCACCGGTCGCCGAAGGTAGCTCCCCCACAGGCGCCCAGTTGAACTTCCCCGAAAGCGTAGCCGTGGACAGCTCGGGCAATGTCTACATTGCGGATACGAACAACCGGATTCTGCGCAAGCTCTCGAACGGAACCATCGCCGATGTCCCAGGCAATTGGTTCACTCCCGGAGCCCTCACGATGGACGCCGCCGGGAATCTATACATGCTGAACGGAAGCAGCGTCGTCGAGATAACGCCGGCCGGGGTGGTCACTACCGTGGCGGGGACCGGCCCGTACACGTATAGTTACAACGGCGACAACATCCCGGCCACCAGCGCCACGTTGGCCGGCCCATCCAGCATCGCGGTGGACAGCGCCGGAAACCTGTACATCGCGGACACCGGCAACAGCCGCGTGCGCAAGGTCTCGGGCGGCCTCATCACCACCGTGGCGGGGACCGGCGTGTCCGGTTACAACGGCAATAACGTCCCTGCCAGCACGGCGCAACTCAGCTACCCCGGAGCCGTCGCGGTGGACAACGCCGGAAACCTATACATCTCGGACAGTGCGGGTTTAAGGGAGGTATCGGACGGGATCATCGCCCCGGTGGATGCGGTAGCCAGCACCATCGGGTACAGCTCGATAGCAGGTCTGGCAACCGACAGCGCGGGTAATTTGTACATCGCGGACCCGGTGGGCAGCCGCGTGGACAAGATGTCGGGTGGGACGATCGTTGCGCTGGCGGGGGATGGCGCAGCCGAATTCAGCGGCGATGGCGGCCCGGCCGGCAAGGCGGAAGTGGATTTCCCGAGCGGCGTGGCAGTGGACTCTTCGGGCACCGTCTACGTTGCCGACAGTGGGGACAACCGAATTCGCGTTCTGACTCCTTCCGGCTCCCCGTGCATGTTCTCCGTCAGCCCGCAATCGTTTGCGGCGGTGGCCGCCAATGGCGGCAACGTGACCGTCAACATCCAGGCGTCATCGGGTTGCACCTGGGGGATTCCCGGCCTGCCACTTTGGATCGCGGCATCCAAGATCGCCGCCACCGGCTCCGGTAGCTCGACTCTCACCGTGACAGCCAACCCCGGCGCGGCGCCGCGCAGCGCTCTTCTTACGATCGGGGGCACCGCTGTCCTCTTGACTCAGCAGGGCAGCGGCAACGCGCCGTCGATCAACCCAGCCGGCGTATTGAACGCAGCCAGCTATACGACCTCGCTGGCCGCCGGCGGCATTGCATCGGCGTTTGCGACCTTCCCGGTATCGCAGATGATTGCCAGCGGATCGCCGCTTCCCACCAGTCTTTCGGGGCTTTCCCTTCAGGTGAACGGCGCTACGCCGGTGCCCCTGTATTTCGTTTCCAGCACGCAGGTGAACTTCCAGGTCCCCTGGGAATTGAGCGGGCAGGCGCAGACGCTTATGGCCGCCACCGTGGGTAGCGCAACCAGCGCCGGGCAGGTGGTGAATCTGGCGCCGTTCGCGCCGGCAATCTTCGCCATGAACGCCAAAGGCACCGGCCAGGGAGCCATCACCGACGCATCCTATAACCTGGTGGATTCCTCCAACCCGGCGACCGCGGGCAGCAGTTATATCTTGATTTACTGCACGGGCCTCGGCGGAGTTACCAATCAGCCTCCGACGGGTTCCCCGGCTCTCGCCGATCCGCTCTCGTGGACCACGACAATTCCGACGGTGACGATTGGCGGAGCGCCGGCAAGCGTGGTGTCATTCTACGGCCTGGCGCCAGGCTATGCGGGCCTGTACCAGGTGAACGCGCAGGTGCCGGCGGGGTCGGCCAAGGGAAATGCCGTGCCGGTGACGATTTCGATGGGCGGCGCGACGTCGAATGCCGTCACCATCGCGGTTCAATAGCGCGCTGGAAAAGGGATCGGGAACCGGCGGCAGAAACCGCTGGCGTTACAAGGAAGCGCAGGGCCGCAGGCGAAGCACCGGCGTTCTTCCGTAGCGCCGGCGGTCTCCGCCGCCGGAGTCCTTTCCTGTGGCCGGACGCGGCGCTATGGCACCCAGCCTGGCATCACGTAGGCATAGAAGACCACCAGCAGGCCGACCGCGGAGGCCAGCAGCACGCTGTGTTTCAGGGTGAAGCGGAAGAGCAGGGATTCGTCATCGCGCTTCATGGAAGTAGCGGCGGCGGCCACCGCGATGCTGCTCAAGCTGATCATTTTGCCCATCACCCCGCCGGCGGAATTGGCGGAAGCCATCAGTACCGGGCTCATCCCCAGCTTGCCGGCGGTCACCACCTGCAGGGTGCCGAAGAGGGCGTTGGCGGAGGTGTCGCTGCCGGTGAGGAAAACGCCCAGCCAGCCGAGCAGCGCGCTGAAGAACGGGAACAGCGCGCCGGTGGCGGCAAAGGCCAGCCCCAGCGTGGCGGTGGCGCCTGAGTAGTTCATGAGAAATGCCAGGGCGAGGACCGACGCCAGGGTGATCTCCGCCAGGGCCAGTTGCCGCGCCGTGTGGCCAAGCACGCGAACGAACTGGCGCGGCTTCAAGCCGGCCACCAGCGCGCCGAAAATGGCCGCCAGCAGGCACGCGGTGCCGGACGCCGAAAGCCAGGTGAAGTTGTAGGAAGCGGCGTAGGGGAAAGGCTTGGGAACCACCGGCGGCATGCGCTCGATGGCGTTGTGGAGCGCCGGCCAGGCGAAGGCGAGGTTGGCGCGATTGAGCTGTGCCTGCAGCGGCTTGTAGCCCCAGAGCAGAACGAAGACCACCAGCAGAGCGTACGGCGCCCAGGCGTGTGCGACCTGCCAGGCTGTGTGAGTGGAGGCGGGCCGCGATCCAACCCCGCTGCCGCGCGGCTTCCAGAAGCGGAAGAGCAGGATCAGCGAAGCTATGGTGGCCATCGACGACAGGATGTCGGTGAGCTGCACGCCGACGAAATTCAAAATCGCGAACTGCATCCCGGCGAAGACGACGCCGCATACAGCGGCGGCGGGGAGGACGGCGCGCAGGCCCTTCCAGCCGGACATCACTACGATGAGATACGCCGGAACGAACAGGGAAACCGGCGCGACGATGAGGCCGACGCCGGCGCTGAGCCGGTCCACGGGCAAGCCGGTAGTGACCGCCAGCGTGGTGACCGGAATTCCGAGGGAACCGAAAGCCACCGGCGCCGTGTTCGCCAGCAGACAAATGGCCGCGGCGTAGAACGGCGAAAAGCCCAGGCCGGTCAGCATGGCGGCGGCCACCGCCACGGGGGTGCCGAATCCCGCCGCGCCTTCGAGGAACGCGCCGAAGGCGAAGGCCACCAGCAGCGCCTGCAGACGCGCGTCATCGGTGAGATGGCCGATGGAATCCTTGAGCAGATCGAACTTGCCGCTCTCCAGAGTCACCCGGTAAAGCAGGATGGCGGCGAACACTATCCAGCCGATCGGGAAGAGACCGAACGCCGCGCCGTAGGCGATGGCGGCGAAGAGCCTTCCCAAAGGCATGCCGTAAACGCCCGCGGCAACCAGCGCGGCCGTGCCCAACCCCGCCAGCGAGGCCATCCAGGCCGGCTTGCGAGCCACCCCCAGCAGGATCAGCAGGGCGAAAATGGGGATCGCCGCAACCAGCGCCGAGAGCGGCAGGCTGTTCGCGACCGGTGTGTAATTCTGTTGCCACATACTTAGGGCCCGTCAGGAAATAACGTTACCATTCCGACGTGGCGCAAGAAAGGTCGAGATGACTCGACCCTGCACGCAGGACTGCGTGCGCCACGCTACTCGCGCTTCCGGCGCCTTTACTCGGGGAGTGTCAACGCCCCCGTAATCGAGAACGGGGCCTCGCTGACGGGCGCGGCCGTGCCGGGTTGGCCTCCGCCCACGCTGATCCGATAATCGCCGGGAGCGACCACGCGCTCGCCGGCCGGATTCACCTGGCTAAGGTCGCGCGGGTCGAGCGTGAACCGCACCACCTGCGCTTTTCCAGGCGCCAGATGAACGCGAGAGAACCCGCGTAGCGCCCGAATCGGCGCGCCCGGCGACGGCGGGAAGGTGAGATACACCTCGACTACTTCGTCGCCCTCGCGCTCGCTTGTGTTTCGCACCTCGGCCTCCACTCCCAGCGATCCGCCCGCCGCGATCTTCGCCGCGGAGAGCTTCAATCCGCCATAGGCGAACTTCGCATAGCTCAGCCCGTAGCCGAACGGATACAGCGGCTGCCCTTCAAAGTACCGATAGGTCCTCCCCTTCATCGAATAGTCGGTGAACTCGGGCAACTGATCGGCGCCCTTGTAAAAGGTCACCGGCAGCCGGCCCGCGGGATTGTTGACGCCGGCCAGCGTTTCGGCAATCGCGGCGCCGCCTTCTTCGCCCGGATACCAGGCTTCGAGGATCGCGTTCGAGTTGGCCTGCGCCCAGTTCACCGCCAGGGCGCTGCCGTTCATCAGCACCACCACCAGCGGCTTGCCAGTCGCCTGGATGGCCTTGAGGAGATCCTCTTCCTCTTTCGGCAAGTCGAGGCTGGTGCGGTCTCCGCCCTGGAAGCCGGGGACCTTCACGTCCATCTCCTCGCCTTCCAGCTCCGAGGTGATCCCGACCGTGGCAATCACCACATCGGCCCGTTTGGCGGCTGCGACGGCATCTTCCAACACGTGTTCCACGCGGCGCGACCAGACCAGCCTGGCTACCGCGCCACCGCCGCCCTGGAAGTACTCCATCTTCACCGCGTACTTGTGGCCGGCCTCGAGCTTCACTTCGGCGGTCCGCGTGGTGGGGCCGTGGCTGCTCCAGTCCTCGGCAAGCAATCGGCCGTCCAGCCAGAGCCGATAGCCATCGTCGCCGGTGGCTCCCAACTCATACACGCCGGAATCGGCGGGCGTCAGAAAGCCCGTCCAGCGGACCGAGAAGTTCTGCGCGCCGAGCCCCGGCGCCGGGCTGCCAAACTCGAAGTTCACGTCCTTATCCACGCGGGTCGCCACCGGAGCGCCCTTCAGCTCGATGCCCTGGAAGTACTCGCCCTTAAGCCCGGGCCGCCCATCATCGGTGGTCAGGAACTTCCCTGGCACCGGGAGCGCGCCGCGCAGAAACCGGGTGCCCGGGGTAAACGTCACTTCCGCCGCGGCGAACTGGCGGCGAATGCCATCGAGCGGCGTGGTGACCCGCGATGGCACGCCGTTGTAGTTGCCCTCGAGCGCAATCAACGAATCCGCCAGCGGACCCACCACCGCAATTTTTTTCGCAGTCGGACCGAGCGGCAGCACGCCATCGTTCTTGAGCAGGACCATTGCCTCGCGGGCCACCTTCAGCGCGAGCTGCCGGTTCGCCTCCGAGTCGTTCTCGGTGATTGGCGTGCGCGCGTAGGACACCATTTCCGGCGGATCGAACATGCCCAGCTCGAAGCGCGCGCGGAACAGGCGCTCCACTGCGACGTCCAGATCCTGCTCGGTTAGCGTGCCCTGTTTGACGGCGTCGAGATATCGCGAGTAGTCGTCGCCGGGCTCGTTGCAGTCCAGATCGGTGCCACGCTTCAGGGACACCGCGCCGGCTTCGGCCAGGCTCGCCGTGTAGTGGTGACCGCGCCATATGTCCGCCACCGCGTCGCAATCCGACACCACGTAGCCCTGAAATCCCCACTTGCCGCGCAACTGGTCTTCCAGCAGGAACCGGCTGGCGCATCCGGGCTCGCCGTTCACACTGTTATACACGCACATCACCGAACCCGCGCGGCCCTCGGTGACGGCGGCGCGGAACGCGGGCAGGTAGGTGTCCTCCATGTCGTGTTTGGATGCCGTCACGTCGATGGTGTGGCGCAGCGGTTCCGGCCCGCTGTGCACGGCGTAGTGCTTGGGAGTGGCGATCACCCGCAGGTAGCGCGGGTCGTCGCCCTGCATCCCGGTGACGAAGGCGACCCCCATGCGGGCGGTGAGGAACGGATCCTCGCCGTAGGTTTCCTGGCCGCGTCCCCAGCGCGGATCGCGGAAGATATTGATGTTGGGCGCCCAGAAGTCCAGGCCCACGCCCTGGAAGCGACCCTGGCGCACGTCCTCGTGATGTTTGGCGCGCGCCTCGGAGCCGATCACGGTGGCCATGTCGTGGATCAGCGGCGCATCCCACGTGGCGCCCAGCCCGATCGGCTCGGGAAACACCGTAGCCACGCCGGTCGCCACGCCGTGGAGAGCTTCGGTCCACCAGTTGTACGCGGGGACCTTCAATCGCGGAATCGGCGCGGCCAGGTGCACCACCTGCGACGCCTTCTCTTGGAGCGTCATGCGGGACACCAGGTCGTTAACCCGCAGCTCGATGGGGAGCGAAGGGTTCAGATACGCATCCTGCCCGGCGGCGCAGGCAAGCGGAAGCAAAAGCAAGAAGGCTGTTCGATGTGACATGCGGAAAGACGATTGTATCGCCGGGTGCAGTGGGACAGACCATCGGTTTGCGTGGTCCGTCAATCTGCGCCAGCGCACACGAAGTTGAGACGACGTTGACAGACGACACAAACCGATCGTCTGTCCCACCTAAGGGCTCGGCAGCAGCGGCTTCAGCCACCTCGGAAGCGGCCGATGCAACCTCACCGGGCGTCCGCTTTCGAAGACGGCCATCAGGCGGTGGGGCGTTCGCAGGTCGTTGTTGTCGAAGACCCATACGTTGGGGAGCTCGCGGAGGGCAGCTTTGAGGTTCTCGAGAATGCGTGGATAGCGCTGGACCAGCTTGCCGGACGGAACATCGTGTCCGCCTTGCGAGACACGCATGGCCACGCGTTGTTCCGACACTGCCGGCCCGGCCGTCCCGATAAAGCAGAGAATCGTGTTGTAGCCGGCCTGCGCGGCGCTTTTGAGGAAAGCGATTTTCTCTCCGACGTGGTCGGAAAAGACGGTCTCGAAGACGAAGCTCTCGCGCTGGTTCACCAGCTCCCGCCGAAGGGCATCGGCCACGCGAGCGGCGGCGTAAGCCTCGATCCGAAGTTCCTGGGCCAGCACGTCCGCGTTGACGAACCGCAGCCCGGCGGGTTGCAGGTGGGCGCGGTAGAAGGTAGTCTTGCCCGCGCCATTCGGCCCGGCGATAGCCACGATCGCCGGGCGCCTGTCGAGCGGCAGGCTCATCGCCGTTTGGCCCTGGCGGCGATGGGCTGGAACTGGCGCTTGACGAAGCGGCCCACCGTGCGGTTGCCGTTCGCATCGATGCGCACCAGCAGGCCGGGACGATCCGGATGCGGCTGGTAGTGGGGGAAAGGCCGGGTCTCGAGGAAGTCGGCCACGCGCTGCCGGCCTTCCGGGGAATCCACCGACTCGAGGCACGCCGAAAGGGGACGAGCCGTCGCGCTACGGCACAGCGCCAGCGCCTGCTGCCCTTCCAGCAGCAGTTCGACCGACCGCCCTAATCGGGCCCAGAATTCGACCTGGCCGGCAATCGAGCGCTCGACCACCTGGCTGGCGAGCCGGGCATCCAGCACCAGGCCGTCCGACAGCTTCACTGGCTGACTCATGGTCTCAGGGTAGCATATTGCTACCAACGACCGGGGCGCTATGAGGGAACGCGGAGCCGATTGCCGCGTCGGCCGTGTAGCCCTTATTGGCTAGCAACTTGCGGGTCGGCCGCAGAGTCGAGACGGTTATAATGCGAGGCAGTGGGCAGGTTGTGCCGGCCTCGGCCAACGGCGCGGTGGAGATTCCGTGAGAAGATGGTCGCCCCTGAACGAAGAAGCGTCGAGCCGAATCCCGACGCGGCACGCAGGAATGCGTGCGCCACGGACGTGTGCTCTGCTGCTATTCCTGTGTTCCCCGCTGCTGGCGCAAACGGACACGGCCGGCTTAAGGATCAAAGCCGAATCGCGCCTGGTGCTGGCAGACGAGGTCGTGACCGGCAAGAAAGACGAGCCCATCCATGGCCTGACGGCGAAGGATTTCCACGTCTTCGAAGACGGCAAGGAACAGGTCATCACCGGATTCCAGACTCACAGCGGGCCGGCCGTGCCGGGAATGAGCCAGCAACAGCACTTCGTCCTGTTACTCGATGCACGGTACGACCAGGGGATCGATCTGAAATGGGTTCAGCTGGCTGCCCTGAAGTTCATCGAGGACAATATCGGACCCAACCGGCTGATGTCGGTCGCGTATTACGGTGCGGGATGTACTCCCACGGTGACCGTCGCCGTGCAATTCACGGACGACGTAGGCCAGCTTCGGCACGCACTGGAGGCCTGGCCCGGCCTCGATTGCCGCCCCCCATTCCACGATAGGGATGGCCAGGTGCGGGCGTGGGCGTACGCGCAACTGGCGAAGGACCTGGGCCATGTGCCGGGCCATAAGGCGGTGGTCCTCTTCGCCGGCGGCGTTCCGGCGCCGATAGCCGACGCCGGCGTCGCGACTGCGCCGGCGGCTCGCTCGATTCGCCAGCTCGAGTATCAAAACGAGCAGAGCGCGGAAGCGCGCCGGGATCCTTTTGGGATGGCGCTCGAGTTTCGCAAGGCGAATGTCTCGGTCTATCCGGCCGGAGGGACGGCGAACGCCCAGAACCCCGTTTGGGCGCTCTACCTGGCCGACGCCACCGGCGGCCACGAGCTCTTCCGCGGCAACGACGCGGTCGCCGTTTTCGACGCGATCGCTCGCGAGCAGAACGAATCCTATACGCTCGCCTACGTGCCGGAAGAGTCCCGTGAGGGAAGCTGCCACGAGCTGAAGGTTACCGTCGACCGGCCCGACGGGAAAGTGCGCGGGCGCAATCTGTATTGCAATATCACCGAGATGAGCCTGCCTTCGGCCAACAAAATGGAAGCCGAGCTGGAGAATCTGGCAGCTTCGCCGCACGCCGGCAACACCACGGCATCGGCATCCATGCCGTTCTTCTATGAACCCGGCGGCGCGGCGCGGGTCAACCTCGCGCTTGAAGTTCCCGCGCCGGTTCTCGATCCGATCGAAGCAAACGGCAAACTGCAGGTCACCATGGACGTGCTCGGCCTGGTATACAACCTTGGGGGCAGCGTGGCCGCGCGGTTCGGCGACACGGTGAGATTCGATTTCGACGACCGCCAGCAGTTCGACAGTTTTGTCCAACACCCGCTCCGCTACGAGCATCAGTTTGGAGTGGCTCCGGGCAATTACCGGTTCAAGCTGATCTTCCGCACCGCCAAGGATCGCTTCGGTGTGGTGGAAACGGCGTTGACGGTCGATCCTTTCGATGATGGGCAACTCGGGCTGAGCGCCATCGATTCGCCACCGGCGGAGTCCTTGACCGTCAGCTGGACGGCGCTATCTCCTGGCGGAACGATCGAGAAAGCCACTCGAATCGCCGAGCGCAACTCGCGCCTCTGGCCTTAGTCCGTTCCATTGGCCGGTAACACGATCAAGCAGGGGGAGCCGGGTGGCGGTCTGCGATGGTGGCCCACAGCGCCAGCCACACCACTGCCAGCGCCCAACCTGCCACCACGTCGCTCGGGTAGTGGTAGCCCAGATAGACGCGTGAGAGTCCGAGTAACACCGACATTGCCACCACCGCTGCGCGCCACCGCGCACCCGGCACCAGGATTCCGGCCAGGATCCAAAAGTACACCGTCGGCACAAACGCATGCCCGCTCGGGAAGCTATACGTCTCGGTGGGCACGAGCCCGAAGAAGAGTTCCGGCCGTGGCCTGTGGATCAGCATTTTGAGCAACTGCGCCACCGCTTCCGCACTCAGGCTTCCGGCCACCAGCAGGTAAGCCGCCCTGCGCCGACCGCGCTTCTCCCAGTGCCACATCAGAATCGCCGCCAGCGGCACCAGGAAGTATTCCGAGCCCAGCAGCGTGATCAGCCGCATGGCCGCCGTCAGCGCCGGAAACGCCCAACCGTGGATCGCCGCCCGCACCGGCAGGTCGAACTCGATCGCGCCGCCGCGAACCAGTGGAAACGCCATCGCCCCAAACACCAGCAGCCCGCCAATTGCCGCGGTGGCGCGAACACGCCGATCGATTCTCCTCACGATGGAAAGAATACCCTATTGGCACACCGACGGAGCGAGAAAGTGGACGCACATTGCGGGCAATGAGGTATCCGCCTCGAAAACCGCGGGCAGGGGGGGCATGGTCTCCTATCTAACTTAGCAAGCCGCTTCGAGACTGGCTTGGTGATCCAAATCGCGGCTCTCTTCGCGCTGAACGAAGTCGAGGATGTCGAAGGGCTTCTCCGCTCGATCCGGAAAGAAGCTGTTCACCGCATCGTGCTCGTCATCGAAGAACTCAAAGGCGCTAGCCAGCCTGGTTAGCAAGAAGAGCTCCAAATGCGACCGATTGACGTTTAACAGCGCGAGCCTCCCACCAGCCTTGCGCAGCCTGGCGAGCCCAAATACCAACGTCCCCAAACCAGTGCTGTCAATGCCGCTGACGTGTTTGAGATTCAAAACAATATTGACATTGCCGGATTGATGCAGGCAAGCGAGTCTTTCCCGCAGTTCCAAGTCTCCCTGGCCGAAAGTGAGCGGGCCTTTCAGGTCAAGAATTACGATGCCTTCACTTTCCCGCTGCTCGATCTGCAGACTCAAACTCATTCGTTTCTGGCGCTCAGGGCGCGGCCCGTCACCGTCTTCGGTGCAGTATCTTCCGTTTGAGATCTGGCCCGAATTCGGATGCCAGGTTTCTGGCCAGATCGAACCCGAGTTGGAGAGAACCCTCGGAAAATCCGAGGCCCACCGTGTTGAGCCGGCCCGGATACCACTGGTTGGACAGATAGGCCGCCCCATAAGCGCTGCCGAAGCGCCAGAAGGACAGGCTCTCAGTTCCGTTGTCCGTATGCGTTAGAATGGTGCCTCGAAACGCATGTCCCGCGCGGTGCCAAAAACTGCCGCCGCCGGAACGGAAGTAGCGGGGATCCTCGTGCAGGGTCGAATCCAAACCGAAAGCGAGAGCGCTATGAATCCCGGAACACGCCATCGTGGACCCGAAGCGCTTACCGTAGCCGGATCCGCTCTGTCCCCATTCCGTCGGCGTATCGAGTCCCTGGAGGATTCCGGCGTACGCCGCATCCCCGAGAACCGCTAATGGACCGATGGACTGCTGAATCTGGTAATTGAGTTTGTCGCTCACACTCAGCGCCAGGAAGGGCTGAGCGAGTCCAGCTCCAGGAATCGCGAGGACTATGCCAATGACGAGTATCGAACGCATGGACCGACCTGTTTCTTTGCAACAATTGGAGGCACCAGACCAACCGCACTGGCTCAGCTCACAGCTTATAACTGGTTATTCGCCCCCACATTCCAACAGCCTGCAGGACCCAAACGGCGACCGCAACGACAACCACCGCGTTCAGAATTGTCTTGATGCTGCGTGCCATCGGGATAAAGTTATTGATCAGCCACAGCGCGACGCCGACCACGATCAACACAATCACGATGTTGATTAAAGGCATTTTCTCTTAGACTCCTAATCGTTAAGTAGCAATCCGATACCCAGTCGAGGGCTTGATGGCCGCCGGCTAAATGTGTCTTAGGAACTAAACAACTCTGCGTCCCTGAAACAGGCGGATTACCAGTACCACCACGGCAACGGCCAACAGGAGGTGAATCAGTCCTCCACCAGTGTAAGAGGCTGCCATTCCCAACGCCCACAAAACCAGCAGAATTACACAGATTGTCCAAAGCATTTTTTTCTCCTTCGCCATGCATGAGTGCAAGCGCGGGGCCAAAGCGGCCAGTAGAGCTATTGGGCAACCGGCGCTGTGCCGGGCCGGGTGGTCCATGGCGCCGGGTGCAGAATGTGCACTGAACGCGGCAGTAGGTGCAGATCAGGCTCCGAACAGTGCTCCGACGCTTGCAGTCACCGCCATTGCCAGAGCGCCCCAAAACGTGACGCGTAGTGCGCCCACGGTCACGCCTGCACCTCCGGCGCGCGCAGCCAATCCGCCCAGAAGAGCCAGGAATAACAGCGAGGTTCCGGCGACAAAAGGGATCAGATGTGCAACCGGGACTATGTCCGTGACTATGAGAGGCATCGCAGCTCCGACAGCGAAGCTGCCGGCCGACGCCAATGCAGCCTGAATCGGACGCGCACTGAAGACCGCGGAGATGCCGAGTTCGTCTCGAGCATGCGCGCCCAAAGCGTCATGAGCCATTAGTTGCTCTGCGACTTGTTTGGCAAGCCGCGGATCGAGCCCGCGCGCGACGTAGATCGCCGTGAGTTCTTTGTGCTCACCCTCGTTGTCCGTCTTCAGTTCCGCGCGTTCCAAGTTGAGGTCGGCCTGTTCGGTGTCGGACTGTGAATGCACGGAAACGTACTCACCTGCCGCCATTGACATCGCCCCAGCGACCAGGCCGGCGACCCCCGCGACCATTACATTGCTGTGAGTCGCATGCGCAGCCGCAACACCGAGCACCAGACTCGCCGTCGAAAGGATGCCGTCGTTGGCGCCCAACACCGACGCGCGTAGCCAGCCGACGCGTCCCGTGCGGTGTCGTTCCACTTGGGCTACAGGCACTGCTATATTCCTCGGTCCTTGAAACCCACCCGCCAGCCTTACGAAGGTCGCCGCCGACCGTCTCAATGGTTCGTCAGCTACAGTTCGACTGTGATCGCCAGCCCGACGCCCGGATAAGCGCGGTCGTAAAGGTAGTACCCGTTGTCATAAGCGATGTAAAGGTCATCGGTATCGAACCAGTTCTCCGCCCAGGATTCCGGGTAGGGATCCACAAGCAGGAACGAAAAGCCGCCGTATTCGAAACGAGGATACCCCATGTAGATAGTTGGGAGAGCGTGCATCCGGAAATAGTGTTGACTCCCGAAATAGAGATTGAAGCTGGCCTGAGGAATGTAGGAACCACCGTAGCCTCCCCGTTGGGCCCAGTCGCGATGCTGGCTTCCCCACTGGTGAGCACGATTCCCCTGCCATGTACTCTGCCCCTGCCACGAACCCTGCTGTTGCCATCCCCGCTTCTGCTGCCAGGCGACTGCCTGCTGCCGCGCACGTTGCGGTTGCTGCTGCTGGACCTGCTGGGCCCGCTGCTGCTGCGGCCGCTGCTGCTGCGGCTGCTGGGCCCGCTGCTGTTGCGGCTGCTGCTTCTGAGCCTGCTGTTGCTGCGGCCGCTGCTGCTGCGGCTGCTGGGCCCGCTGTTGTTGATGCGGTTGCTGTTTCTGGACCTGCTGTTGCTGCGGCTGCTGCTGCTGCGGCTGCTGGGCCCGCTGTTGTTGCTGCGGTTGCTGTTTCTGGACCTGCTGTTGCTGTGGCCGCTGTTGCTGCGGCTGCTGGGCCCGCTGTTGCTGCTGGGGTTGCGCCTGTGCCTGCGGGCGCTGTTCCTTTTCTTTCTGTGCATACGCAGGAACAAGCGTTCCGAAAAACAGAAACAGGGCAACGGTGTTGGCAAATCGAACGAACTGCATAGTAATCGTCTCCTTCAAACTCGCTAGCTATTGGTTGTGCACGCAGGCGACCAGTCCCGACACGAAAGAACCTGCTCGGGGCGGTGACCTCCTATTTCCTGGTTTCGTTAGTGACGTATTCTGTCGTCTCTTGGGCAGGCGTCTCGCAGCGCTTCGTGACCGTCGCTGGTGCCCTCTCCGTCGGCTTGTCCGTCGTTCCGTAATCGGCGGAAGTTTCCGAGGCGGAGGAGATATTCCGGGCGCCGGTGTCTCTCAGAGTCATCTTCGCGCGGTCACACCACTCCTGGCTGTCGCAGTGCACAGACAGCAGAATTCCGCCGTGCCTGATTCTGCCCGCGTACCGTTTGGCGACATACTCCGTCAGCCGCGAGCCGGCTAGCAATCCCACGAACCAACCCAGTGTCCCGCCGGCGCCGGCGCCAGCCAATGCAGCCAGCACCGGTCCAGCCGCGACCAGTGGCTCCAGACCCGTGATGGTCGCACTCTGAGTGGAGGCGAACCAGGCCAATGCGGCGCCAACCAGTGCGCCTACTGCCGCGCCCACCGCCGCGCTATCCAAAGCCTTGTTGCGCTTGACAAGTGCGAAATCCTTTGAGCCCTGGTTGTCAGATGACAGGACTGAAATGTCCGTCGCCCGATACCCCGCTTTCTGCAGGACGTTGATGGCGTCCGAAACGGTCGTGCGATCCGGATAGATTCCTATTACCGATGTGTTTCTCGACATTTACTGTTTCTCCTTTTGGAAGTGTCGTATCCGTATCTGTGCACGAGCCGGGCCAAGTGCCGCAGACCAGCCCGCCGCAGGGGCGAGGGAGGCAAGAACCGTATCGCGCGGATGCAGAATCTGCCCTTGAAGGTGCACATTTCGGCGCGCTTCGAGCCAGCATCGGCGACACGGGGCCAAACTCGTCCCATACGCCTCTTGAAATTCGAACGGCGGTAAACGTGCCACAACTTGAGTCAGGCCGGGAAACCGGAAGCAGCAGGAGATAACATGAATTGGGACCAAATCGAAGGCAAATGGAAGCAGTTCACCGGCTCTGCCCGCGAGCGCTTCGGGAAACTCACCGATAATGACTGGGAAACGATCGCCGGCAAAAAGGACCAGTTGGTCGGGCGCATTCAGGAGCGGTACGGAGTGGCGAAGGCGGAGGCTGAGCGGCAGGCCGACGAATGGTCGCATGCGCTAAAGCAATCAGGACGCGAGAGCCCCGCGGCCACCCGCCTCTAGAAATAGGATTCGCCCGCCTGGGCTAAGGACTGTGGATCGATGATACCGACCCAAGCTAGAATCGCGAATTTCTGGTGCAGGCTGATGCACAACCAGCCAATGTGGCCTTCGCACGGTCAGTACGAGTGCCGAGCGTGCGGGCAGCGGCATCGAGTGTGCTGGGAACAGCCAGAGCCGGTGGCGCCGCGGGTCCTGGCGTTACGGCCCGGAATGCTGTCCCAAAGCGCCTCGTCGACGGCACCTGAATCGAGAATCCAATGTTCATACCAGTAGCCTTGGCCGTTCTTGTGCTATTGAGCCTCATTCTGTCATTGGTCCCCTGTCCAGGCATTGCCTTCCGGACACAGTAACGGAGGCGGGTCCGTGCCACCATGCCGGCCCTTCCGAAAAACGGATTCGTCTGCGTCTGTTCTGTCCCCTATCTCTCCAAGCAGTGGGCTGGCTGAAACTGCGGCGTCGCAGCCCCAGCCCGGGCGCGCGGCATCTGCAGATCCTGCGTTCCGTGCGGCAATAACTGCTGAAGCCGATACCTCGGGCGCCAAGACTGGCTCCGGGAGATTCTCAGCAGCGTTGCTGGGCCGGGTCCCGCAAGGTGCGGCAAGCACGGGTCTGCAACGAGACGATAACCGCGCTCTTCGCGCAGGAATGCGCCGATGGACCTTGGAATGCTTCTGGTCCGTCGTGTGCGACCACCGCGCCGAGGTCTGCAGGCATGGTGCCCAACAGAGCCAGGAGCCGGTCGCACGGTTTGCAGATCAAAGGAGAAGAAGAAGATGAGTGTTTTGAGAACTGTTACAGCAACCGTGTTCAGCTTGGCGCTACTGGGCGTGGTATTCTCACCAGGCGCAAAGGCGGACGAGTGGAACAGGAAAACCGTAATGACCTTCAGCGGGCCTGTGGAGATTCCGGGAGTCCACCTAAAAGGGTGGGGGGTGTTGCCAGCCGGCACCTATGTATTCAAGATCCTGGACTCACAATCGGATCGCCACATCGTCCAGATCTTCAACAGGGAAGAGACAGTGGTTTACGCCACCATACTGGCCATCCCGAACTATCGCCTTAGGGCGACCGACAAAACCGTAGTTACTTTCCGGGAGCGGCCGGCAGGTTTGCCTGAGGCGCTTCGGGCATGGTTTTATCCTGGCAGAAACTGGGGCGAGGAATTTGTGTACCCGCGGGCCATAGCAGTCGAGTTGGCCAAGACGGCCAATACGCCGGTTCTCGCCACGACGGCCGATTTGCCGCTTGAGGTCGAAAAACCGATCTTGACGGCGAACGAACCGGTGGTAGTGGCACTGAAGCAGGCGCCCGTGATCGCGGTCAAGCCTACGGGAGAAGAGGTGGAACTCGCCCAGGTTGTCACCCCGCCGCCAACGCAGGAAACCGTAGTGGCGCAGGCCGAGCCGGCACAGCCAGCGGCGACTCTGCCCGCGACGGCTAGTTCGTTACCCCTGATCGCCCTGTTCGGATTCCTGGCTCTGGGCTTGGCCTGGACCCTCCGACTCGTGCAAAAGCGCGTTCTGTAACGGGCTTGGTCCGGTGACGAGGTCAGAAGGTAAAGCGGCTATGAGGAAGGGGCTGTCGAGGGCCGGGGAGCATGGCGTGGCAAAGGCCATCGCTCTCCCGGCCCTTTTTTCGATTGCCCTGGCGGCCTACGCCGGAGACCGGGCTCCACAGGCAAAACAAGAACCCGACTCGGGATCTTTTCGAGTCTCGGTGGACGTTGCCCTGGTGGTGTTGCACGCTACGGTGACCGGCCGGCAAGGTGGCTTTGTTTCCGATTTGGGCGAGCGGGATTTTGAGGTCTTTGAGAACGGCGTTCCGCAGCGCATCCGGCTCTTCGAAAACGAAGATATTCCGGTCACTGTGGGACTGGTTATCGATCACAGTACAACCATGCGGCCGAAGCTCGCGGAGGTGGTCGCCGCAGCCCGGACCTTTGCGCGGTCCAGCAACGGGCGAGACGAAATGTTCGTCGTCAACTTCAACGAGAGGGTGTCGTTGGGTCTGCCTCGCACAACCCGATTCACGAATGGCGCCGCCGAACTCGAACGCGCGATCATCGCCACACCTACCGGTGGCCAGACGGCTCTTTACGACGCGGTCGCCAGAGCGTTAGAGGAATTGCAGGCGGGCAGCCGGGATAAGAAAGTGCTGATTGTCGTCAGTGATGGCGGCGACAACGTGAGCGCGCATAGCCTGACCGACGTCATGAAACTGGCCGAGCGATCCAGCGCCATTATCTATACCGTGGGCGTATTCGACGAAGACGATCCGGACCGGAACCCGGGTGTGCTCAAGCGCCTGGCACACGCGACGGGAGGCGAAGCGTTCTTCCCTAGCCAACTCAACGAGGTGGTGAGCATTTGCGAGCGCATCGCACGCGACATTCGCCATCAATACACGATCGGATATGTTCCAAGCAACCCCGCTCGTGACGGCGCCTATCACGCCATCCGGGTACATGCCCGAGCGAACGGCCACGACGGACTGTCCGTGCGCACGCGCGCCGGTTACATAGCCGGCGGCGAACCACGGCTTGACGAGAACGTCGCCAAATGAAGCTTCTGGTAAGGAAAGAGACACTCGGGCGGACTCTGAAGTGGGTCCATCGTGCGCTTTTTGTCTGCGCAGCCTTGCTTCTGGGCTATTGCGGATTTGTACTAGCGGACTCCTGGGCTTTCCAGAGACGCGCAGGCAGCGATCTCGACCGCCAGTTGCTCGGCCAGCAGGTGGCGAGCCAGAGCACTCCTCAACCGCAGTCCCCCGCTTCCCCGCAAGGTGCGCCTGCCGCGCCGCACGGTCTGATCGGCCGCATTCAGATCCCCCGTCTCTTCCTCTCCGTAGTCGTCGTAGAGGGGATCGGCAGAACCACTCTCCGGCGCGGGATTGGACACATTCCCGGCACGGCGCTACCGGGACAGCCGGGCAACGTGGGCCTCGCCGGACACCGCGACACATTCTTTCGTGCGCTGAAGGATTTGAGGGTCAACGACGAGATTCGGTTTTCAACGCCGCGTGGCGATTTCAGATATGAAGTCGAATCGCTAAGGATCGTGGACCCGGACGACACAGGCGCACTCGCTGCGTCAGGCGAGAACGCGCTGACGTTGGTGACATGCTACCCTTTCTACTACGTTGGACCTGCGCCCAAGCGTTGGATCGTAAGGGCGAGACAAGTGTCACCGCCGACGCTGGCACTATCAACTGTGGAATGATGAAGAGGAGACGGTCATGCTTGGTCCGTTGGGAGTAAGCGTGGAAAACGCTTCGATCGTTCGCGCCGCCCGAATCCTTGTCATTGAGGACAACGCCTCAGATGTCTTCCTGCTTGACCGGGCCCTGAATCAGCAGGATTTCCGATTTGAACTGGTTCACCTGTCGAACGGAGGCGAAGCCCTGGCTTTCATCCGCAGACAAGGGGCCTATGCGGACGCCACAATTCCAGACTTGATCCTGGTGGACTTGAACCTGTCCAAGTATACCGGCGAAGACGTCTTGCGCGAGATCCGAAGCGCCACACGCCTCGGCGGCGTTCCCGTGTGCGTGTGGAGTTCTTCCCGATCCCCGCGAGACGAGGCCCTGCTGAAAGACCTCGGAGTTTGCCAATTCATCACCAAGCCTTCCGGGCTGGAGAAATTCATGGCGATCGGCAAAACCCTCAAGGATCTGCTCGCGGCTCCCAGAGCCGGCTGACGGAGCTACAATTCAGTCAGTTGGCACGCAGCCGCGGCGATCAGATACGGCGCCGACAGGAAATTGGAAGTGGCCCTTCGCGTGCAGATGAGTCGCGTTAGCATTTTCAGTGAACGCCGTTCGTCCCAGGCGAGAAAGGGTCGCGTGTGGCACAGAAGGCCGGCAGCCGTCGGGCAGCAAGCGTCGCGCGTCCGCCGCGTGCGGCTGACTCGCCCCGCCCAAAGCGACGAACGACCGCGACTCGTAAGACCTCCGCGGCAGCCATAAGTCCTGTTACCGCAGGGGCTATCGCGCGGCTACCGGCCGAGGAGCACGCCGCAGGCAGTTCACTCCCCTTCATTGTTGGCGTGGGAGCCTCCGCCGGCGGACTGGAGGCGTTCACGGAGCTGCTCAGCCATCTGCCGGACGATACCGGCATGGCGTTCGTGTTGATTCAGCATCTCGATCCAAGCCATGAGAGCCATCTGACGGAGTTGCTTTCCAAAGCGAGCAAAATGCCCGTCTCGGAAGTGAAAGGCGAGACTCGCGCTCAGGCCAATCACGTTTACGTGATTCCGCCACGGTGCAATTTGAGCATTTCCGATGGAGTCCTTCAGACCCCGCCCCGGCCAGACAGCGGCCGCAACATGCCGATCGACTCGTTTCTCCGCGCCCTGGCGGCAGACCGCGGCAGCAAGGCCGCAGGCGTCGTTCTGTCGGGAACGGCATCGGATGGGACGCAGGGCCTCCAGGCGATTAGGACCGCGGGCGGCATCACTTTCGCCCAGGAAATGGGAACCGCGAAGTTCGACAGCATGCCTCGAAGCGCCATCGCCGCCGGCGTGGCGGATTTCGTCCTGCCGCCGGCAGGAATCGCGCGAAAATTGGTGGCCATCGCCCGCGATTTTCAAGTCCCGGCCGATTCTCGGGAGGCTACTGAGCCGCCGGGGGATCCGGAACTGGGCAAAATACTCCGGCTGGTGCGGAACGTTACCGGAGTGGACTTTACGCACTACAGGCACGGCACGATCGCGCGACGCATCAAGCGGCGCATGTCCCTCCGCGGATTCGAAAAGCTGGAAGACTACAGCCGGGATCTAGAGCGGAATCGCGAGGAAGTAAACGCGCTGTGCGAGAACTGTCTGATTACCGTCACTGCATTCTTCCGGGAACCAGCGGTCTTCGAGGAGCTGAAGAGGAAGGTGTTCCCCGCTCTGGTTGAGAACAGAGGGCCCAAGGATCCTGTCCGGATTTGGGTGGCTGGATGCGCCACGGGCGAGGAGGCCTATTCGATCGCCATCTGCCTGATGGAGTTCCTGGACGACATGAAAGTAAGCCTGCCGTTCGAGATTTTCGCCACCGATATCAGCGAAACGGCGATCGAGAAAGCCCGCTCCGGCACATACACGGGCGCCGCGTTGGCCCATGTTTCGGCGCAGCGATTGGCACGGTTCTTCACCCGAACGGAACGCGGGTACCAGGTCGCAAAGATTGTCCGTGACGTATGCGTTTTTGCCAGGCACAATTTGGCACAGGACCCCCCTTTCTCCAAGTTGGACCTCATCAGTTGCTGCAACGTGCTGATCTACCTGGGAGACGTTCTGCAACGCAAGGTGTGGTCGATCCTGCATTACGCCCTCAAGCCAACGGGCTTTCTGGTGCTCGGCCCCTCGGAGGGCGTCGGCACGCTTTCCGAGTCGTTTCATCAGGTGGAGAAGACCCACAAAATCTATTGCATGCGGCCGGCTGTCGGCACGCCGGCGCTGCCGCTAAGCGAAGGCCGCCGAACCGAAGGCCGGGTGGAGATCAGACAGAGAACTGCCGACGGCCGAACCGGGCCGGACGTGCTTAGAGAAGCTGACAGGTTAGTGCTGGCCGAGCATGGTCCTCCCGGCGCCATCATCGACGATCGCATGAACATCCTCCAGGTCCGGGGCCGCACCGCTCCGTACCTCGAGCTCTCGCCTGGCGAGCCGACCCAGAATCTTCTCAAACTGGCGCGCGAAGGCTTGATTGCGGGTCTGGGTAAGGCCATTCGAACTGCCCGGCAAAGCAATGCCGTAGCCAAAGAGGACGGCTTCCGTATCGAAGGCGACGGCCAGTTAAGAGACGTCACAATCAAGGTAACCCCGTTCAGAAGCTCGCCCTCTTCCAAGGAACGCTATTTCCTGGTGCTGTTCGAGGACGCCGAGCCGAATAGCGGCCCGGCGGTGACGCAGAAGCCCGCGACACAGGACCACGGTGGAAGCGCCCGGCTGCAACGCGAGCTTGTGGCAACCAAAGAGTATCTGCAGTCGGTCGTCGAAGATAACGCAACTACCCTGGAAGAGCTCAGGGCGGCGAACGAAGAGGCGCAGGCCGGCAACGAGGAACTGGAAACCGCGCAGGAAGAACTGGAATCGGCCAACGAGGAACTGAACACGCTGAACGAAGAGCTGAAAATCAGCAACGTGGAATTCAGCAAAGTCAACCGGGATCTGACCAATCTTCTCGAGAGCATCAGCATACCGCTTGTAATGGTAGGGCGAGACCTGCGCATCCGTCGCTTTACGCGCGCCATTGAACCGATATTGAATCTGATCGCCTCCGATGTCGGACGGTCGATCTCCGATCTTCAGCCTCAAATGGAACTGCCCGACCTGCGGCGGTTGCTGCTCGATGCCCTGGAGGGCGGCAACCGGCAACCGCGCGATGTCCGCGACTCGCACGGCCGCTGGTATTCGCTCCGCATCCTTCCGTCCCGCGGACCGGATGGCAAGACCGACGGCGCCGTGCTGATGTTAATCGATATCGATGCCGCCAAGCGCGGTCTTGACTTCGCCGAAGCGATTGTCGAAACGGTGCGGGAGCCTTTGGTGATCCTGAGCCAGAACCTGCAGGTAGTGAAAGCGAATAAGGCGTTTTACGAAACCTTCCGGGCCGCGCGGGAGGAGACGGAAAACCGTCGTATTTACGACCTCGGGAACGGACAATGGAACATCCCGAAGTTGCGCGAGCTGCTGGAAAACATTCTTCCCTCACATGCAACGTTCCGGGACTTTGAGGTGACGCACGAATTTGAACATGCCGGCCGAAAAGTAATGCTGCTCAACGCCAGCGAGATCTACAATCCGAATGCGCAGGCGCGCACGATTCTTCTGGCGATTGAGGACGCAACGGAACGCAGACAGGCTGAGGAAGCGCTCCGGACAACCAATGCAGAGCTTCAGAATTTTGCCTATGCGCTCACGCACGACTTGCAGGAACCTCTGCGGATGGTGGTGAATTTCACCGAGCTCTTGGGGCGGGAGTACGCAGGAAAACTAGGCGCAGAAGCGGACCGGTTCATCTCTTATTCCGTGGAGGGGGCCCTGAGGATAGAAGCGCTGCTGAAAGCCCTGCTTGCTTATTGGGAGGTCAATGAGCGGAAACACGACGGCTTCGCTTCGGTCGATTGCGGCGCTGTCCTCGCCAAAGCGCTGTTGAACCTTCAGGCGGCTATCGCGGAGAGCGGCGCCATCGTAACCTCGGGTCCGCTGCCAACTGTGGTAGCCGAAGAGGTCATGCTGACACAGGTCTTTCAGAACCTCATTTCCAATTCGATCAAGTACAGAGGCGAGGAAACGCCGAGAATCCATATCACGGCGGAGAGAGACGGGGAACGGTGGCTGTTTGCGGTGCGGGACAACGGAATCGGTATCGATCCGCAAGACGCCGGCCGGGTGTTCGGCATGTTCCGGCGCTTGCATGGCAACGAAATCTCCGGTACCGGCATTGGTCTTGCACTTTGCAAGAAAATCGTCGAGCGCAAGGGCGGACGGATCTGGGTGGAATCGGAAACCGGGCGAGGCGTTACGTTCAAGTTCACAATTCCCGACCATAAGTCGCCCCCCCTCGCACATGCCCCGGACCGCGGGTTGACGGAGAATGGGCAGTTCTGACCAAGACCGCGCGGAAGATGAGATCGAGCGCTTGCGCAAAGCGCTGGACGCCGAAATACAGGCGCGTCTCGATGTGCAGCGGAAGTTGGACCGGGCGAACGCGGAGTTTGAAGAATTTGTCTCGATGGCGGCCCACAACCTGCGCCAGTCTCTCCGGGACGTGGCCTCCTTCAGCCAACTCATGGCCGAGACCTACGGCGGCCGCCTCGATTCGGACGCCGGCGCGTTCCTCGATCGCATCCGGGACGGTACAGCAAGCATGGAGTCGCTACTCGCCGACGTGGTGGACTACTGGGCCACCGGCACTGGCGACCGGTCCTCTCCGACGGACATGGAAGCGGTCCTTCACCAGGCGCTTCTCTCGCTGGATAAGCAGATAACAGAAACCGGCACAGTGGTTACCCATGACCCTTTGCCGCGCGTGTGCGGGGACTTCGAGATATTAACCAAGGTCCTGCGCCACTTGATTCGAAATGTCATCGAATACTGCGGCCCAACTTCTCCGCGGGTTCACATATCAGCCAGACGCGCCGGTCTCGAGTGGGTATTCTCCGTCGAAGACAACGGCCCTGGCATAGATCCGGCATTCCAGGGCCGCCTGTTCGGGGTCTTCAAGCGCCTGCACGGAAAAGAGCACCCCGGCAACGGACTTGGACTCGCGTTCTGCAAGAAAGCCATCGAATGGCATGGCGGTCGAATCTGGATGGAATCGACTCCCGGCGCGGGATCGACATTCTATTTCGCTCTCCCGCCGGCCGACTGACATTCTCGGATCGCCGCCATTACGACTTCCCGCCAGAGCCGCCTGGTGAAAGAGTGCACTTTACGTGCAGATTTTGCCGGTGCCTGCGCAGCCGGCTCGCGGTGTGTCGCGTGTTTGCGCGCGGCCACGCACGTGCACTGACGGCACTCGAAGAGCGGTGAGGATATGTCCAAGTGGTTCGCTATCGTACCCATCAGGCGAAGAAGAGCTTGGTCGCACCTTGTCGCTTGGATTGGTTCGCGGTTTGGCAACTGAGAATAGGAGGAGCGTGTAATGTTTTCTAGACGATTGATTGGATTGGTCTTTGCGGGTGCGCTGGCCCTCAGCCCGCTGGCCGCAGAGGTTGTGGTTCGCATCGCGCCACCTCGCATCGTAGTCGAGGATCGGGGTCGTCCACCGAGCCCCAACCATGTTTGGATTTCCGGGTACCATCGGTGGGATGGCAACGCTTACGCCTGGACACCGGGAAGGTGGGAACAGCCTCCACGGCCGCATGCCCACTGGGTAGCCCATCACTGGGTTCACCGAAATGGCGGGTATGTTTTAGTGGAGGGGCGCTGGCGCTAAGAGTCCGCTTCACAGTATCCACATGCCGGTAGACGGCGCTACCGGCATGTGGCCCTCGAATCGCCAGGTGCTGCTATTGGGCGGCGGTGGCTATTACCGCTGTTATTAGGGAAAACCCGCTGGGCCGCTCAATAGGGGAGGGGCATTCCCGCCGCGGTCAGCGCGGGATGTTGGAGATCCGCGTCCACAGACTGCAATTGACCGAGTTCTTTAAGCATCCGGCCCCAGTTGCTCGCGTTTGTTTTGGTCGAGATGGGAAGGTTCAGGTCATGGTAGAAAACTAGAAGGTCACTTCGGAGCGGTTGCGGCATTTCCGTGTAGTGGCCCTGCAATTTGTGTAGTAATTCCGAGTAGGTCTCATCCGTCAATCTGTACTTCCCCGCCGGCGTAAGCTCTCCCACGTCGAGATTGTCATTCGGAAGCTCGAGATTGCCCGCGTTCTGCTCCGAAAGCAATTCACGATAATGGACAATCGTCGAATTGAAGCTGGCCATGTACATCCGCTCGGTCTCTGGCGTCAGTTTTTTGAATGACAGTGCTCGGAACGGGCCCACCTTTGGCACGATGCGGAATACGAATGTCAGGAATTTCGACCGGATCCCAGGCTGGCTATAGGTAGCGCCCCAGGTCTTTTCGTAGCTCGAACGAGACAAATTGTAGAGAAACGTCTTACGCGTGACGCTGGGAGCTTCTTGTCTGATTTCCTCCTTCTTGAGTTGCCAGGCAACTCTTGTGATAGCCGGAAGAATCGACCCGACCGCACGGCGATACGATCCGATGGTGAGATCGACATCCATGAATACTTTTTCCAGCGTCATTCCATAGGTGTCCTGAAACGCACGATCGAGGAGGGGCTTAGCCACTTCAAAGCCGATGAAGCTCTTGTACGCAGCCGAAGCGTAGCGGCTCTTGGCAGCCTGATAGACATCGAAAGCGAACTCCGTCTCATAGTGGGCAGCCGGATCGTCGGCATACGTTACCAGTTTTCCGAACTTCAGCTTCAGCTTTGGGTAGAATAGGGGAACCGCCAGGTTAACGGCTATTGAGTGGCCATTCTTGTCGGCCGCATAATGCGACAGGGCCCCCAGAGCGAAAGCGTATTCATTCAGGTCCTGCGAATCGCGGATCAGGTTGAGGGCGAAATCGCCGCTTCGGACGTAATGCGTCAGGTTGCTGAAGAACTTGCTGCCGAACGGATAGTACCCTAAATCCTGAATAATGCACCCTCCGTAGGCGAATGCGTGCGCTTGCTTCAACTCGTCGGCGGTGGCAGCCGGGAATCGATTCAGCAGTAGCGGCTTGATCGCGCTGTCCCAGGTCGAATCGATAATGGCTTCGTGGGTGAGAACGGAATAGGCAAATACGGTTGAGGGCGAGAAAAGAAACAATAGCCCAAGAGTAGCCGAGGGCCAAAGATTATGCGGTCGGGCCACTGCTTCACGTTGTGTCATAACTTCTTCCAGGAGCCTTTCTTGGACGGACGAACGCACGTTGGTGACCAGCGCCGCCTGCGGGCGCTCTTTTGGCTCAAGTGGCCTCTCCGTCTGACTTCGGTTGACCGGGCCGGGCAGGCGCCGCCGATCATTGGTCGGCAAATTTGGCACTCTATGTGCAAGCTTTGCACCTCGGATCCGGCATTTCCCCTAACCCACACCTCCACCATTGGCATCGGCCTTCAAACAGCAGGGGTTCTGCTCTGGGCCATCCCGTGCAAAGAACCCTAGGCAACCGGCGCACGAAAGGCGACAGTCATGAAGATAGCGGCTACCGAGATCGGCGGGGTCAAAGAGACCCTCGAACGAAAACAAGCGGAACTGGCTTGGGTGTTGCGAGCCCGGGACGGCATCGCCATCGAGAAGAGCGCGGACCAGATGGACGAGATTCAGTATGCGTCGGAACGAGAACTGGCGATTCGGAATGTTGACCGCGACTCCGCCCTGTTGCGTCAGGTGAAAGCCGCATTGCGGCGGATTCACGACGGTGGTTTTGGGATCTGCATCGACTGCGAATACGCCATCAGTCCAAAACGCCTCGCAGCCGTGCCATGGGCGACGCGCTGCATCCAGTGCCAGGAAGTTGCCGAGCGGGAACGGCAAGAGGCAACGGATGTGAGCGAGACTCTCGTCAATGCCGCGTGAGCGGCAGTCCCGGCCGCCGATCGGCCGCCGTGAGATGGCCGCCCGTTATTGCGAGGGCAAAGAGCCGAAGAAAGTGGGTGCAAGCCGTGAAAACAGCCTCCAGCGTTCGAACTATCGCCTTTCTCGGCGACTACTTGCCGCGCAAATGCGGCATTGCGACGTTTACATCCGACCTGCTTGGAGCTGTGGCGGAGCGCCATCCGCAAAGCCGGTGCTTCGCGGTGCCGGTCAACGACATTGAGGGATGCTATCAGTATTCCGACGTCGTCCGCTTCGAGATCGAGGAACAGGATCTGGCGTCTTACCAGCGCGCTGCGGACTTCTTGAACTCGAGCGACGTGGATGCCGTCTCTGTTCAACACGAGTTCGGGATTTTCGGTGGGCCCGCCGGCAGCCATTTGTTGGCGCTGCTGCGCGGATTGGCAGCGCCGGTTGTCACCACGCTCCACACCGTTCTCCGCACGCCGAACGCCGACCAGCGTCGCGTGATGCAGGAGTTGCTCGCGCGCTCCACCCGGCTGGTCGTCATGACGGAGCGGGGACAATCGATCCTGCAGGAGGTTTACCATGTGCCGGCGGCTAAGATCGATCTTATCCCGCACGGCATTCCCGACGTTCCGTTCTTCGCTCCGGACTATTACAAGGACCGGTTCGGCGTTTCTGGCAAGAAGGTGTTGCTGACGTTCGGGCTGCTTTCGCCGAACAAGGGGATCGAGAATGTGCTCAACGCTCTCCCCGATGTGGTGGCGGAGTTTCCCGACGTTGTCTATATCCTGCTCGGCGCCACGCACCCCAACGAACTGCGCACCAGGGGTGAAGTTTACCGCCTCAGCCTCGAAGCCATCGCCAGAAAAAACAAAGTCGAGAACCACGTCATCTTCCACAATCGCTTTGTGGATCTGAAGGAACTGACCGAGTTCATTGGTGCGGCGGATCTTTACATCACTCCATATCTGGACGAAGCCCAGATTACATCGGGAACCCTGGCTTATGCCTTTGGCGCGGGCAAGGCCGTGATTTCGACACCGTATTGGCATGCCGCCGAATTGTTGAGGGACCAGCGTGGCGTGCTCGTGCCGTTCGCAGACCCGAAAGCGATTGCGCGCGAGGTGAGTGGGTTGTTACGCGATGAAGCGCGCCGCAACGCCATGAGCGATAACGCCTACAAGTTGGGCCGCGAAATGGTGTGGAGCAACACAGCGCGGCTTTACATGCGCTCTTTTGAAACGGCCCAGCGTCAGGCGGAAGCCTCGCTCCGCGAATCGGTTGCCGCGAGAGCGTTCGGCCATCGGCCGCATGAATCGCCGGAGTTGAATTTGGATCACCTCTACCGTATGACCGATTCGACCGGCATTTTCCAGCACGCGAACTTCACTGCGCCGAATCTCTCGGAAGGCTATTGCACGGACGACAATGCCCGCGCACTCATTCTGGCGGTGCTGCTGGGCCAGTTGGAAGAAGCTCCCAAGCGCGTCCGGGCGCTAGCCACAACCTATGCCGCGTTCTTAAAGGGTGCCTTCAATCCAAAAACAGCGCGTTTCCACAATTTTCTCGATATTGACCGCCGCTGGCTGGATGAGCAGGGATCGGAAGATTCTCATGGCCGTGCGATTTGGGCGCTCGGCACTGCGGTGGGGCGCTCGCCGCATTGGAGTTCCCAGATGACGTCCGAACAACTCTTCGCGCAGGCGCTTCCGGTCGTGCTGGAGTTCACTTCGCCGCGTGCCTGGGCATTCAGCCTGATTGGCATTCACGAGTATCTGCGCCGGATGAAGGGTAATCGGCTGGCCTTCGATGTCCGCGAAGAACTAACGGCACGGCTGGTGGCCATCTTCGACAAGGTCGCCCAGCCCGGCTGGTCCTGGTTTGAAGAGGGGTTGACTTATGACAACGCGAAGCTGGCTCACGCCCTGATTGTTAGTGGACGCGCTACCGGACAGAGAAGCGTGTACGAACGAGGCATACAGGCGCTGCATTGGCTGGTCGGCGTACAGACCTCACAGAATGGCCGACTGCGGCCGATTGGCAGCAACGGATTCTACAAGCGGAACGGCGCACGTGCGGACTTCGACCAGCAACCCATCGAGGCGCAGACCACGGTCTCGGCTTGCCTGGAAGCGTACCGCGCCACAGCCGACCCGTGGTGGTATGAACAGGCGCAACGCGCCTTCGACTGGTTCCTGGGCTGGAACGATCTCGGTCTGGAACTCTACGCCGCCCAGACCGGCGGTTGCCGCGATGGTCTGCACGCGGACCGGAGCAACGAAAACCAGGGAGCGGAGTCGATGCTGGCCTTCCTCTTGTCGCTTGCGGAAATGCGGCTGACACAAAACACCCCGAATGGCGTTCAGCGGGCCGGTCTGGCAGCCCATGCCGCCCAATGAAGCAAATCGACGTAAAACGCAGTACCGTCATTCTGGACCCGGACCGTACTCATGTGCTGGCCCGGCCTTTCAGCATCATGAGCGACCAGCGCTCCGTTAAGATCTCCGCCCGGGTTATGGCCCTGCCCGAAAACGCGGTTCATGCCCTCTTGGAGAGGGTTCGGGCCGAATTCGGCGACCGCCAACTAAAGATCGACGAGTTCCTTCGCCGGAGGTTTGACGAGGTCAGCCCCTATCTGCTCAATGGCCAGAAACTGTCCGAAGAACGGAAGTTGTTGCTGGGCGGATATTTTACTCACGAGTATTCACTCGAAGCCGCAGCGTTGTTCAATCCCTCGATGGTGCCGCACATGGATCAGTCGGACGTTCCGCCCGGCTCGTTGCGGTTCATTCTGAGTTTACGCGCCACGGCCGAGGGGCATGTTTCCTCGATCGCTTTTCGCAGCGGAATATTGGACGCCAACAGTAACATCACGATGGACCTGCCCTCCCGCTACAGCCTGGAGCCGGTGCAAGTGCCCAACTCGACGTTCGAGAAACTCCTGTTCCTACGGAAGCTTCAGGAACTCCATCTAATGGGCGATTTCAACCGGGAGGTTCTCAACGGCTTACCGGACGCATTCACTATGGAAGAGTTGCGCGCCAGCATCACTCGCATTGCAAGCCATCTCCCGGAGCTAGAGCGGGAAACAAGTAAGGGTGTAGCCAGAGAAACCCTGATGCTCGCCCGCTCCAATTATGAAGTACAGTTCGCGCCGGAGTCGAGTTTGTCGGAGCGGGTTTTGTTCCCGGTCACGCCTTCCCAGAGCAACGGAATCGAGGATGCTCGCTTTGTTCTCTTCCACAACGAAGACGGCACGCGCACCTATTATGCGACGTACACCGCGTACGACGGCAAAATGATTCTTCCCCAATTCCTCGAGACGTCCGATTTCCTTCGTTTCAAATTCATCACGTTGAATGGCCCGGCCGTCGAAAACAAAGGCATGGCGCTGTTTCCCCGGAAAATCAACGGCCTGTATGCGATGCTCGGCCGGCAGGATGCGGAGAACATCTACGTGATGTTCTCCGATCACCTCCATTTCTGGCATACCATGCAGCTCATTCTGGAGCCCAGGTTCCCGTGGGAATTTGTTCAGCTAGGCAACTGCGGCTCGCCGATCGAAACCGAAGCCGGCTGGCTCGTAATCAGCCATGGTGTGGGACCGATGCGAAAGTACTGCATAGGCGCTTTCCTGCTCGATCGCGACGACCCGACCAAGGTTATCGGCCGCCTGCCGGAACCGCTGATCCAGCCTAATACCAATGAGCGCGACGGCTATGTGCCCAATGTGGTTTACTCATGCGGCAGCCTCGTGCATGGCGGCCAACTCGTCATTCCCTACGGGATATCCGACTACGCCACAACATTCGCCACGCTGCCGCTGAACCAGGTGCTGGCCGCGATGGAATAGCGCCGCGGCACAATCAATTCTGCTGCCAACAGCAAAATCTGCACTTTCCGCGTGCAGAACTTGCATTTGCTGCCGCCGCTTTCGCCCTTCCGGAGGCACCCACAATTCACAAGCAAACACGGCCGCAACGTCGTTCGGGGTATGCTGCGTCGACACCATTAGCCCCGCAGGTTGTTGGGATTTTGAGGTTGGAGCCCACGGCTAGTTGTTTCTCCCCCTATGGCCAATGTTTCCCTCAGCCGGGCGGTTCTTTTCGCCTTGAAAATGGTCCTGCACTTGCTGAGAAGACCGGGTGCTCTAACGCTTGGGCGGACTCAAGCTCCTATTTTTTGGGCGTCTATCCTCATGGGAACCGTTGCAGTTTTGCGCGGTGGAGGCCCTGAGGGCGACGGGAGGAAAAATGCGGCAGAGATTGATTTGGTTGCTGATGGCTATAGCGGCTGTGATGCCTGCTTTTGGAAGCTCGATCTACTTCGCAGATCTGAACAATGCCACCTCTTTCGGGATGCTCGGCGGCACGATTTCGAACACCGGGGTCTCTTTGGTTACGGGCAATGTTGGGGGTATGGCTTCGGTTACGGGTTTCCCCCCGGGGCTCGCATCCGGTAGCGTTACCCTGGCCGGCACGACCGTCACAGCGGCATACGACGCCATTTTCAACCCCGGCGGCGTATTCGCCCAGGCGGAGGGTTTGACACCCTCGGGGGGGTCGTTTACAACTGACACGAGCCAAACTTTCCTGGGGAACGAAGTATATGCGTCTGCGGGCGACATTTCGACGATCACAGGCACCAATTTGACCTTCAATGCCCAAGGCGACTCCAACGAAGTTTTCGTAATCCAAATTGACGGGGCCCTCACCGTGAATGGTTCTATGACCTTCACGCTGGAAAACGGAGCGCAGGCGGATAACATCTTCTGGATCGTGCAGAACATCGCCACGATCAGCGTCGGAGACGCCCCACAGATCGACAACTCCGGACAGATCATCTTTGACGGAAACATTCTAGCCGGAACGAGCTTCACCATGTCCGCTGGGTCGGGGGGAAGTGGGGTGCTTGGGGGCACCATCAACGGCTGTGTGTTCGCGGAAACCGCGAACACCTTGGCCGGCCAAACAGACGTTGGCGGCTGCGCTGGCACTACCGCCGGCAGCCCCACGGGCGGCGGCGGTACCCCTGAGCCGGGGTCCGCTGGACTGGTGAGCCTCGGTGGGCTGATCGGCATCTTGGCGTGGCGAAAACTCCGGGCCAAGCCTCTCTAAATACCAGAACCTGCACTTTCGGTAACAGAACCTGCATCTACTGTAGCCGCCCTCACCTTCCGCGCCAGCGCCGCAGTTCTGCCCGGTTGGCGAAGTCTCCTCACAACTCCTTAGTCTGCACGGCTGCGCTGCCCTCGGCCGGATGAACTAAGGATGGTGCCTGCCGTGCACTACGGCAAAAGGCTGGAGAACCGGGACATTGCGACCGATGGCAGGTCCGCTCCAAACTCGGAGACTGCCCTGATGGCTCTCCTGAACAAGTATTCGGCGCGAGAGCGCCAGGCGAGCGGGAAAAGGACAAAAGGATAACAAATAAGATGAAGATCATCAGCACGTTTCTGACGGTATGCGGACTCGTAGCGGCCCAGGCGCCGCAGGCTCCAAGTCCAGTTCAGAACTCAACCCGGATAGAAGCCGGGATGCCCATTGGCGCGCCTGTGTATCGCGTCACAGTAGTGGCCCGGACCACCAAGGCCATTAGCTACAATCACCGTAGCGGATCCACGGAGATCGGTTTTCGCGGCACGGAGCTCTTACCTTCGGCCCGTGGCGAAGCCAAGGTGGAGAGCAAACAAGGCGTGATCAAGATCGACGCGCGCATGGAGAAGTTGGAGCCTGCGACCAAGTTCGGTCCCGAGTACCTGACGTACGTGATGTGGGCCATTACCCCCGAGGGCCGGGCCACCAACGTTGGTGAAGTGCTCCTGGATGGAGACAAGGCCAAGTTGGACGCTACCACGGAGTTGCAGTCGTTCGGCTTAATTGTTACTGCGGAACCCTATTTCGCCGTAACTCAGCCCAGCGACGTGGTCGTCATGGAGAATTTCGTCAGGACGGACACAGCCGGAACGATTGAACAGGTCGACGCGAAGTACGAACTGTTGCAGCGAGGGCAGTACACCCTGAACGTCAACCCAGTTGAGATCAAGGCCATGCGGCTGGACTCGAAGGTGCCGTTGGAACTCTACGAGGCACGCAATGCCGTCCAGATCGCACGTTGGACCGGCGCTGGAAGGTACGCCCCCGAGACCTTCCAAAAAGCCGTCCAGGGCTTGGAGAATGCCGAAGGCTATCTGACGGGTAAGAGCGGAAAGAAGCCCATTGGCACAGTGGCGCGTGAGGCCGTTCAAATGGCCGAAGACGCCCGCATCATCACCGTAAAGAAGATCGACGAAGAGCGGCTGACCAACGAGCGCCTGGCTGCGGCGGATCGCGAAGCACGCGCTGAAAGCGCTCGCGCCGCGGCACAAGCCGACGCTACGCGTGTCGCAAAAGACGCCGCGGCGGCGCAGGTTGCCGCGCAGACCGAAGCGGACCGCGTGAGGCAAGAGAACACTGCGAACATGGACGCTGTGCAGGAAGCGGCGAACCGTGCAAAGCGTGACAGTGAAGCACAGATGGCCACAGCGCAGACCGAAGCCGATCGCTTGAAACTCGAGAACGACGCCAAAACGGCCGCCGCCCAGACCGAAGCGGACCGGCTCAAAAAGGATAGCGAAGCGCAGATGGCCGCCGCCCAGACCGAAGCCAATCGCTTGAAGATCGAGAACGACGCGCAGCGGGCCAGTGCCCAGGCGGAACTGGATCGCGCAGCCAAGGAGAAGGCGCAGGCAGAAACCGAGAAGGCCGAACTGCGAACCCAACTGCTGGCGCAGTTCAACGCCATCCTTCAGACCACGGATACGGCGCGCGGTTTGATCGTGAACATGTCGGATGTCCTCTTCGACACCGGCAAGTACTCGTTGCGGCCTCTGGCGCGCGAGAAACTGGCCAAGGTCGCCGGCATCGTCTCCGGGCATCCTGGTCTTAGGCTGGCTGTGGAAGGCTACACCGATAGCGTCGGCGGCGATGAGTACAACCAGCGGCTTTCCGAAGATCGCGGCGGGGCAGTGCGCGATTACCTGACCCAGCAAGGAATGTTGGCAAGTTCGGTAACCTCAAAGGGCTTCGGCAAGACTCAGCCGGTTGCTTCCAATGACACTGCGGCGGGCCGGCAATTGAATCGCCGCGTGGAGATCGTGATCTCCGGCGACGTGATTGGCACGGAGGTCGGCACGCCGATCGCAGCAGCCCGGTAATCGGAGGAGAACACGATACGGGGGTCGGCTTTCCGCTAGCAGGCCCCCGTAGACCGGGTTTTTCAGTTGGATTGCGTTCCACTATAGCCCGGGCAGGAGCGCCATACGAAGGAGGCATTCGAACATGACGAGCGATGAACCTGTTGGCACTGTATTCCGTGAAGGCGACCCGGTCGTGCTGGCCAGCGGCACTTACCAGGGCACCACGGGGTGTTTTGTCCGGCTCAGAAAGGACGTCAACTGGGCCGACATCAAGGAGAGCAATGGCAACACCCGCAGCCACCCAATGGCGTGGCTGGCCCATTCCGCTAGCCTGATGCCTGGTTCCGTGAGCCCACGCCTGAATGGAGTAACCGCATGAACATTCGACCCCTATACGACCGCATCGTGGTGAAACGAATCGAGGAGCGGGAAACCACGCGCAACGGAATCGTCATCCCCGATTCCGCCAAGGAAAAACCGCAGGAGGGTGAAGTCATAGCCGTCGGCAAGGGCAAGCGCCTCGGCGACGGAACGCTCGTCGCGCTCGACGTCCAAGCCGGTGACCGCATCCTGTTCGGCAAGTATTCCGGCAACGAGATCAAACTGGATGGCGTTGAGTACATCATCATGCGCGAAGATGACGTTCTCGGAGTTTTGTAGGCCGGCTAAGTCAAGTCCGAATCACGAGGAGAAGATCCATGGCAAAACAAATTACGTATAGCGACGCCTCCCGTCAAGCGATCCTGCGCGGTGTCAATCAGCTCGCCGATGCGGTTAAGGTGACTCTCGGTCCCCGGGGACGCAATGTCGTGCTCGAAAAGAAATACGGCGGACCGACCATCACCAAAGATGGCGTGACGGTGGCCAAAGAGATCGAATTGAAGGATCCACTCGAGAACATGGGCGCCCAGATGGTGCGCGAGGTGGCGTCGAAAACCTCCGACGTTGCCGGAGACGGTACCACCACTGCCACGATTCTGGCGCAGGCGATCTACCGCGAAGGCGTCAAAGCGGTCACCGCGGGGGCAAATCCGATGGCTATCAAGCGCGGCATCGATAAGGCAGTTGCCGTTGTCGTCGAGGAAGTCAAGAAGCTCTCCAAGCCCGTCTCCGGCGACATGATAGCCCAGGTGGGCAGCATTTCCGCCAACAGCGACCCGACCATCGGCAACATCATAGCCGAGGCGATGAAGAAGGTGGGCAAGGATGGCGTGATCACGGTCGAGGAATCCAAGACCATGACCACCGAGTTGCAGACGGTGGACGGGATGCAGTTCGATCGCGGCTACCTCTCACCTTATTTGGTGACCGACCCCGAGCGCATGGAGTGCGTTTTCGAGGATCCCTACATCCTCATTCACGACAAGAAGATCGGCAACATGAAGGACCTGCTGCCGGTTCTCGAGCAAATTGCGCGCGCCGGCAAGCCGCTGCTGGTGATCGCCGAAGATGTGGAAGGCGAATCGCTCGCTACGCTAGTAGTCAACAAGCTGCGCGGCACGCTCAGTGCCTGCGCCGTGAAGGCCCCGGGCTTTGGCGACCGCCGGAAGGCGATGCTGGAAGATATCTCGATCCTGACTGGCGGCAAGGCCATCATGGAAGAGACCGGAATCAAGCTGGAAAACATCAAGCTGGAGGATCTCGGCCGCGCCAAGCGTGTCACTGTGGACAAGGACACCACTACCATCATCGACGGCGGCGGTTCGCAGAAGGATATCGAGGGACGCATCAAGCAACTTCGGGCGCAGATCGAAGAGACAACCTCGGACTACGACCGCGAGAAACTGCAGGAGCGCCTGGCGAAGCTGGCCGGCGGCGTGGCGATCATCAAAGTCGGCGCTGCTACCGAAACCGAGATGAAAGAGAAAAAGGCCCGCGTAGAAGACGCTCTGCATGCCACTCGCGCAGCGGTCGAGGAAGGCATCGTGCCCGGCGGAGGCGTTGCACTGCTTCGCGCATCGGTCGCGCTGCAAAAACTCAAGCTTGAGGGCGACGAGCAGTTCGGAGTGACCATCGTGCGCCGTGCTTGCGAAGAGCCCGTGCGGCAGATCGTCGTGAACTGCGGGCCCGAAGGCGCTGTCGTCGCCGAGAAGATCAAGAACCACCAGGATGCGAACTTCGGCTTCAACGCCACCACCGAAGAGTACGAAGACCTGGTGAAGGCCGGCGTGATCGATCCCACGAAGGTAACTCGCACGGCTCTCCAGAATGCGGCTTCCATCGCCTCTCTCATGCTGACTACCGAGGTGACGGTTTGCGGGTTGGTGGAGGAGTCGGCCGAATAGGACTGGGAATGAGTAAGAGACTGCTGAAGCGACACAAGCGCCAGGTTGCGCGCGCGAAAGAACGGGTGAAACTGTCGGAGGCCGACCTGCGAACGCCGGAACAACTGGCGGCGGCGCGCGAGGCGAGCCGCGCTCTGACTAGCCGGCGAACCGACGCCCGCGCACTTTACTTGACGCCGCCCCCGCATCACGCCGGCCCTGTCGTAACCGGCCCTGGGAAAGCCGGCGAAGGCTCGTGATCCACGCCACAGTCGGGCTGTTCTCCGCACGCTGCCCGCATTGCAGATCCATCGATTTTAGAAGCGTAGGCGGCCGCAATGCCATCGAGACGGCTTTCCAATGGCTGCTTCAATCCTACCGCTGCTCTCTTTGCGGCCACCACTTTTTCCTGTTACGATGGCAAGCTCTCATTGGGGGCACGGCGCAAAGGCCCTGAGGGCGCGCGGCGTACTCGCGTCACGACTTTGGTATAGTTCATCCGGTCGACCGGGATCGTCGCCAACCGTGCGTAGGCGGCGTGTCAGTAGAGCTTCATTCGCGTTCCAGGATCTTCTTCATCGCTTGCCCGCTCGCGGATTCGTGCGCTTCGTCCACCTGCGCCGGCAGTTCCAGGTCAGCCGTGGTGAAGCGGCTCGGAAACCGGTGCCGGCGGCGGCTGGATTCCTTGATCTCGCTGTGTTCCAGGTACCGTCCGATCAGCCGCGTCAACCGCGCCCGGCTCCGCCCGGTCATCTTGGCCACGTCAGCATCGCAGCAACCCTCGCACCGCCCTGCTTTTCGCCCGGCAGTCCCGCTGCCGCATCAGCCGCGCGATCCAGTCATGACCTCCTCTTGCCGCCGCTTCCCCTCAAAGTGAACCTCCTCGCCGGTTTCAGCAACGCCTGGATGCCAGACAGTTGGCCACCAGAATCTCCACTCCGCTGGGCAGCTTCGGCACGTTCCGCGGCAGCGCGTCGCACATCTGGATCGCCGGGGTCAAGTCCTTCGCCCGCTGCTTGAGCACATCGGCGATGTTCTCGCCCGCATGCTGGCGGCCGGGTACCGCGCTCGATGCGAAAGCAGTGCCAGCAATGTTGCCACATCGCCGCTTCTGCCGAGCGCCTCTCAGAGGATACCGGTACCGAAAGCCATACCTTCGGGCGTTGCTTCGCGCCGCCGGAAGATCGCCTTGTACTTCACTCCGCTCAGGGCCTTAGCCCGAGGTGATCCGGACTGAGCGGAGTCACTACCGGAACCGCCGCGCCAATCAGTTCCGAGATCGCATAGGACTCGCCTTCGGCAATCCAGATATTGCCGGAAGGATCGATGGCGAGAACGAATGGTTCATCGAAGTCGTTCGATCCGACGGTGTCGGAGCCACCGGGGCCCGCTGCTTTCGCAACTCCACTGTGGTGAGGGTGCCCGCCCATGAGTCGCTTGTTCTTCAAAACATCCGAGCCGATGCCGCGCGACGGAAACAGTTTCGGAAGCTTGTGAAAATGGGATAGAGATTCCCCACATTTCACGGTGGGGAAGGTCGGCTCAGTAAAATTGCCCACCCAGAAACTGTCGTCACCGTCAACCGCGCCCCCGCGCGGCATGCAAAGCCCAGTATCGACTTGACCCCCTGGGATATTGGCCCGCAGCACCGCCTGATTCTTCGCCTCGTCGTATCGGAATGCAATGAGGTTTGACTGGTAATGGACTGTCTTGACGCCGCCAATCGTGGTTGCCGTTGTGCCGCCAAATTGATTTGAAACCCAGATGTCTCCCTGGTCATTTGAAGACAGAAACATGGGAGCCTGCCAAGAAGTCGACGCTGGAGCGGCAACCTCATGCAGCACAGGGGTCCGCCGGGAAGCGTCCACTACGCCCACCGCGCCGGTCACTGCCTCCGGCATGTCATTGTCATTGCTGTGAGCGGCAAACCAAATGTGGTGATGAGGATCGATCGCGAGGCCCAAGCTGTTTCTGTCACCGGCGGCAGTGGGGGGGGCGGAAGGAAGGGTATACGGCCCTTTGGCATCAGCGGTGCAATCTTCTGTCCCTTTGGGGCTGTAGTTGCACAATTGGCCATCAAGGGTCAAAAGCCAGACCTCGTCGTTGCTATCGATTGCGAGCGCGCCGTTGGTTTGGGAAGCTGACCTGGCAGTGGCAGGTGTCGAATAGCCGTACTGGCCCGACAGCGGCGCTCCCTGGCTACTGAATTCCGCCAGGAGTCGTGAATCCAGACTCGTGATCCACACATTATCGCTGTGATCGATCGCCAGCCCATAGGACTGATTCCACGCCTTGGGAAAGCTCGGGTCGTCTCCATCGGCAACTATCAGCAACTCCTGCCCCTGCGGGCCGAGCTTTTCAACACCCGTCCCGCTACTCGTAAACCAGACGTTGCCTCGCGAATCCACGGCAATAAAGTTCGGCGTCGAATAAATGTATGGAAGCCCCGTACCGCTATCGAAGAACTGCCCATACGGGTCGCCATTCGAATACACGGGAACGGGATCGGGGTAAAGAACCTTCGTGGCGTATGTGACGGAAATCGACCAGTCATAAGGTTTGTCGGATAGCACCGGCTGAAACGGCCCCGATGTCTGGCTCAGATTGTAGATGCCCTGCACGTTGCAATCGGTCTGCTGGTTGATATTACGCAGCACCGACACCGTGTCCGTGGGCGCAGTGCCGGGGTTACAGCCGTTGGCGGCGCTGGGAGTAGCTTCCTTAAAGAGCGCGCAGCATTGCGGACTGGTCCCGCTTGAGGAACTCACGCAGGTGTTCAGAATATTCGCGAGTTGATTGATGATGCTTTGAGCTGAGCTATTGAGGCCGTAACCAGCGCCGGCTGAAACCAGACTTCCGTTGCCTGCCGGAGTTGTCCTGCGTGCGAAGCCGTCCGGGCTGACAAGGTTGAAGCGGGTCGCAAATGCATTCCGGACTCCCGCAAGGGCCACGGGAGTGCCTGACGAGGAGACCTGCGACGCGCCCGTAATGAACCCCGAAAGTGAGTAGACGGAGGCCACGGTTGTTGCTTCGTTGACCACGATCATGGGCTCCTGGGTCGGATTCCCGATTGGACAGGGGCCAAGCGCCGCGATCAGCGCGATGGCGGCATTGCTGCTGCCCGCCGGCGATACATTGCCTCCAAGCGCGAGCAGGTAGATCTGCTGGTCTGCCGAACAACCGTAATCGGTCAGCGTGAATCCGCCGTTGTCGCCACTCAACACATAGCTCCTCCCAACGGCATCCTGATGCTCGGTTCGCACGAGCAGAGAGTCGGACTGCGTGCCATACCCTTTGCTGCTGGCGGCCATCAGGTAAATCCGGGCTTTGGAAATCGGTGCAGCTCCGCTCATGACCCTCCCATGCAGCGGGGGAGTCGTGGTTGAATTGCCGCAAGCGCACAGCGAAGCGCAGAAAGAGAAAGCAACCACACCAATAAGAGACTTGTGCACGAAATCCTCAGGGGGCCGAAAATGAGCTCAGATCATTATACAAGATCGATCGGACTTCGAGAAACAAAATCCTTGCGATGCCGACTGATCGGTAACTATCCGACGCTTTCTCCGAGTAGCCATCTGGACGCAATTGCGCGAGGCAGCGGGTGGTCGTTCCGAACAGGGTGCTATTCAGGGAAATCGCGCCTCATCATTATCCGCCAGTTTTCTGCTGGCAGATCGTCTAAGTACTTCATGGACCCGATGGCGATTGCGCGAAGGGAACGCGCTAAGATGGGTTCGTAGTTCGCCGCAGTTGCTGTTTTTGATTCGAGGAGGATCTACACATGTCAACCGAAGCGAAGTGTCCGTTCAGACACACTCAAGCTGGGGCCCCGACGAATGCGACCTGGTGGCCGAATCAGCTAAACCTGAAGATCCTGCACCAGCACTCCCCTCTGTCCGACCCGATGGACAAGGAGTTCAATTACGCACGAGAGTTCAAGAGCCTCGACCTGGATGCGGTAATCAAGGATCTCCATGCCTTGATGACGGCATCGCAGGACTGGTGGCCCGCCGATTATGGCCACTATGGGGGGCTCTTCATTCGTATGGCGTGGCATAGCGCCGGCACGTACCGTATCGCCGATGGTCGAGGCGGCGCGGGTTCCGGAGCACAGCGATTTGCGCCCCTCAACAGTTGGCCGGACAATGTGAACCTCGATAAGGCACGCCGGCTGCTCTGGCCGATCAAGCAGAAGTACGGCCGGAAACTCTCCTGGGCCGACCTCCTGATTCTGGCCGGCAATGTCGCCTTGGAGTCGATGGGCTTCAGGACCTTCGGTTTTGGCGGTGGGCGCGAGGACATCTGGGAGCCCGAAGAGGACACTTTCTGGGGGCCTGAGGGCAAGTGGTTGGGGGACCAGCGCTACACGGGAGACCGTCAGCTTGACAATCCTCTCGGCGCTGTGCAGATGGGCCTGATTTATGTGAATCCGGAAGGGCCCAATGGAAAGCCCGATCCAGTCGCTGCGGCACGCGATATCCGGGAAACATTCGCCCGCATGGCGATGAATGACGAGGAAACAGTGGCGCTCATTGCCGGCGGGCACACGTTCGGAAAAACCCACGGCGCTGCCGATCCGAGCAAGTATGTCGGTCCCGAACCCGAGGCCGCTCCGATCGAGCAGCAAGGCCTCGGCTGGAAGAACAGCTATGGCAGCGGCAACGGCGACGATACAATCGGCAGCGGGTTGGAAGTTACCTGGACTACGACCCCAGTGAACTGGAGCAACAACTACCTGGAAAACCTATTCGGCTATGAGTGGGAGCTCACGAAGAGCCCCGCCGGCGCGAACCAGTGGGCTCCCAAGGAAGCGTCTGCGGCGGGCACCGTTCCCGATGCCCACGATCCGTCGAAGCGGCGCGCGCCGGGTATGCTCACGACCGATCTCTCCCTGAGGCTGGACCCGATCTATGAGCCGATCGCGAAGCGCTTCCTCGAAAACCCGCAGCAGCTCGCAGACGCCTTCGCCAAAGCGTGGTTCAAGCTGACGCACCGCGACATGGGACCTCTCTCGCGCTACCTTGGTCCGCTGGTTCCTGCCGAGCCCCAGATCTGGCAAGACCCGATTCCCGCAGTGGATCACGAATTGATCGGGGAGCAGGACATCGCCGCTCTGAAGGCCAAGATCCTCGCATCCGGAATTTCCATCTCCCAACTGGTCACGACCGCCTGGGCGTCGGCGGCGACGTTCCGCGGCTCCGACAAGCGCGGCGGGGCGAACGGGGCACGCATTCGCCTCGCGCCGCAAAAGGACTGGGAAGTCAACCAGCCGGCCGAACTGGCGAAGGTTCTTCGGACGCTGGAGGCGATCCAGGAGGAGTTCAACGGCTCGCAGTCCGGCGGGAAGAAGGTCTCGCTGGCGGACCTGATCGTTCTGGGCGGCTGCGCAGCCGTCGAGGCAGCCGCGAAAAAGGCAGGGCACGACGTGAAAGTTCCCTTCTCGCCGGGGCGTATGGACACGTCGCAGGAGCAGACCGATGTGCACTCCTTCGCCGTGCTGGAGCCGGCCGCGGACGGGTTCCGCAACTACCAACGGAAGGGAGACCAAAGACCGGCGGAGGAACTGCTGGTGGATCGGTCGCAGTTGCTCACGCTGACGGCCCCCGAGATGACGGCTCTCGTCGGCGGCATGCGCGCCCTGAACGCTAATTTCGGGCAGTCCAAACACGGCGTCCTCACCAACCGGCCCGAGACGCTGACGAACGACTTCTTCGTCAACCTGCTCGAAATGGATACGAAGTGGGAGGCCTCGTCTACCGAAGGCGTATTTGAGGGGCGCGATCGCGCGACGGGCAAAATCAAGTGGACCGGCACCCGCGTCGATCTTGTCTTCGGTTCGAACTCCCAGCTCCGGGCAATCGCGGAATTCTATGCATGTG
>JBAVIH010000241.1:0-3237 GCA_049686695.1 Bryobacteraceae bacterium | reverse complement strand
GGGGTCCGACGCGGGCGAGGGCGCCCGCCCCACGGTCCGATTGCCGGATCTCAGAACCCCACCGCGCGGATCAGCAATCCGGCCAGCGCGGCGCCTGTCAGAGGGCCGAGAATCGGCACCGGCGCATAGCTCCAATGGGAACCGCCTTTACCGTGGATGGGCAGCAGGGCGTGCGCCAGGCGCGGACCCAGGTCGCGCACCGGGTTGATCGCATAACCGGTGGTGCCGCCGAGCGAGAGCCCGATGCCCCACACCAGGCAGCCCACCAGGTACGGGCCCAGGCCCGGCGAGGTTCCGGTCGCCGACACGGCCTTCGAGCCCAGCGCCGCCGCCACCAGCACCAGCACGAAGGTGCCGATCGCCTCGCTGGCCAGGTTGGCCGCCCGGTTGGGGATGGCCGGCGACGTGGCAAATACGCCGAACTTCGCGTCCGCATCTTCGGTCGCCTTCCAATGCGGCCAGAAGTGCACCCACACCAGCGCCGCGCCCGAGAACGCGCCCAGCAACTGCGCGCTTGAGTAAGGCAGGAGCTTGGCGAAATTCCCCGTCTCCAGAGCCACCGCGAGCGTGATGGCGGGGTTCAGATGCGCATCCTGCGAACCGCACGCGATGGCGGTGAAGACGCCGGCGAAGACCCCCAGTCCCCATCCGGTGGCGATCACCAGCCAGCCCGCGCCCTCCGCCTTCGACCGCTTCAGCAGCACGTTCGCGCACACGCCATTGCCCAACAGAATGAGGATGAATGTCCCCATGAACTCGCCGAACCACGGTGACGCCATCAGCCGTTCTCCTTATCGTCCACCCAATCGAAACTCCGCTGCACCGCCTTTTTCCAGTGACGATACAGCCGGGCGCGCCGCGCCTCTTCCATGGCGGGGAGCCAGGTGCAATCCGCCGTCCAGTTGGCGCGCAAATCGGCCAGATCCGCGAAATAGCCCACCGCCAGCCCTGCCGCGTACGCCGCGCCCAGGGCGGTGGTCTCGCGCATGGCGGGCCGCACCACCGGGCGGTTCAGAATGTCGGCCTGAAACTGCATCAGCAGCTCGTTGGCCACCATGCCGCCATCGGCGCGCACGGCGGCGAGGTGGATGCCCGAATCCCGCTCCATCGCGTCCAGCACCTCGCGCGTCTGGAAGGCCGTCGCTTCCAGGACCGCCCGCGCCAGGTGTCCCTTGTTGGCGTAGCGCGTCAGACCGGCGATCACGCCGCGCGCCGAATCCTTCCAATAGGGCGCGTAGAGCCCGGAAAACGCGGGCACGAAGTACACGCCGCCGTTATCCTCGACGGAGCGCGCCAGCGCTTCGATGCCATCGCTCGAGGCGATCAGGCCGAGGTTGTCGCGCAGCCATTGCACCAGCGCGCCGGCCAGCGCGACGCTGCCTTCGAGCGCGTAGTGCGCCGGCTGCCCGCCCAAACGGTAGGCCACCGTGGTGAGCAGGCCGCAAGTGGATGCCACCGGATGCCTGCCGGTGTTCATCAACAAAAAACATCCGGTGCCATAGGTGTTTTTGGCCTCGCCGGGCTCGAAGCAGGCTTGCCCCACCAGGGCGGCCTGCTGATCGCCCAGAATCCCGGCCAGCGGCACGCCCTTCACCGCGTCCCATGCCGCCGGCCCGTAGACTTCGCTGCTCGAGCGGATCTCGGGCAGCATCGCGCGCGGGATCGCGAACGCGCGCAGCATCTCGTCGTCCCAATCGAGCGTATCGAGGTTCATCAATTGCGTGCGGCTGGCGTTGGTGACGTCGGTAATGTGAATGCCGCCGCTCGCGCCTCCGGTCAGCTCCCAAGCCAGATAGGTGTCGATGTTGCCGAACTGGAGCTCGCCCGCTTCGGCGCGCCGCCGCGCCCCGGCCACGTTGTCGAGAATCCAGCGGATCTTGGCGGCGCTGAAGTAAGTGGCCAGCGGCAGGCCGGTCCGCGCGCGGAAACGGTCCTGCCCGCCTTCGCGCGCCAACTCCGCCACCATCTCCGCCACGCGCGTATCCTGCCAAACCAGGGCGTTGTACACGGGCTCGCCCGTCTTGCGGTCCCACACCACGGTGGTTTCGCGCTGGTTGGTGATGCCGATGGCCGCCAGGTCGCCGGCGGCGAGGCCGCGCCGCTCCATGGCCTCCGCCACCACCTCCCGCGTGCGGCTGACGATCTCCGCCGGATCGTGTTCCACCCACCCCGGTTTGGGATAGATCTGCCGGTGCTCCTTCTGCGCCACCGCCACCGCGGCGCCCTTGCGGTCGAATACCATGAACCGCGTGCTGGATGTCCCCTGATCGATCGCTGCGATATACTGCGTCACCTGCGCGCCCCCCCAAGTACTCTGTGCTAACACAAAAGCGCAGGCGGATGCTGGAGGGCGCGGCCGGCTGGCCCTGGAACCTGTATGGAGGCGTCTCGGAAGGAAAACTACCTAGGTACTGTATGAATCTGCACTTAGTACCGCTTTTCGGCGCATCAAAGCCGGTGCCTTGTGATATGCTCACGTACAAATGTTTATGATGAGGATCCGTCTGGCCATCGGGATTGCGCTGTTGGCCGTCGGAATGCCGGCGTTTGCCGGCACCATCTACGCATTCCAAACCGTCATCGATCCGGCCGACCCGAACTTCACGCGATTGCTCGGCATCGACAATAGCGGCGTGATCGCCGGCTACTCCGGTGACGGGACCATCGTGGGAAATAGCGGCTTCACTCTGGTATTGCCCGGCACGTACACGGCGGAGAACTTCCCCGGCTCGGTCCAAACCCAGGTCGCCGGCATCGACGGCTTCGGCGAAACCGTCGGTTTCTATGCCGACGCCGGCGGGGTGACCCACGGTTTCACGGACGTTGGCGGCACTTTCGCCAGCGTCGACGACCCCAACACTACGACCCTGACGGAGCTTTTGGGAGTCAACGCGAGTGGCGAAGCGGTTGGCTACTACAAGGACAGCCTCGGCAATTCCGCCCCCTTCACCTGGCAGGGCGGAAGCTTCACGCCAATTACCTTTACCGGGCTGGTGAGCGCCCAGGCCACGGGAGTGAACAATGCGGGAGACATAGTTGGTTTCAACCTGACCGGATCGAGCGCCTCCAACGGTTTCCTGGATATCGGCGGCATCTTCTCCGTGATCGATTACCCGGGCTCTTCCTTCACGCAGGCCCTCGGCATCGACAATGCGGGACAGGTGGTGGGGGATTACATCGATGGCAGCGGCGGCAGGCACGGCTTTGTCTATAACATAGCCAGCGGGACCTTTCAGT
>JBAVIH010000240.1:0-20271 GCA_049686695.1 Bryobacteraceae bacterium | reverse complement strand
GGTGCGGGCCGCGGCGCCGGCTGGCTGCTGCGCGCCGGGCCGAGGCTGGAATAACCGTGGTCACTGTGCTGTTGCGCGGCGCTGCCGCTTTCATAGCCGCTGAACGCGCTGCGGTTGGCGGCGGGAGCGTTCTGCGGCACGGTGCGGTCGCCCATCCGCTCGGTGGATGCGCCCGAGTTTCGAGACTGGGGGGGCGCGGACAGGTTGCTCCGCACACCGGCCCCGTACCGGGTGCGCAGCGCCGGGTTGGCATATGGCACGCCCATCCGGTGGGTCGCGTCATGCGTCCAAGTCGTGGTGCCGTGCAGGTCCACGCCTCTGGCTTCGTTGAAGTTGTAACGATGAATGAAGGTGTTGTTGACGATCACGGTGTGGGTTCCCCAGGCGGGGCGCCAACCCCAGCCGCCCCAGCCGGACCAGCCGTAGCCGAAGTAAAAGCCCATCGAAACCGGCGGGTAGAATCCAAACCCGACACCGGCCACCATGATGGAAGCCGGCGGCCAATACCAGCCCGGATAAGGATAGTAGATCGCCGGCCCCCAGATCCACACCGGGTTGTACTCCGGCACGTACATCACGTTCGGGTCCACGGGGCTGATATCGATCATGCCCTGATCGTCGGACACTTGCTCCTGCGGAGTGGAAGCCAGCTTTCCGGCCTGCTGCGCCTTCTGCCGGAGGGCCTGCACGGAATCCATCAGGTCCTGCTGCTGCGCCAGAAACGCGTTGCCGAGGTTGGTGGTCCAGTTCACATCGGCGTTGAGCTCCTTCAGTACGTCGGGAAATACGACGAGCGCTTGCACGCTGGGATCCCAGTTCTGCTGCTGGACGGCGGAAGTGAGCACGGCGCCGGTGAGGTCAGGATTCTTTTGCAGCCACTGCCAGGCTTCGACCACTTCGAGCGGATAGGTGGAGGCCGCCAGCACCTGGCCAAGCAGCGGATCCGGGTACAGCGCGATAGGCGCGACCAGGTTCTGCAGTTGGTCCGGCGTGAGCGTCTGGTCCGGCGGGGGCGCCACCGGCTCCTGGGCCGGCAGAGTCTGGAAGCTGGCCAGCAGTCCAAACAAGAGAAGAAAAACGGTGATCGGCTTCAATGACATAGGGACCTCCCGGCTGGGCGGCATCGAGTCGGTGCCGGCGAAGCCTTCCGATTTGATAGATTAGCGCAAACGCGGGGAGGTTACGGGTGCGGCGCACGGTTCTTGATGAAAAATGCGTAATCCGCGGGGCGGGCCCGGGGTAGATCTTGTCGTCACCGCGGCTGCCGCGAAGGGCATCAGTGAAGATCAACTCCGACTTCAAAGATCTGTTACGAGACTCAAACGCGGCCGGCGTAAAGTGGTCCGGGCAAGCTAAAGCATGCCCCACCAAGGTAAACTCGAAGATTGAGCCTCCCGAATTACTCTAAACCGCGCGTTTGCGCGGTCAGCTTCCTGAATACTTCTCCTTTGGTGTGGGGCATGCTGCACGGGCCGCTGAGCGGGATGTTCGATCTGGAGTTCCGGGTGCCTTCCGGGTGCGCCGACGCATTGGCGTCGGGAGCGGCCGACATCGGCATCGTGCCCTCGTTCGAGCTTACGCGCCAGGAGCTGGAGATATTGCCCGGCGCGGGAATCGCCTGCCATGGTCCGGTGCGCAGCATTCTGCTGGTGGCGGCCAAGCCGCTGGGCGAAGTGCGGACACTGGCCGCGGATTCGAGCTCGCGCACCTCGGTGGAGCTGGCGCGCATTATCCTCGATCACAAATACGGTGCGCGGCCGGAGGTGTTGCCGCACGCGCCGGATCTCAAAACGATGCTCGCCGTCGCCGACGCCGCGCTGATTATCGGCGATCCCGCCTTACGGATCGACCCGGCCCATCTGCCGTACGAAGTGAGGGACCTGGGCGCGGACTGGGTGGAGATGACCGGCTACCCGATGGTGTTCGCGGTGTGGGCCGCGCGCAAGGGCGCGGCGAACGCGTCCGTGGCCCAGGCTTTTCGCGACTCGTGCCGCTATGGGCTGGAGCACATGGACGAGATTGTCGAGGCGGAATCGGCGCGCCTCGGCTTCGCGCCGGAGATGGTGCGGCGGTATCTGACGCGCCACATCGTGCACCAACTTGGGGCCCGCGACTACCAGGGCATGCGGCTGTTTCTCGAGTGGGCGGGCGGCAAGGCGTCTGCGGTTCCGCTGGCGCTGGCTATGATCGGGTGACTGCGCCACGGGCCAACCGGCCCACCACCCAATATGGTATGGTTTGGGTGGATGGACGCTTTGCCGCATCTCGATCATGGGTCGGACGTGCCGCTTTACCGCCAATTATACGAGCAGTTTGCGGATAGGATTCGGTCCGGGGAATTGGGACAGGGGAAGCGGCTGCCAGCCACTCGCGAATTGGCTGGTTCGCTGGGACTGAACCGGACGACTGTGGCGGCGGCTTACGAGATGCTCGAGGCCGAAGGCATGATCGCCGGCAGGGTGGGGAAGGGCAGTTTCGTGACTGCGGCGCCATGCTCCAGCGCGGTGCGCTGGGGCGCGTTGCCGGAGCGTGGCGAGGTCCCGGTTCCGTCGGCTGCGCTGGGACGCGAAACCATCAGCTTTGCCACCTCGTGGCCTTCGCGCGAGTTGTTTCCGTTGGACGAATTCCGCGTCAGTTGCGCGGCGGTGCTGGAGCGGACGGATCTGGCCGATATATTGCAGTTGGGGTCGCCGGCCGGATACGAACCGCTGCGCCGGTATCTACTCGATGAAGCGCACCGGCAGGGCGTGGCGGGCGCGGGGGACGACCTGCTGATCACCAACGGCTGCCAGCAGGGGCTCGACCTGGTTGGCCGCGTGTTGCTGCGGCCGGGAGACGCGGTTGCGGTCGAGGATCCGGTCTACCCGGGGCTGAAGAACCTGCTTTTGGGGATGGGCGCGCGGCTGGCGGCGGTTCCGGTGGGCGCCGACGGGATGGAAATTCCACGGCTGGTGCGGGTGTTGGAACGAGACCGGCCGAAGCTGATCGTGGTGACGCCGGACTTTCAGAATCCCACCGGGGCGACGCTGCCGATGGCGGCGCGGCGGGGGCTGCTGGAAGCGGCGCTATCGGCCGGGGTTCCGGTGGTGGAGAACGATCCGTATAGCGAGCTGCGATATGAGGGCCAGCCGCTCGAGGCGCTCAAGCAGCTCGACGAGCATGGCGGCACGGTGCTGCTGCGCAGTTTCTCGAAGGCCAGTTTTCCGGGTCTGCGGGTGGGCTGGGTGGTGGGCCCGAAGCCGCTGCTCGACCGGCTGCGCCATGCCAAGGAAGCGGCGGATCTGCACAGCGATCAGCTTTCGCAGGCGGTGCTGCTCGAATTCGCCGAGTCTGGCCGGTTGGAGGCGCATCGCCAGCGGTTGCTCGGGGCGGGTGGGGAACGGCTGCGGGTTACCCTGGAAGCCTGCCGCGAGTTTCTGCCGCCCGGCACGCGCTGGACGCGGCCGGAGGGCGGCATGAACCTGTGGGTGAGCCTGCCGGAGCCGCTGGATGCCGGTGAACTGCTGCCGCGCGCGCAGAAGCTGGGAGTGGCATACTTGCCGGCGCGGTATTTCGCGGTGACGCGGCAGGAGCCGGGCGGGCTGCGACTGAGTTTCGCGGGGTTGGCGCCGCAGCAGATTCGCGACGGGCTGGCCGTCATCGGGAAATTGGCGGCGGCGGAACTGGCTAGCGGGCATCCCAGCGGCGAGCCGGTGACGGCGATGGTTTGAGGGCATGTCAGGTTGATTTTGGCAACCGCTCCCTTACGGTCGCGGCTCCGAAGGGCATTGGCGCGCCGGCGCATCGGAGCCCGGCCCAGGGGGCGCCCCCTCGGGGGCGCGGTTGGCACGGACATTACGGAATGAGGGCTAAGGTCAATACATGTTCACTGGAATAGTGGACAGGGAAGAAGAAAAGCCGAGATGACTCTCGGCTCAGCAGGCTGGACAGCCTGCGCCACAAGGGAGCAAAGCGATGTTCGAGTTTACGAGCGAGAGTTTTCGAGTGAAGGTCGGGCTGGCGGAGATGCTGAAGGGCGGCGTCATCATGGACGTCACCAACGCCGAGCAGGCCAAGATCGCGGAGGACGCGGGGGCGTCGGCGGTGATGGCGCTGGAGCGTGTGCCTTCGGATATCCGCAGGGATGGCGGCGTGGCGCGGATGGCCAACATCGGCATCATCGAGAAGATCATGGATGAGGTGAATATCCCGGTGATGGCCAAGGCGCGCATCGGCCACTTCATGGAGGCGCGCATACTGGAAGCGCTGGGCGTCGATTTCATCGACGAAAGCGAAGTGCTGACGCCGGCCGACGAAGAGCACCACATCGCCAAGAGCGATTTCAGAGTGCCGTTCGTCTGCGGCGCGCGCAACCTGGGCGAAGCGCTGCGGCGTATCGCCGAAGGCGCGGCCATGATCCGCACCAAAGGCGAAGCCGGCAGCGGGAACATCGTGGAAGCGGTCCGCCACATACGCACCATCGTGAGGGAGATGAAGCACCTCACGGTCCTGGGCAAAGAGGAACTGGTACACCAGGCCAAGGAGTTGCAGGCGCCGCTCGAGCTGGTGGAGTGGGTGGCCGCGCACGGCAAGCTGCCGGTACCGAACTTTTCGGCCGGCGGCATCGCCACTCCGGCGGATGCGGCGCTGGTGATGCAACTGGGCGCGGAGGCGGTTTTCGTCGGTTCGGGGATCTTCAAATCGTCCGATCCTTCGGCGCGCGCAGTGGCGATTGTGCAGGCCGCGAAGAATTTCGACAATCCGGAGAAGCTGCTGGAGGCCAGCCGGGCGCTGGGCGAGGCCATGCCCGGCCTGGACATTGCCAAACTGCCGGAGGGCGAGCTGATGCAGACCCGGGGCTGGTAATGAAGAAAGTGGGGGTGCTCTCGCTGCAGGGCGATTTCGCCGCCCATGGCGAGGCCTTGCAGCGCGCCGGCGCCGAGCCCGTCTATGTGTGCCATGCCGCGCAGTTTGCCGGCCTGGACGGGCTGGTGATTCCCGGCGGCGAAAGCACCACCATGCTGAAGTTGCTGCGGTACGATGGCCTGATGGAACCGCTCGAGGAATTCGCCCGCGGCAAGCCGGTATTCGGCACCTGCGCGGGGGCCATTCTGATGGCGAGCGAGGTTTCCGGGCCGGCGCAGGAGAGCCTCGGGCTGATGGATATCGCGGTGGAGCGCAACGGTTACGGCCGGCAGGTGGACAGCCGGGTGACCTTTATCGAACCCGACGCCGATTTCGAACGCCGCACGGCGCCCGGCCCGCTGGAGGCCGTCTTCATTCGCGCTCCGATCATCCGCCGGGTTGGCGAGGGGGCGAAGGTGTTAGCACGCTACGGCGGCGATCCGGTGCTGGTGGAGCAAGGCCCGCACCTGGCCGCCACCTTCCACCCCGAGCTCACCCGAGACGCGCGGGTGCATCGGCTGTTCCTGGACAAACTGTGACCGAAAACCGTATCCGCGTTCTATTCGTCTGTGTCGGCAATTCCTGCCGCAGCCAGATGGCCGAAGGCTTCGCGCGTGCGCTGGGCGGCGACGTGATGATCCCGGCCAGCGCCGGTCTGGCGCCGGGCTGGTGCGTCGCGCCGGATACCGTACGCGCCATGCAGGAAAAGAATATCGTGATGCGGGATCACTACCCGAAGAGCCTGCAAAACCTGGCCCGCATCCACTTCGACGTGGTCGTCAACATGTGCCAGCGGCCGCTTCCGCTGGAGCACACGCCGGCTCGACTGATCGAATGGGAGATTCCCGACCCGGTCGCGATGACCTACCCGGAGCATTGCCAGGTCCGCGACGGAATTGCGCGCAAGGTGGTGGAGTTGATCGAGGAACTGCGCCGGGAGCGGCCGCCGCAGTTTCGCGGGCAGGGCTCGGGCCGGGTGCCGCTGTGAGGCCGCGGGCGCGAGTTGGCGCGCGGCGTTGGGTGCGATTGAAGCTTCGGAGGAGCAAGAGATCATAGCCCGCGGCGTGAGCCGTTGGGAAAAGACGTCGGCATGGGGCGCAAGGCATTTTCGCGAGCGCTCTTCCGCCCCGTTCCGGGGCTGGGAGGGGGCGTCGAGTTTCGTCACGGCTCACGCCGTGGGCTATTTTCTTACGCCCTCTCGGGCTGAGGGCGTCGTTGTTTACCGGCGCGCACGGGCGTCTTCGTCCTTGACTTTCGCGTCCGCGTTAATTTATTCTGACGATTCGCTTTGGCCACGTGGCCGCTATCGCAATGGGGGATCCTTCGCGCCCAGCAACGGAATCCGTGGAAAGGTCGCTCGATTCCACCCTGGACAGCGTGGACCACGCCGAAGACCTGGCCGTGGGCCTGGCGCGGCGGTCCGGTTTCGAAGAGGAAGATCTGATGAAGATCGGGCTGGCCGTGCGCGAGAGCATGGTCAACGCGGTGGTGCATGGCAACCGGTACAACGCGAACAAGAAGGTGCGCTTTTCGGCCAGCATGAACGGCAGCCGCTTCACGGTTCGGATCGCCGACGAAGGGGAGGGTTTCGATTATGCCAATCTGCCCGATCCGCTTACCCCGGAGAACCTGTTGCGAACCTCCGGCCGCGGCATTTTTCTGATCCGGTCGTTCATGGACGATTTTCATGCCCGCCATGTGGAGCCGGCGGGAACCGAAGTAACTTTAGTGAAGTTTGCGGTGTCTAAATAGATTCTTTGAAATTCCAGGAGGATATTCAGTGAGCGTTAATTTGGCTACTCGGCAAGTGGGCGACGTCACCGTGGTGGACGTGGCCGGTCGAATCACTCTCGGCGAAGGGTCCAGTGCGCTGCGCGAGGCCCTGCGAGACATGGTGAGCAAGGGACAGAAGAAGATCCTGCTCAACCTGGGAGACGTTTCCTACATCGACAGTTCGGGCATCGGCGAGCTGGTATCGGGGTTTACCACCGTTACCAATAGCGGCGGGCAGTTGAAACTGCTCAACCTGACCAAGCGGGTGAAGGACCTGCTGCAGATCACCAAGCTGTACACCGTCTTCGACGTTCACGAAGACGAAGCTCACGCCATCCGCAGCTTTACGTAAGCGCGAGGTGGGACGGACGATCGGTTTTGGTCGTCTGTCGTGCTTTGGCGAGGCGCGACAGACCACGAAAAGCGATGGTCTGTCCTACCAGGCGCTAACCGCCGCCGACGAACTGTACGATTTCGATTCGCGCGCCGGCTTCGACCACGGTGCCGGCCCACTGCGCTTGTTTGACGATGCGGCGGTCGAGTTCGACGGCCACGCGCTCCGGATCGAGGCCGAGGCTTCGCAGCAGTTCCAGCAAGGTTTGCCGCGGGGCCACGGTGCGCGTTTCGCCATTAATCACTACGGGGATCTCCATCGACGGTTGACACTCTACTTTTGCACCCATTATAGTCAAGTTTAGGCCGCAACTTCCCGAATCGCATGCCAGAATCATACGCTGAACAGTACTTTCCTGTGCTGGTGCAGGCCCTGCTGGCCATGGCGACGGCGGCCGGGCTGATCGCGGTTTCCTACGTGCTCGGCAAGCGCCTGCGCAACCGAGTGAAGGACATGCCTTACGAATCGGGCATCGTTCCCACCGGCGACGCGCGCCATCGTTTCAGCGTGAAATTCTACCTGGTGGCGATGCTGTTCATCCTGTTCGATATCGAGGCCATCTTTCTGTATCCCTGGGCGGTGGTATACCGCGAGCTGAAGATGTTCGGGTTCGTCGAGATGCTTGTATTCGTAGTGTTGATCCTGGCCGGTTTCTTTTACATCTGGAAAAAAGGCGCGCTCGACTGGTCGCCCGATTCCACCGCGGACCGGAAACGATAAGAACTGCTATGCTGCCCGATCCATTGCGCGAACACGCTCTGGCTCTTGCCGTGGCGGAATTCGACGGCGACGCCATTACCGGCGGCAAGTTCGACCGCTCGGAGTTGACCCTCGAAATCGCCGCGGCCAAGATTGCGAGCATCTGCGGGTTTCTGAAATACGACCAGAAATTCGTGCGCTTAAGCTCGGTCACGGCGGTCGACCGCTATCCAGCCGAGCCGCGTTTCGAGGTGGTCTACCATCTGCATTCGGTGGAGAAGAACCAGCGGGTGCGCCTGAAATGCCGCGTGAGCGGCGCCGATCCGGCCATCGAGAGCGTGACTGCGGTGTGGCGGGGCGCGAACTGGTATGAGCGTGAAGTGTTCGACCTGTTCGGCATCCGCTTCCCGAATCATCCCGATCTGCGCCGCATCATGTTGCCCGACGATTGGGAAGGCCACCCGCTACGCAAGGATTACCCCATCACGGGCGCGAGGATCTGACCATGAGCGAACCGGACGCGCCAGGAGTCGCCGCTACGGTCAAGATCGAAGAGCTCAGCTCCGGCAGACGCACGCTGGTGCTCAACATGGGCCCGCAGCATCCCTCGACGCACGGCGTGCTGCGGCTGCTGCTGGAACTGGACGGCGAAACCATCGTGCGCTGCCAGCCCGACATCGGCTACCTGCACACCGGCATCGAAAAGGAATTCGAAGTCAAGTTCTATCAGCAGGCGGTGACCCTCACCGACCGGGTGGATTACCTGGCGCCGCTTTCGAACAACCTGGGATGGTGCCTGGCGGTGGAGAAACTGCTCGGGCTGGAGATTCCGCCGCAGGCGCAGTGGATGCGGGTGATGTTGACGGAGCTGACGCGCCTCAACAGCCACCTGGTGTGGCTGGGCACGCACGCCATCGACATCGGCGCCATGTCGGTATTCCTGTACTGCTTCCGCGAGCGCGAAGACATCCTGCGCATCTTCGAAATGTTCTCCGGCCAGCGCATGATGACCAGCTACATTCGCATCGGCGGGCTGGCGCTGGAGCCGCCGCGAGGATGGCAGGAGCGGGTGAAGAAGTTCATCGACGTGTTTCCCAGCCGGGTGGACGAGTACGAGGATCTGCTCACCAACAACCGGATCTGGATCGGCCGCACGCGCGGCGTCGGAACCATTCCGCTGGAAGACATGCTCGACCTGGGCGTGACCGGTCCCATGCTGCGCGCCGCCGGTTTGAAGATGGACGCGCGCAAGGACGCGCCGTACTCCAGCTACGACAAGTTCGATTTCGAAGTGCCGGTGCGCACGGAAAACGACGTGTACGCGCGCTACCAGGTGCGTATCGAGGAGATGCGGCAGAGCGCGCGGATCGTGCGCCAGGCGCTCGACGGCATGCCGGCGGGCCCGTGGAAGGCGGACTCTCCGCACGTGGTGCTGCCCGACCGCGACAAGATGAAGACGCAGATGGAGGCGCTCATCTACCATTTCAAGATTGTCACTGAGGGCTTCCGCGTGCCGGAAGGCGAAGTCTACCAGGTGATCGAATCGCCGCGCGGCGAGCTGGCTTACTACGTGGTTGCCGACGGCACCGCGCGGCCGTACCGGGTTCACATGCGCACGCCCAGCTTCGGTAATTTGCAGGCTACCCCGCGCATGGTGGAAGGCACGCTGATCGCCGACGTGATCGCCGGCATCGGCAGCATGGATTTCGTTCTAGGAGACACGGATCGATAAACCGCCCATGACATTCTCTCCCCAATTGGAAGCCAGGTTGGCCAAGCTGCTCGAGAGCTATCCCGCCGGGCGGCAGCGCGCGGCAATGATACCGATGCTCCTCTACGCGCAGGACGAGGTCGGATCGGTCACCGACGAACTGGTGGAGGAAGTGGCCCAACGCGTCGGCGTGACGCCGCTGCAGGTCAACGAAGTGGTTTCGTATTACAGCATGCTGCACCGCCAGCCGCGGGGTAAGTATCACGTGCAGGTCTGCACCAATATCAGTTGCCTGCTGCACGATGCCGATCGACTGCTCGAACATACCTGCGAAAAGCTGGGAATCGAAAACCATGGCGTCACCGCGGACGGGCAGTTTTCCATCGAAGAAGTGGAGTGCATGGGCGCCTGCTCCTGGGCGCCGGCGATTCAAATCAATTACGATTTTCATCACTTCGTGACGCCGGAGAAACTCGACCGGCTTTTGGACGGCCTGAGGAAGAAGCAATAGAACATGCTGTACAACGAACCCAGCCCGCTCGAAACCAGGGTGCTGTCGCGCCGTTTCGGCATGCCGCACTCCGAGTCCATCGACACTTATCTCGCGACCGAGGGCTACCAGGCGTTCCTGAAGGCCGCCAAGATGACGCCCGAGCAGATCATCAACGAGATGAAGGCGTCGAACCTGCGCGGGCGCGGCGGAGCGGGGTTTCCCGCCGGCATGAAGTGGAGTTTCGTGCCGCGCAATTCGCCCAAGCCGAAATACATCGTAGTCAACGCGGACGAAGGCGAGCCCGGCACGTGCAAGGATCGCGTGCTGATGGAAAACGATCCGCACCAGTTGATCGAGGGCGTTCTCATTTCGGGGTTGGCTGTGGATGCGCACGCGGGCTGGATCTACATTCGCGGCGAGTATCGCTACCTGATCGACATCATGGACCGCGCCATCGCGGAGGCTACCCAGCGCGGCTGGCTGGGCAAGAACATTCAGGGCACGGGCTTCGATTTCGATTTGTACACGCACACGGGAGCAGGCTCGTACGAATGCGGCGAGGAATCGGCGCTGCTGGAATCGCTCGAGGGCAAGCGCGGCGTGCCGCGCATCCGGCCGCCGTTTCCGGCCGTGGTGGGCGCGTTCCAGTGCCCCACGGTGCTGAATAACGTCGAGACTTTTTGCGCCGCGCCAGCGATCCTGTTGAACGGCGGCGCGGCGTTCGCGGCACTGGGCGTGCCCAAGGCCGGCGGCACCAAAATGACTTGCCTGACCGGCCACATCAACAAACCGGGCGTGTATGAACTGCGGCTGGGCTTCCCGGTCGAGCAGATGATCGCGGAAGTAGGCGGCGGCATGCGGAACGGGAAAAAGCTGAAAGCGTTCATACCCGGCGGATCGTCGTGCCCGGTGCTGACGGCCGCGGAGTGCGAAGGCGCCACCATGGATTACGATTCCATGGCGCAGCGCAAGAGCATGCTCGGCTCGGGCGGCGTGGTGATCATGGACGAAGACACCTGCATGGTGAAGGCCTGCATGCGGCTGATGAAGTTTTACGCGCACGAAAGCTGCGGCTGGTGCATTCCTTGCCGCGAGGGCACCACCTGGCTCAACAAGATCATGACGCGTTTCCACGGTGGGGGCGGAACCGAGCAGGATATCGGCCTGCTGGGCGACATCGCGAGAAACATGCTGGGCCGCACCTTTTGTCCGCTGGGCGACGCAGCCGCGATGCCGATGATTTCCTTCGTCGAAAAATTCCGCCAGGAATTCGAAGATCATCTGAACGGCAAGCCGTGCCCCTTCGAGCATTCCAACCGGATGGTGACGGCGTAATGGCGGACACGGTAAAGCTCACGATCGACGGGCACGCGGTCGAAGCACCGGCGGGAATGCTGGTGATCGACGCCGCGAAACTGGCTGGGATAGAGATACCTGCGTTTTGTTATTACGAAGGCCTAACGCTGCAAGCCGCCTGCCGGATGTGCCTGGTGGAAGTGGAGAAAATGCCCAAGCTGATGACGGCCTGCACGCTGCCGGTCGGCGAGGGCATGGTGGTGCGCACGGAAACGCCGCAAGTGGCGGCGGCGCGCAAGTACATGCTCGAATTCCTGCTCACCAATCATCCTCTCGATTGCCCGGTGTGCGACAAGGGCGGCGAGTGCGAATTGCAGGACATGGTGTTCCGCTATGGCGCCGGCGAGAGCCGCTACACCGAAAGCAAGGTCCACACTCCGGAAAAACAATATTCGCCGGTGGTGTTTTTCGATGCGCCGCGCTGCATCCTGTGCTACCGCTGCGTGCGCATCTGCAACGAAGGGATGGGCGTGAATGCGCTCGGTGTGGTCGAGCGCGGGGCGTTTTCGGAAATCGCGCCCAATCACGGCGATCACCTGGAGTGCGACGAGTGCGGCGCCTGCATCGACATTTGCCCGGTCGGCGCGCTCACCAGCGGCATCTACCGCTACCAGACGCGACCCTGGGAGATGACCCACGTCGGCACCATCTGCACGCACTGCTCGGATGGCTGCAAGACGACGCTCGGCACGCGCAACGACCGCATTCTGCGCGGCAACAATCGCGACCGCTCCGGCATCAACGGCGAATTCCTCTGCATCAAGGGCCGCTACGGTTTCGATTTCTACGACCATCCCGACCGTCTGCAAGCGCCGCTGATGCGCGTCAACGGCAAGCTGGAAGAGGTTTCGTGGTCGCAGGCGCTGGCCGCGGTGGCCGAGAAATTCAAGCAGACGATTGGCGCGGGCAGCTTCGGCATCGTCGGTTCCAACCACACCAGCAACGAAGAAAACTACTATTTGCAGAAGTTCGCGCGGACGGTGCTCGGCACCAACAACATCGACCATCACCGCACCGGCGACGTGGTGACGCTGGTGGACGCGCTGAGCGGCTCGCAGGCCAAGCTGGCCACCGTGGCGGACCTTTACGAAAGCAAGGCGTTCCTGGTGCTGGGCGCCGATCTGGCGCTGGAGCATCCGCTGCTGTCTTACCAGATCCGCGCCAACTGGCGGCACCACCAGGCCCGCGTCTACGTGGTGACGCCGAAGGCCGTGCGCGAAGATAAATACGCCGCCTCCGTCGTGCGGGGCCGCGACTACGAATCGCTGCGCGACAAGCTGAGGGCCGAGCCCGAGTTGGTGATCCTGTTCGACGATTCCTACCAGGGCGGGGAACTGCGCAAGCTGGTGGAGTTCGGCGAATCGCTCGGCATTCCGGTGCGCTACATTTGCCTGGTGGATTACGCCAATTCGCGCGGCGCCATCGACATGGGACTTACACCGGAGCTGCTGCCCGGTTACCAGCCCTCCGCGCAAGCGGGTTTGCGCCTCGACGAAATGCTGGCGGCCGAGCTGAGCGTGCTGTGGGTGGTGGGCGCCAATCCGCTCGAGCGCGCCGCGCGCAAGGCCGGCTTCCTGGTGGTGCAGGACTTGTTCCTCACTGAAACCGCGCTTCAGGCCGACGTCGTGCTGCCGGCCGCGTGCGCCTACGAAAAAAACGGCACGGTCACCAGCGGCACCGGCGAAGTGCAGCGCCTCAAGCGCGCCATCAACACCATGGGCGCCAAGCCGGACCTGGAGATCATCGGCTTCATCGCGCGCGAAATGGGAGTGGCGGCCGCGCTTGGGCCCTGGACACCGGACGCCGTTTTCGAAGAAATCCGCAAGAACGTCCGCGGCTACGATGTCGCGGCGCCGGTGCTGGCCGCTGGCGGCGCGGCGCAAACCATGCCGGTCAACGGCCGCCTTGCCGTCCCGGACGCGGCCGGCTTAGTGCGGTCGGATCGCAACGGCCTGTTCGCGTCGGGCACGCTGGGGCGTTATTCTAAGGTACTGAACTCGGTACTGGAAAGCCGCTTGAGCCGCTAATGGACTCGTTTATTGTCATCAGCCTGATCAAGATCTTCGTGGTGTTCGGCGCGCTCATGACCATCCTCGCTTACCTGCAGTGGGTGGAGCGAAAGTTGATCGCCCATATCCAGGTGAGGCCCGGCCCCTATCGCGTGGGCCCGCACGGCCTGCTGCAGCCGCTGGCCGACGTGATCAAGCTCATCACCAAGGAAGACCTGGTGCCGCCGTACGTCAACAAGCCGCTGTACCTGGCGGCGCCGTTCCTGGCCATCACCATGGCCCTGCTTTCCATCGCCGTGATTCCCTTCGGCCCCGGTGTCCAGGTGGCCGGCTACCGGACGTATATGCAACTCGCCGATCTCAACTTCGGCGTGCTTTTCATTCTGGGGGCTTCGTCGATGGGCGTATACGGCATCGCGCTTGCCGGTTGGAGCTCGAACAATAAATACGCGCTGCTGGGCGGCCTGCGCAGTTCGGCGCAGATGATCAGCTACGAGTTGCCGCTCTCGCTCGCCATCGCCGCGCCGCTGCTGGTTTCGAACACCCTGAGCCTGCGCAAACTGGTGGAGACGCAGGATGGCTGGATGTGGAACTGGAACCTGTTTCACGGCTTTCAGTACGTGAGCTTCCTCGTCTTCCTGATCGCCGCGTTCGCCGAAACCAACCGGGTGCCGTTCGATCTGCCGGAAGCCGAAAACGAGCTGGTGGCGGGCTTCCACACCGAGTACAGCAGCATGAAGTTTGCCTCGTTCTTCATGGCCGAATACGCCAACATGATCACGGTGAGTTGCATGGCGACGCTGCTGTTCCTGGGAGGATGGGTGGCGCCGTGGCCGGCTGCGTATGGCTCCGGCTACGTGCCGGTGGCGATTTTCGCGATCGCCGGTGTAGTCACGGTCTGGCGCGGGCTGAACCCTCGGCGCGATCGCGACCGTTACACGTTCCCGCCGGCCGGGATGGTTTTCCTCCTCGTCGCGGCGGTCTTTCTGGTGCCGATCGTGCAGAGCATCCTGTTACCGCTTTTCTGGTTCTGCGCCAAGACCGGCGCCATCCTATTTCTCTTTATCTGGATTCGCGGCACACTGCCGCGCTTCCGCTACGATCAACTGATGGGCTTCGCCTGGAAGGTTCTGTTCCCGGTCGCCGTGTTGAACCTGCTGGTAACCGCTTTGGCGATCGCCGTGCTTTCGTGAGGCGAGTGAAATGGACGTGATTCTCTTTCTGGTTTTCGCGGGCATTGCGGTGGTGGCCGCCATCAACGTGGTGGTGCAGCGTCACCCCATTTCGAGCGCCGTTTCGCTGATCGCCGTGATGGGATCGCTGGCCGTGCTGTACCTGCTGCTGGGCGCCGAATTCATCGCCGCCGCGCAGGTCATCGTCTACGCGGGCGCCGTCATGGTGCTGTTCGTCTTCGTCATCATGCTGTTGAATGCCGGCGGCGAGACCAAGGCCGGCCGCTCTTTCATAGCCAGCCTGCTGGGCGTGCCCGTGCTGGTGGCGCTGCTGGCGCTGCTGGCGTTTTTCACCGCCCGCATCTACCCACGCGACACCGAGGTGCACTTCGGCGGCTTCCGCGGCGGCACGGCGGAGGCGGTGGGCCGCGCGCTGTTCACCACTTACCTGTTGCCTTTTGAGATCACCTCGATTCTGATCCTGATCGCCATCGTCGGCGCCATCGTGCTGGCGCGGAAGGAGCTCGAATGACGGGGCACGTTCCGCTTTCCTGGTTTCTGATGCTGAGCGCGGTGCTGTTCTCACTCGGCGTCGCCGGCTTCATTTTCCGCCGCAACATCATCACCATGTTCATGTCGATCGAGCTGATTTTGAACGCCGTCAACCTGACCTTCATCACCTTCGCCTACCAGCGGCAGCAGGTGGCCGGCCATTTGTTCGCGTTCTTCGTGATGGTGGTGGCGGCGGCCGAGGCGGCGGTCGGCCTGGCGATCATTCTGACCGTTTTCAAGAACCGCGGCACACTGAATATCGACGACCTGGACTCGATGAAGAACTGAAACGCGACCGATGCAACTCTGGCTCATACCCGTACTTCCGCTGGCCGGCTTCCTGATCAACGGCCTGTTCGGCCGCCGCTTTTCCAAGGGGCTGGTCAACACGTTCGCCATCGGCAGCGTGGTCCTCGCCTTTCTGTGGGTGCTGAAGACTCTGGCGGGTCTGGGCGGTCTTCCAGCCGCCTACACTGAGCATTACTTCACGTGGATTCAGAGCGGCACGCTCTCGGTGGGCTTCGATTTCTCGGTCGATCGCCTCACCGCCGTGATGTTGCTGGTGGTCACCGGCGTCGGCTCGCTGATCCACATTTACGCGATCGGCTACATGGCGCACGAGGGCGGCTACTACCGCTTCTTCGCCTTTTTCAACCTGTTCATGTTTTTCATGCTGACGCTGGTGCTGGCGGCCAACTACCTGGTGCTGTTCGTCGGCTGGGAGGGCGTCGGGCTGTGCAGCTACCTCCTGATCGGCTTCTATTTCGATAAGAAGTTCGCCACCGACGCCGGCAACAAGGCGTTCATCGTGAACCGGATCGGCGACTTCGGTTTTTCGCTGGCGATGTTCCTGATCTTCCGCCAGTTTGGCTCGTTGGATTTCGCCCGCGTGTTCGCGCAGGCGCCGGGCGCGCCGGTCGGGCTGCTCACCCTCATTGGCATCCTGCTGATGTTCGGAGCGTGCGGCAAGTCCGCGCAGATTCCGCTGTACGTCTGGCTGCCCGACGCCATGGCCGGTCCCACGCCCGTCTCCGCGCTGATTCATGCGGCCACCATGGTCACCGCCGGCGTTTATATGACGGCGCGGTCGTGGGTCATTTACACGCACGCTCCCATCGCGATGGACGTGATCGCCTACATCGGCATCGCCACCGCGTTCGTCGCCGCGACTATCGGCCTGGCGCAGAACGATATCAAGAAGGTCTTCGCCTACTCGACGGTTTCCCAGCTCGGCTACATGTTCGTGGGCGTCGGCTGCGGCGCTTTTTCGGCCGGCATCTACCACCTGATGACGCACGCGTTTTTCAAGGCGCTGCTGTTCCTCGGCGCGGGCGCGGTGATCCACTCTCTTGCCGGCGAACAGGACATGCGGCGGATGGGCGGGCTGCGGACCAAGATTCCCTGGACCTTCTGGGTGATGCTCTGCGCTTCGCTCGCCATCGCGGGGTTTCCGCTTACGTCCGGTTTCTGGAGCAAGGATGCGATCCTGCTGGCCGCCGCTCATCGCGCGCCGTGGCTGTACTGGGCCGGCGTTTTCACTGCCGGCATGACCGCGTTCTACGTCTTCCGCGCGTTCTTCATGACCTTCTTCGGGCGCTATCGCGGCCAGGAGCATCCGCACGAATCGCCGCCCGTGATGATAGTGCCGCTGGTGATTCTCGCGGCGCTTTCGCTTGGCGGAACATATGTGTTCCGGGTCCCGGACTTTCTTCGCACCGTTTTTCCGGCGGTTGAAGCGCCGGAAGCGGCTGGTCCGATGGCCATCGCCAGCGCTGCCGGCCTGCTGGGCATCGCGCTGGCCGCCCTAATGTACGTGTTCCAGCCGGGTCTCCCCGATTCCATCGTGAGCGGCGCCAAGGGGCTTTACACGCTGATCTACAACAAGTATTTCGTGGATGAGATCTACGATGCGGCCGTGGTGCGGCCCCTGGTGAACGGCTCGCGCGTGGTGCTCTGGAAGGGCGCCGACGTTGGGCTGATCGACGCAATCGTGAACGGCATCGGCGCGCGCGCCAAGGGCATCGGCGAAGTGTTGCGCCTGGCGCAGTCCGGCAATACGCGCAGTTATGCCACCTGGGTGGCATTCGGCGGCGTGCTGGTGATCTTTGGCATGGCGGCGATGGTGGTGTTGGGGGGCCTGCGATGAACCTGCTCCTGCTCGTTCTGCTGCTTCCGGCCGCCGGGTTCTTGATCGCGCTGGCGCTGCCGCGCTCCTCGCCGGCCTCGAGCCGCTATTGGGCGCTGGCGATTTCGCTGGTGACGTTTATCGCTTCGCTGGCGCTGCTCGGCTGGTTCGACCGCAGCGTGGCCGGCGATCAATTGACGGTCGATTGGCTTTGGATCTCTTCGCCCGAAATCCGTTTCCACATCGCCGCCGATGGCGTCAGCCTGTGGCTGGTGCTGCTTTCCACCTTCCTCACGCCTATCTGCGTGTTGATTAGCTGGAACCACATTCAGAATCGCGTCCAGGAGTTCTACGCCTTCTTGCTGCTGCTGGAAGTCGGCCTGGTGGGCGTCTTTCTGGCGCAGGACCTGTTTTTGTTTTACGTGTTCTGGGAAGTCAGCCTGGTCCCCATGTATTTCCTGATCGGCATCTGGGGCCACGAGCGCCGCATCTACGCCGCGGTGAAATTCTTCCTTTACACCATGGCCGGTTCGGTGCTGATGCTGGCCGCCATCATTTATCTCTACAATCGCGCCGGGACGTTCGGCTACGCCGCCATCCTGGACCAGCTCTCGAGCGGCCGTCTCAGCTTCACGCCCTATCAGCAGATGCTGCTCTTCCTGGCCTTCTTCGCCGCCTTCGCCATCAAGGTGCCGCTGTTCCCGCTCCACACCTGGCTGCCGGACGCGCACGTCGAAGCTCCCACCGCCGGTTCGGTGATGCTGGCCTCCGTCATGCTGAAGATGGGAACCTTCGGTATCCTGCATTACGCGCTGCCGCTATTTCCCGCCGCCGCGCGCCGCTGCGCGCCGTGGATCGCGGTGCTGGCCATCATCGGCATTATCTACGGCGCGCTGGTCGCCATGGTGCAGCCGAACATGAAGAAACTGGTGGCGTATTCGTCGGTCAGCCACCTCGGCTTCGTCGTTCTCGGCATCTTTTCCTTCACCCAACTGGGGCTGGACGGCGCGGTGTACCAAATGCTCAATCACGGCATCACCACCGGCGCGCTGTTCGCGCTGGTCGGGCTGATGTACGAGCGCCGCCACTCGCTCGCCATCGAGGATTACGGCGGCGTCGCCACCGCCGCGCCGTGGCTTTCCACCGTGTTCCTCGTCACCACGCTGGCTTCCATCGGGCTGCCGCTGCTGAACAACTTCGTCGGCGAATTCCTGGTGCTGCAAGGCGCCGCCATCGCCAACTTCACCTGGGCCGTTTGGGCCGCGCTGGGCGTCATTCTCTCCGCCTGCTACATGCTTTGGATGTACCAGCGCGTCTTCTACGGCGCGTTGAAAGGGGAAGTGCGATCGCATTTTCCCGACCTCAACCTCCGCGAGTGGGCGGTGGTGGTTCCGCTGATCGCGATGATGGTCTGGATGGGCGTCTACTCGAAATCGTTCCTCGATCCCGTGGGCAAGACCACCGCCCGCGTGCTCGAACAGACCCAGGTCAACGTTCCCTACCGGGTCGATCTCCGAATGCCGACGCGCACGGAGGTGAGCCGTGCCCGCTAGCCCGATGTTCCATCCCGCCGACCTGATCCGCTTCCTGCCCGAGATCATCCTCACCGCGATGGGCACGTTGTTGATGGTGCTCGATGCGTTGCTTGGCCGGCGCGAGTCCAAGGTCTACGGAACGCTCAGCCTGGCCACCCTGGCGGCGGCCATTCTCGCCTCGATCGTCGCTTATTCCGCGGCCGGCCCGGCGTTCGGCGGCATGCTGATCGTCGATGGCTTCGCGACTTTCTTCCGCGTGCTGGTTCTGGCTGTCGGCATCCTCACCGTCCTGCCATCCTTCAGCTTCCTCGAGCGCCAGCAGGCCGCCACCAGCGAGTTTCACGCGCTGCTGCTGTTTTCCATCGCCGGTCAGTGCATCATGGCCGCGGCCAACGACCTCATCATCGTCTTCATCGGCCTGGAGATTTCGTCCATCGCCAGTTACATCCTGGCTGGCTATCTGCGCGACGACAAGCGCGCCAATGAGGCCGCCCTCAAGTATTTTCTGCTCGGTTCGTTCGCCACCGGCTTCTTCCTCTACGGTGTGGCGCTGATCTATGGCGAAACCGGCAGCATCAATCTCAGCGTGGTGCATTCGGTGGTTGCCGGCCCCGACGGGCCCGTGCTGGCCATGGTCGGCGTGGCAGCTGCGCTGATGTTCGTCGGGCTGGCGTTCAAAGTCTCCGCTTCCCCTTTCCAGATCTGGGCGCCGGATGTGTACCAGGGCGCGCCCACGCCGGTGGCCGCGTTCCTATCCGCCGGTCCCAAAGCGGCCGCTTTCGCCGTCTTCCTCCGCATCTTCATGACCGCCTTCGCGCCCGTCGGCGAGGCCTGGGCGGTGCTGGTGTGGATTTCCGCGCTGCTCTCGATGACCATCGGCAATTTCGCCGCGCTGCTGCAAATGAACGTCAAGCGGATGCTGGCCTACAGCTCCATCGCGAATGCCGGTTACGTGATGGTGGCGCTGGCGGCGCGCTCGGAAATAGGCACCGCCGCCGCCATGTTCTACCTGGCGGCCTACGCCTGCATGAACGTGGGCGCGTTCGCCGTGGTCAGCCATCTTTCCGGAAAGGGAGAGCGGTATCAGAGCATCGAGGATTTCGCCGGCCTCGGGCTGCAGCAGCCGTTCACCGCGGCCATGCTCTCCATTTTCCTGCTTTCGCTGATCGGCGTGCCGCTCACCGGCGGCTTTTTCGGCAAGTTCTACATCTTCAAAGCCGCTTTGGAATCGCACCTGGTGTGGCTCACCGTGCTCGGGCTGTTGACCAGCGCGGTGGCCGCGTATTACTACCTGCGCCTTCTGGTGATGATGTATTTCCGCGATCCCGCCGACGTCACTTCCCCCGTTGAGCCCCTCACGCCGGCGATGTCGGCGGCCCTCCTGCTGCCTGCCATCGGCACGCTGGTCCTCGGTATTTTCCCCGGCTGGGTGCTGGATTTCGCGGGGCGATCCGCCAGCCTGGTCAGATGACGACCGGCGCGGTAACGCTATCCTCTCAGCCCGAGAGTATGACGTGATGACCGATCGCGAAAAAGACTTGCTCGCGGCCCGGGTGCTGGACCTCATC
>JBAVIH010000239.1:0-3431 GCA_049686695.1 Bryobacteraceae bacterium | reverse complement strand
ACCCCAACCTGCGCGCGGGCGTGCTGAATATCCAGGAATCCAAGGCGGAGGAGATTACCGCGTTTCTGCGGCCCAACCCGAACCTCACCGCGGGCCTCGACCAGTTGCAGCCCTTCAACATCAATCCGTACCGTCCGCTGGCCTACGCCCTCCCGCTGGTCGCGTTCGATTATTTGCACGAACGCCAGCACAAACGCGAACTCCGCCTGGAGAGCGCGCAGAAGGGCACCGCGGTAGCGGAATCGCAACAACTCGATCTCGAGCGGACGATGCTTTTCAATTTGCGCAGCGCCTTCGTCCAGACCTTGCAGGCCAAGGCTCTGCTGGCTAATGCCAGGGAGAACCTGGAGTACTTCGAGAAGGAGTTGTCGATTAACCGCGAGCGTTTCAAGTCCGGCGATATTGCGCGGGTGGATCTGGACCGGCTGGTTCTGCAGCGCGCGCAATACGAATCCGACTATCAGACCGCGATCGTCAACGCCCGCACGGCGAAGATCACCTTGTTGATGTTACTCAACGACCGCACTCCGGTGGACCAATTCGACGTAACCGGGCCATTCGAATTCCAGGAACAGGCGATGACGCTCGAAGAGTTCCGTTCCGCGGCGCTGGCAACCCGGCCGGATTTGAAGGCCGCCATCGAAACCATCGACAAGGCCGAAACCGACCACAAACTGGCCGTTTCCAACGGTTCCACCGACCCCACCTTCGGCGTGGACTTTGGGCACAATCCGCCGATAGACGTTTACATCGGATTCAGCGTAAACATCCCGTTGCGTATTTTCGACAAGAATCAGGGCGAGAAGGAGCGCACGCGAATCGACATCACCCATGCGGAGCGGCAAAAGGACGCCGCGGTGGCGCAGGTATTCAGCGATGTCGATTCGGCTTACTACACGCTGGTGAGTTCGACGAATCTGTTGGCGCCCTATCGGCACAAGGACGGATATCTGGAGACGGCCTCGCGAATCCGCGACACCATGTCATTCGCCTACCAGCGCGGCCAGGCGGCGCTGGTGGACTATCTGGACGCTCAAAGAGACTACCGCGCAACCGAAGTAGCTTATATCAACCTGGTGGGATCGTATCTGACCGCCGCGGGCCAGTTAAACATGGCCGTAGGCCGCGAAGTTATCCAGTAGCGCGCGATAGGATATCATCGCCCGCGCTCCGTGATATAAGCGCCGCCGAAGATGACGGCGATGTAGTTTCCGGTCCACCGGGCAATCATCAGGGCGATGAGGGCGTTGAGGCCGACGCTCGCGTTCAACCGATGGACTCCTCGCGCGCGGCGAAATCGCGACAGGGCGCGGCATGGTGCTCGATTCTCATCGGAAGCCATCCGGTTTCTTCGAGTGAGCGGCGCCAGCCATCGGCTAGCGTCGCCCTCTCTCCCAGTCTACCGGCTCGGGGCGGCCAACTGGAAGGGCCTTTCGGCGCGGACCGTGGGTTGACAGACGAAGTTGACAGACGAAAGCGTCTGTCCCACATCGCGCGCCGCCGCGCCGCGGTTTGATAAACTCAAGTTTGCCTCCCCTCCCAACAAGCTCATGAAATTCGGCGTCATTGTTTTTCCCGGCAGTAATTGCGATCACGACGCGTTTTACGCGGCGAGTCAGAACCTGGGCCAGCCCACGGAATATATCTGGCACGATTCACGCTCCCTCGGCGGCGTGGATGCGGTGATCCTCCCCGGCGGCTTCGCATACGGCGATTACCTGCGCTGCGGTGCCATCGCCCGCTTCTCTCCGGTGATGCAGGCGGTGCAGCGCTTCGCCGCCGATGGCGGCCTGGTGCTCGGCATCTGCAACGGCTTCCAGATTCTGGTGGAAGCCGGTTTGCTGCCGGGCGCGCTGATCCGCAACGTTGGCCTCAAGTTCATCTGCCGCGAGCTGCGGCTGAGCGTCGCGACCACGCATTCGCCTTTCACCTGCGCGCTTCGCGAGGGCCAGGTGCTGCGCGTGCCGATTGCCCACGGCGAAGGCTGCTACTTCGCCGAACCCCGCACGCTCGACGAACTCGAAGCCGAAGACCGCGTCACGTTCCGCTATCTGGATAATGCCAACGGCTCGCTGCGCGACATCGCCGGCATCCTCAACCGCGAGCGCAACGTGATGGGCATGATGCCGCATCCCGAGCGCGCTTCGGATCCGCTGATGGGGTCGTCCGACGGGCTGGGCGTCTTTCAGTCCATGCTGGCCGCGGTTGAAGCCGCGCGGCCGGCGGCGGAGGTGCGGCCGTGAACACCATCGCCATCACACCCGATCTGATCGCCCAGCACCAGCTCACGCCGGACGAGTATCGGAAGATCGTCGAAATCCTGGGCCGCGAGCCGAGCTACACCGAGCTGGGGATCTTCAGCGTGATGTGGAGCGAGCACTGCTCGTACAAGAGCTCGCGCCTGCATCTCAGAAAGCTGCCCACGCGCGGCAAGCTGGTGGTGCAGGGGCCGGGCGAGAACGCCGGCATCATCGATATCGGCGGCGGCTATGTGATCGCGTTCAAAATCGAATCGCACAACCACCCCAGCTTCATCGAACCCTTCCAGGGCGCGGCCACCGGCTCGGGCGGCATTCTGCGCGACATTTTCACCATGGGCGCTCGGCCGATCGCGGTGCTCGATTCGCTCCGCTTCGGCCGCCTGGACGACAAGAAAACCGGCGCCCGCAACCGGCGTATCCTTTCCGGCGTGGTGGCCGGCATTGCCCATTACGGCAACTGCTTCGGCGTGCCCACGGTGGGCGGCGAGTGCCTCTTCGAACCGTGTTACGACGGCAACCCGCTGGTGAACGTGTTCGCGCTCGGCGTCTGCCGCAAGGAAGACGTGTTCTACGCCAAGGCCGCCGGCGTCGGCAACCCGGTGATTTATGTGGGCGCGCGCACCGGCCGCGACGGCATCCACGGCGCCTCGATGGCCAGCGCCGAATTCACCGAGGAATCCAAGCAGAAGCGCCCCAACGTGCAGGTGGGCGATCCGTTCCTGGAGAAGTTGCTGCTCGAAGCCTGCATCGAAGCCATGCAAACCGGCGCCATCGTCGGCATTCAGGACATGGGCGCGGCCGGCCTGACCTGCTCGACCTGCGAGATGGGTAGCCGCGGCGAGGTGGGCATCGAAATCGAGCTCGATAAAGTCCCGCAGCGCGAAACCGGCATGACGCCGTACGAGATCATGCTCTCGGAATCGCAGGAGCGTATGCTGCTGGTGGCCGCCGGCGGACGCGAGCAGGAAGTTTACCAGGTGTTCCGCAAGTGGGGACTGGAGGCAGTGGAAATCGGCAAGGTCACCGGCGACGGCCGGCTGCGCGTGCGCCATCATGGGCAGGTGGTGGCCGAGATCCCCAACCGCGAGCTGGCCGATGAAGCCCCACTCTACGACCGGCCGCATACCGCGCCGCCCGCCGTGCCCGCGACTCCGCCCGCCGAATGGGAGC
>JBAVIH010000238.1:0-16530 GCA_049686695.1 Bryobacteraceae bacterium | reverse complement strand
CCGCAGCGCCGCGCTCGCCCTGGCCGTCTTCGTTTACCAGGTCAAGAAGACCATCGGCGCGTATGCCGCCGCCATGGGCGGCATCGAGGCCGTCGCGTTCACCGGTGGCATCGGCGAAAACTCCGCCCGCCTGCGCGCCGGATGCTGCGAGGGTCTGGAATTCCTCGGCATCCATCTGGACCGCGAACGAAACGAGACTGGCACAGGCGACCGCGCCGTCTCCACCCCAGATTCTCCCGTCACTGTGTTGGCGCTGGCCACCAACGAAGAGCTGATCGTCGCGCGCAGAGCCTGGAAGGTGCTCGAGGCACGCACGGGAAACGAACGCGGCTGAACGGTCGCCGCGAGAGCACTTGACCCGGAGGCCTGCACGCCGGTCGACCGTGGCTTCTATTCTCCAAGAACGGCTGGACTTGCGGCGAAAGAACGCCGGAACGTCCAGTGCCACCCAGGGTGTCCCTACAGAATCCTATTAAACACTACTTGCTTATGGAAGAAATGTGATTTACTATTATTAGTGGAATGACTATTGTCGTAATGAACATTACGAGCGCTGAGCTGGCGGATCTCCTCCGATTGCCGGAGGTCGCTCGACTTCTGGAGGCTGGGCGGCTGTCGATTCAGCCCGATCAGCCACATTCAGTCGGGTCTTTGTCTACGCGCCAAGAGGGCCGCGAGGTATTCGAACGGCGAGCGCAGGAACGCGGGCTCAAAATCCGCCCCCCGTTGCAATCGGAGGCCGGAGATTTCGTTGTGATAGGTCAGGCAAACCCCAGGACTGTCCGGCTCATCTGCTCGGAGAGCCCTAGGATCAGTCTGAGAAAAGAATGGGCCAAGCCGGCCGACCTCATCTTGGCATACGTCTGGCTCCTTCCGACGCGTAAGCGAATATTCCTAATGAGCTACCAAGAGGCGGCGGACATCTTGGGGGAGAGGGCGCTAGAGAGCGCCTCATTTAGAGATAACGGCTACTACACCACCGCCTGCACACCTCGTCGGCAGCAGGCAATGGAGCGGTTCGAAGATCGATGGGAGATCTTCGGTCCCTAAGACACTAGCTTTGACGCACCCGGTATGGAAGGAGAAGTATGGCCAAAGTCCTACACATTATCGTTCGCCATCGGTCCAATCCGCATCCTGCCTACCCGAATCAATGGCTGGACGACGACCGGATTCGCAGTATCGTCACCTACAAGGAGATCGCCGATCTCTGCGCGCCCATGGTAGCGACTGCGTCGGTGGTGCGCATTCATCGAACGGGCGCCTATGGGGAGCCGCCTGTAATTTGTTGTGAGGCTACCGTAGAAGCTGTGCGGCCATGGAGTACTCAATTTGAAGTGGAATTCACCGACGTGCATACCCTGAACGTGGTGCCCGCGGTTCGTCCCGACGGCAAGAAATCCTGGTACTTTGCCGACGCGGGTGGAATGGCTAGCGGTTCTGCGAGCACGGTAAATGCAGGCCCAAATGAAACCGCTCATTCGCAAACGGGGCCATCAGCTCAGCCGAACCCCGATCTGGTGCTTCTGGAGCCCAACATCGGGAGTCCCGCTTCGGGACATTCCGTCGATTGCGGATCACGCCCGCCGTCAAAGCACCTGGAATTGCTTCAGCGGGGCATCGAAGATTGGAACTTTGCGCGCAAGAGCAAGCCTGGCGTGAAACCCGATCTGGCGGGCGCGGATCTGAGAGAGGTTCTTGGGAAGGCGGGGAGGCATGCATCTGTGCAACTCGCGGGGGCGGACATGCGTCGTGCAAACATGGCAGGATTGGCGTTCTACGAGCCCGTACTTGTCGAGGCGAGCCTGGTAGGAGCCGATCTGGGTGGCGCGAGTTGGCGAGAGGCGCGACTGCCGCACCCGATACTCCTGGACGCAATGGAGCGCAGAAACTTGAATATGCGAGCGGCGAATCTGGAAGGGGCCAACCTCTCGCAGACTAAGTTCGAACGGCCAGTTCTGCGCGGCGCTGATTTTCGGCATGCCAAGCTGGTCGCCGCCGACTTTGGCGGCTCTGACTTGGCGGGACTTTGTTTTGACGGGGCGGATCTGCGCCGCGCCAATCTGCGCGGAACAAACTTGACAGACGCGAGCCTCGACGGTGCCGACCTGCGGGGCGCGGATCTCTCAACTGCAAAGGTGACCGAGCAGCAGGTCCGGCGAGCTATCACGGATGGCGGTACGAAGTTGCCTGTCGACTGGGGGTTCTGAACGGCCAAGCGCTGCCGCCCGCTTAGCTTCGGGTCGGTGCTGTTCATGATAAATTGATGAACTTGACGACGCCGTCCAGCACTCGTTTGGCTTCTCCCTCGTCCAAAAGCTCGGCACCTTCGTGCATGGTCGGGTTTCTGCCGGCCTCTCCCTCGGCCCCTCTCCAGAACCAGAGGCCCTTCAAGTCGCTCTTAGCCCGATCATCGATGCGGAGCTTGTCGATTAGCTTCGGCATGCCTATTATCTCGTAGCAACCGGTCATCTCGCGAACCTTGGTCTCAAGCTCACGCCACGCGATTATGGCGGCCACCGTCGGATCGGTGTCGAGGAACGACCGCGCCAGATCAAGTTTACCGACCGAGCCGAGAGAGTCAGCTATCTGTTTGGCCCTTCGTTCTTGAACCCAGCGGTCCTTGGAGAACTCCCTTTGGATCTTTCTGCGCTGGGCACCATCCCTGCCGTGGTAAGCGAGTCGATACCACGTCCAAAGCGCATACTCCGCCTCGACAACCGTGAGCTTGCGTGAGGTGGGCCATTGTCGCTCACTCCACGCCCTGAGCTCTTCGCAGTACTTGGCGTAAAATTCCGGTACCGTGGGTGCCGCAATGTACAACTGGCTGGCCAGATGGTGACTGCACATGGCGAAACGCTCAGGGTAGACATGTTGCAGCACGAGCGCGGTGGGGGTCAATTCTCGAAAACAGTAGATGATCTTCCTCAGCAGGTCGAGATGGTGTCTGCGATCATCCGCTGTCATCGGCAGTTGAATTCTCCCCAGCGCCACGATCAGCTTCGCCGCGCCTTTGGATTCCATCCTCTCGGCGAGACACTTGAGTTCCGGCTTCGTCCAATCCTCGACGAAAGGCAGATCTTCTTCGAAAATAGCCATGACATGGTCGACGGTCAGCGGGTCCTTGCCGGTTCCGGCGACCTTACCGAATCCGACGTCCCTGTACAAGTTCTTGATCCTATCGAACCCGGACTTAAAGTCCCTCCCGTACCTTTCCCGGAGAGCTTCGGGGAAGGCGTCCCAGTACCTGCCCAAATCAAACTTGCCCACGGCTTCGTCCTCAGCTCCTCAGCATCGCACCGGCAAAACGCGGCCGCAACCGTCGACTCGGCCGTCCGCGCGATTGCTTCCCGGCGCGGCTGTCCGTTATCGTGAAAACATCAGTGCCATCTCAAAAAGAACCCGAACGGCCAGGCAAGGTCCGCGTGAATCACCTGGCGAAGATCAAGCAAAACGGCGGCAGGATCGCCGCGCTCACGGCCTACGATTTTCTCACCGCCCAACTGCTGGACCGGGCCGGAATCGACATGATCCTGGTTGGCGACTCGCTGGCCAATGTGGTTTTGGGTTACCCGACGACGTTGCCGGTGACGATGGACGAGATGCTGCACCACGCCAGGGCGGTTGCGCGCGGCGTGGCGCGGGCGCTGACGGTGGCCGACATGCCGTTCCTCTCTTTTCAGGCCGGCGTGGACGACGCGGTTCGCAATGCAGGCCGGTTTTTAAAGGAAGGTGGAGTCGAGGCGGTCAAGGTGGAGGGCGCGGGCCCGGTTCTCGCCGTAGTCGAGAGGCTGGTCGAGGTGGGGATTCCGGTGCTGGGGCATCTCGGCTACACGCCGCAGTCGGTCCATCGCTTCGGCAGCAACATCGTGCAAGCGAAGACCGCGGTGCGGGCGGGCGAACTGCTGAATGACGCGATTGCGCTGGAGGGCGCGGGGGCCTTCGCGGTGGTTCTGGAGTGCGTGCCGGCCGAGGTCGCGCGGTTGATTACCGAGCGGCTGACGGTGCCAACCATCGGCATCGGCGCCGGACCGTTTTGCGACGGCCAGATCCTGGTGCTGCACGACGCGCTGGGGTTGACGCCGTGGAGCCCCCGCCTCGCCAAACGCTATCTCGAGTTGGGCGGAATGATCTCCGAGGCCGCCGCGTCGTACGTTCGCGAGGTCCGGGAGGGGGCGTTCCCAGCCGCCGAGCACTGCTACGAAATGCCGGAGGACGAGTTGCGCGCGCTGGCGCAGGGGGAAGGCGGCGCGTAGAGAATGACGGCCACAGATGAACACCGATAAACACAAATAAACGAACGGAAGACAAGATTCATGTCTTTCTTATCTGTGTTCATCCGTGTTTATCCGTGGCTCAAAACTGGCGCCAATGCGGATCGTAAGAACAATCGGAGAGATGCGGGCTCGCGCTGAGGCGGCGCGGCGCGCGGGCGAGATCGTGGGTCTGGTGCCGACGATGGGTTTCTTTCACGAGGGGCATCTGTCGCTGATGCGCACGGCGCGGGCGGAATGCGGGACGGTGGTGGTGTCTCTGTTCGTGAACCCGACCCAGTTCGGCCCCGGCGAGGACCTCGCGGCCTATCCAAGGGACTTCGAGCGGGACTGCGCGCTCGCCGCCGCGGAGGGCGTGGATGCGATGTTCGTGCCGGAGGCCGGCGAAATGTACGCGGCCGATCACGCCACCTTCGTCAACGTGGAGCGCCTCACGGGCAACCTGTGCGGCGCATCGCGGCCCTCGCATTTTCGGGGCGTGGCGACGGTGGTGGCCAAACTGTTCCACATCTGCCTGCCGCACCGCGCCTACTTCGGGTTGAAGGACTATCAGCAGGTGCGCGTCGTCGAGACCATGATTCGCGACCTGAACTTCGCGACCGAACTGGTGCGATGCCCGATCGTGCGCGAGCCGGATGGGGTGGCGATGAGCTCGCGGAACAGCTATCTTTCCCCGGAAGAACGCCGCGCCGCAACGATTCTGCGCCGGTCGCTGGTTGCCTCGGGCAAGCGGGTCGAACAGGGGGAACGCGACGGCGCCGCGATCGCCCGGCAACTGCGGGAGACGATCGAGACGGAGTCGCTGGCGAGCGTCGATTACGCCGAGGTGGTGGATACGGAGTCGCTCGCGCCGCTCGGCCGGATTCGCCGCGCCGCGCTGCTGGCGGTAGCGGTCCGCATCGGCCGTGCGCGGCTGATCGACAACCTGGTGGTTGAGACTGTGGCCTAACGCAGTCCTCTTTTTGCCCCTACGTTCTTTTTCGCCCGCACTTCCGGTACACTGGTCTTTCTTCTCTTCCACCGTGAACGCCGTAGAGTTCCAGGCAGTTTCCAAGAGCTACGCCATGTACCGCGCGCCGGGAGACCGGCTCAAGGAACTTGCGTCTTTCAACCGGCTCAAGCGCCACACCGATTTCTGGGCCCTGCACGACGCCACCTTTGAGATTCGCAGCGGCGAGACTTTCTGCATCATCGGCGAGAACGGCTCCGGCAAGAGCACGCTGCTGCAAATCGTGGCCGGCATCCTGGAACCGTCGAGGGGGAGTGTGCACGTTCACGGGCGCGTTTCGGCGCTGCTCGAGCTCGGCGCCGGCTTCAACCCCGAATTCAGCGGGCGCGACAACGTATACCTGAACGGCTCCATCCTCGGCCTGAGCACCCGCCAGATCGACGAGCGCTACCGCGAGATCGAATCGTTCGCCGAAATCGGCGAGTTCATTCGCCAGCCGGTCAAGACCTATTCGAGCGGCATGGTGGTGCGGCTGGCATTCGCGGTTGCCATCCATGTCGACCCGGAGATCCTGTTGGTGGACGAGGCGCTGGCGGTCGGCGACATCTATTTCCGCCAGCGCTGCATGCGCAAGGTGCACGAGCTGCGGGCGCGCGGAGTTACCATTCTGTTCGTATCCCACGCGGTCGGCGACGTGAAGGCGATCGGCGACCGGGTGCTTTGGCTGGAGCGGGGCCGCATCGCGGAAATCGGCGACCCAGCCACCGTGGTCTCTCACTATCTCGCCGCCATGACGGAAAAGGATTCGAGCTACCGCCTGTCCGACGCCTCGACCGCGCCGCCGCGCCCGATTGCGGGTCCGCTGCGCGCCCCCGAGATTGTCGAAACCATCCCCAACATCGACCACCGCTTTGGCGACGGCCGCGCCGAAATCCTAGGCATCGCCGTGCTCGATGACCAGGGCCAGCCGCTCCAGTTGCTTGAACCCAGCTCGCGTATCATCGTGCGCATCAGCGCGCGCGCCAAGGAGCGAGTCCCCATGCCGATGGTCGGTTTCATGCTGCGGAACCAGTTAGGGATGGACTTCTCGGGCACCAACACGGCGCGCGAAGGCGTGACATTGCCGCCGCTCGGCGCCGGCGACACCGTGACGGTCGATTTCCACCTCGAGCTGCCCGCGCTTTACCCCGCTTCCTTCTCGTTTTCCCCGGCCATCGCCGATGGCCCGCTGACCGGGTACGCCATGTGCGACTGGATCGACAACGCCATCGCCCTGCAAATGAGTCGCACCGAGGGCCAGATCTACGGTTACATTCACCTGCCCTGCCGCGTGGAAATCAACGCGCGCCTGGCGCCGGTAGTGGAGCAGAGCCTTGGCTGAGTTCACCGGCGAGCGTCTGATTCCGGGCCAGGTGGACGTGGATCTCCTGAACGAGCACCTGGCCCGCTATGCCTTCGCGGCGCGCCTGGCGCACGGCAAGCGGGTTCTCGATGCCGGCTGCGGCGCCGGTTACGGCTCGGCCGAACTGGCTGGCCAAGCCGATTCGGTGACCGGCGCCGATGTCGCCGCCGAAGCCGTGGATTTCGCCCGCGCCCACTACGGCCTGCCGAACCTCGCCTTCGAGCAGGCTTCCTGCGACCGGCTGCCGCACCCCGATTTGTGCTTCGACCTGGTGGTGGCCTTCGAGGTCATCGAGCACCTCGACCGCTGGCGCGAGTTCCTCCTCGAAGCCCGCCGCGTGCTCGCCCCCGGCGGCCAGTTGATCGTCTCCACGCCCAACAAGCTCTACTACACGGAATCGCGCGGCGTCCACGGCGCCAACCCGTTCCACGTTCACGAATTCGATTTCGAGGAGTTCCGCGGCGCGCTCGAATCGGTGTTTCCGCACGTGGCGTTGTTCCTCGAAAACCACGTCGAGGGCGTCACCTTCCAGCCACACCGGGCGGGCTACACGGTGGAAACGCGGGTGGATGCAGGGGATCCGCTCCCCGACGATTCGCACTTCTTCGTGGCCGTCTGCGCCCACCGCCCGCAGGTCGGCAATCCCACCTTCGTGTACGTGCCCCGCGCCGCCAACGTGCTGCGCGAGCGCGAACGCCACATCGCCCTGCTCGATGGGGAGATCTCCCAGAAAAATCGGTGGCTCGAAAAGGCCCAGCGGGATCTCGCCGAATTCGAGCTCCAGCAGCGGAAAGTGCTGGGCGAGCTCGAGCACAGCAATCAGTGGGCCGATGCGCTCAACCGCGAACTTGAGGAGCGCCGCGCGCGGGTGGAAGAACTTCAGCGGGAACTCGGGTGCGAGCAGGAAAACGCCCAGGCGGAGATTCTCGAGCTCGAGCAGGCGCTCGCGCGCGAGCAGGAGAACGCTCAGGCGCAGATTCGCCGGATCGAACAGGAACTGGCGCGCGAACAGGAGAGCGCTCAGGCGCGGATTGGCGAGATCGAACAGTCGCTCGCGCGCGAGCAGCAAAACGCTCAGGCGCAGATTCTCGAGATCGAGCGGGAACTGGCGCGCGAGCAGGAAAGCGCCCAGGCCCGGATTCTGGAGTTCGAACAGGAACTTGCCCGCAGAATCGAGTGGGCTGATGCGCTCAATCGCGAACTCGATGAGCGCCGCGCGCGGGTGGATGAACTGCAACGAGAATTGGCGCGCGACCAGGAGAACGCCCAGGCGCAGATTCTAGAACTCGAACAGGAACTCGCTCGCGAGCAGCAAAATGCCCAGGCGCAGATTCTCGAACTCGAACAGGAACTCGCGCGCAGAGTCGAGTGGGCCGCTGCGCTCAACCGCGAACTCGAGGAACGCCGGGTGCGGGTAGACGAACTGCAGAAGGAACTGGTGCGCGAGCAGCAAAACGCTCAGACACAGATTCTCAATCTCGAACGGGAGCTCGCCCGCGAACAGGAAAACGCCCAGGCGCGGATTCTCGATCTCGAACAGGATCTCGCCCAAAAAGTCGGATGGGCCAATGCGCTCAACCGCGAACTCGAGGGGCGCCGCGCCCGTGTGGACGAACTGCAGCGGGAACTCGCCCGCGAGCAGAAGAACGCCCAGGCACGGATTCTCGATCTCGATCACGAACTCGCAGAAAAGATCGAGTGGGCGCGCAACCTGGATGCCGCTCTCGAAAAGGAGATCGCCGAAAAGAAACGCGCCGTCGATTTACTGCATGAAACCGAGGCCGAACTCGCGGATCGCACCGCCTGGGCCCAGCGCCTCGAAGCCGAGGTAGCCGGACTACGCGAGGAACTGGCCCGCGTTTCCGGCCAGTTGACGCTGTATCAGGGGTCGCGCTGGGTCAAGCTGGGCAGGAAGGTCGGTCTCGGCCCCGAATCCCCGGGCAGTTGACATGTTCCTCCTCAAGCGTCTGTTGCGCGCGCTGCCGCTGCTGTTGCTCTCGCCGTTTCTGTTGACCGCCAGCCTTCTCGCTCTTTGGCTTGCCGACGCCCTTTCGTTGCTGGTGCGCGGGGTCCGGCGAGCGCCCGCCAATCCTGCGCAGCCGGCGGCGGCCCCCTCGGCGGCCAGCGTCGTGATCCCGAACTGGAACGGGTGCGACCTGCTGGAACGCTATCTGCCCTCCGTCGTCACCGCGCTGGCCGGCAACCCGGCCAATGAGGTCATCGTCGTCGATAACGGATCTACCGATCACAGCGCGGCTTATGTGCGGGCCCATTTCCCGCAAGTCAGACTGGTGGCCCTGGAGCGGAACCTCGGCTTCGGTGGCGGCTCGAACGCGGGCTTCCGTGAGGCGAAGAACGATGTCGTTGTGCTCCTCAATAACGACATGCGCGTGGAGCCGGGTTTTCTCGCGCCGCTGCTCGAAGGCTTCGCCGACCCTGCCGTGTTCGCCGTCTCCTGCCAGATCTTTTTCACGGATCCCGGCAAGGTCCGCGAGGAGACCGGCCTCACGCAAGGCTGGTGGCAGGACGGCGCATTGCGCGTGCGTCATCGCGCCGACCCGGCGGTCACCGGGCTGTTTCCCTGCTTCTACGGCGGCGGTGGATCGTGCGCGTTCGACCGGCGCAAATTCCTTTCGCTCGGCGGTTTCGACGAACTGTATGCGCCCTTTTACTTCGAAGATACCGACTTGGGCTATATGGCGTGGAAGCGCGGCTGGAAAGTGCTCTACCAGGCGCGCAGCGTGGTCTACCACGAACACCGCGGCACCATCGGCAAGAACTTCGGCGCGGATTTCATTCAGGGCGTGGTCAAGCGAAACGCGCTGCTGTTCGCCTGGAAGAACATCCACGAGTGGCGGCGGGTATGCGGCCATTTCGCGCTGGCCTGGGCGGGCGCGATCCTCAGCGTGATCTTCGGCGAGATTACAGGCCGACCCACCTTCGCCGCCCTGGGGCGCGCGTTTCTCAGGCTGCCCGCGGCCGTGCGCTCGCGCTGGCGGGCCCGCGCGCTGGCCGCCATCACCGATACGGAAGCCTTCCGCCGTCCCCTGGGCGGATACTTCCGCGACCGTTTTGCCGCGCTAGAGGCCGCCCCCGAGCCGCTCCGCGTGCTCTTCGTTTCGCCCTATCCCATCTGCCCGCCGGTGCATGGCGGCGGCGTCTTCATGTACCAGACGCTGCGCGAGATGGCTGCTCTGGCCGAGGTGCACGTCGCCGGTTTACTCGACTATGCCTGGCAGGAAAAGGACAACCTGGAACTGCGCCAGTTCTGCGCGTCGGCCGAATGGCTGGTGCGTTCGACGGGCCCTCCCAGGAACGGTGGCCCGCTGGAACCCTACGCCGTGCGCGAGTTTCATGACGAAGAGCTGGAATGGCTGATTCACCGCCAGATTTACTTGAACGGCATCGACGTGGTGCAGCTCGAATACACCGCGATGGCGCAGTATCGCTGCGACTTCCGGCGCATCCCGGTGGCGCTGTTCGAACACGATATTTACTTCCAGTCCATCGGCCGCGGCCTGGGCCGAATGGCCAGCCTCACCGCCGAACTCAAGGCGCGCATCGAATACCTGCGCGCCCTGCGCTATGAGCTGCGGACGCTGCCCGGCTTCGACCAGGTGCAGGTGTGTACGGCGGCCAATCGCGAGTACCTGCTGAGCTTCCTGCCGCGCCTGGCCCCGCGGATTGCAACCGGCATGCGCGCCGGCATCGAAATCTCGCGCTATCGTTTTCGCGCCGAGGGCCGCGAGCGGTTCAGCATGCTGTTCGTGGGCAGCTTCCGCCACGATCCCAACCGCGCCGCGCTCGACTGGTTCGTCCACCAAGTGCTGCCGCTCATCGTCGCCCGCGAGCCGCGCGCCCGCCTCGCCGTCGTCGGAAGCGATCCGCCGCCCGCCCACACTTATGCCGATTACGCCGCCAACCTGGAAATGATGGGAACCGTGGCCGACATTCGCGATCCGCTCGAGCGTTTCGCCGTCTTCGTCTGCCCGGTGCTGAGCGGCTCCGGCGTGCGCGTCAAGCTGCTCGAGGCTTTCGCCGCCGGCATCCCCGTGGTTTCCACGGCTATTGGCGCGGAAGGATTAGCCGCCGGGGATGGCCGGTTTTGCGCGCTGGCCGATTCGCCCGAGGACTTCGCCGCGCGCGTCACCGCACTGTTCGCCGACCCGGCAAAAGCCGCCGCGATGGCCGCCCGCGCCCGCGCCGAGGTGGAAGCCAACTGGGCGATGCCCGTTCTCACCCGCAACCTGGTCGAAGGCTATCGCCGCCTGGTGCGCCAAAAGCGCGACGCAACCGAGCCGCGACCATAGTTAGCGGTCATGCTATGCTGTTCTCGGCCGTCGGGCCAAAATGGAAACTCTGAATGAAACCCCTCCTCGCACTGCTCGTCCTCTGCCTGCCGGCCGGCGCAGCCGTGCCCGCGGGTTATAAAGGGCAGCCTTTCCAGGCGCCCCAGGCCATCCCGGGCCGCCTCGAGGCCGCCTATTACGACCAAGGCGGCGAAGGAATCTCTTATCACGATACCGATCGCGTCAACCACGGCAGCGGCGAGCTGAATTACCAGCCCGGCCACTGCGAGGCCGGCGTCCCCGCTTCCATCTGCCATTTCCGTGAGAGCGAAGGCGTCGACATTTCTTACGTCAAACACCGCGCGGACCTCAACCACCCCAACTTCGTCAAGCCCGATCCGGGCCAGCTCTATATAGGTTGGGAGGCCGATGGCGAGTGGACCAACTACACGGTGGATGTCAAGAAAGCGGGCACTTACCGCATCGTCGCGCTCTATTCCAATGGCGCGAACACGGTGAAGTTCTCTTTGAATAACAAGCCTGCCGCCGAGTGCCGGCTGCCGATGGACACCGGCTTCTGGCACACCTGGAACAAAGCCGCGTGCGGAGAGATCACTTTCCCGGAGACTGGAATTCAACTGCTGACGCTCCACTACAACACCGGCAACAACCTGGCCTATTTCGATTTCGAACCCGCCGGCGTTCCGGCCCCCGGCAAGCTCGCCCAGTTCATCACGCGGAAGGGTGGGGCCTTATACGAAGGCGACGTTCCATTCCGGTTCCTGGGGCTGGCTTCGCCGAACCTCTTTCTCAACGAGGCGCAGCTTCTTCCCGATTTCGGCAATCGCTTCCCTGACGAGTTCGAGCTCCGCGACGCACTGACCTCCTTGCAGCAGATCGGCGCGCGCGCCACGCGCACCTTCACCTTGACCGTCTACACCCCGCAGGACGCCGCGCCGGTCCACCTGCGCGGGCCCAGAGACTACAACGAGGAAGCGTTCCGCACCCTCGACAAGCTGCTCGCGCTCTGCCATGAGTACGACATCCGCCTGATTCTTCCCTTCATCGACAGCCACTCATTCAAGGGCGTTCGCGGAGTGGACGAGTTTGCCGCTTTCCGTCACAAACCCGGCCCCGAGTTCTTCACGGACCCGCAGCTCAAGCAGGACTTCAAAGACCTCATCGCCGATCTCCTGAATCGCCGCAACACCGTCTCCGGCCTGCTGTACAAGGACGACCCCGCCATCCTCGCCTGGCAACCCGCCAACGAGGCGATGAGTTACTTCCCGGACCGCGGCAAGCCGAACAACGAAGCGCTCATCACCGATTGGACCCTCGAGGTGGCGGCCTTCATCAAGACCATCGATCACAACCATCTCGTTCTGGCGGCTGGCGGCAACGCCGCACGCTACCTCGATAGCTCCGCCATCGACATCCTCAGCGAGCACTATTACGAGTACTGGGATAAGTTGGGCGGCGGCAGCGGCGACATTGCCGCGCGTCTCGACGCCGACGCAGCCACCTACAAAGGCCGCAAGCCGCTCATGGCCGATGAATTCGGCATGGCCTCGACGCCCATGCTGACGCGCTTCATGGACGACCTGGTGCACGGGGAAGTTGTGGGAGGCCTGCTTTGGAGTATCCGGAGCCACCGCCGTGACGGCGGATTCTACTACCACAACGAAGCCGGCTCGGTTTTCAACTCTTACCATTGGCCCGGATTCGCCGCCGGCGCGGGGTCCGACGAGCAGGCCGTTCTCCAACTGCTGCGCGAGCGCGCCTTCGCCATTCGCGGCCACCCGGTTCCGGACCTGCCTGCGCCGCTATCTCCACCGATACTCTTTCCGGTCTCCCCAATGGGCGGACTGCGCTGGCGCGGTTCCACGGGAGCGTCGGGTTACGACATCGAGCGCGGGCCCTCCGCGGACGGGCCCTGGACCCTGGTGGCCGAGAACGTTGGCGATGCCATCATCGATTCCGGCGACGTGGTCGGCTACGAGAGCCAGTGGGAGCGCGCCCCCGTCTGCACTGCGCCGCCTCTCTGGAAGGACTCCGCCGCCAAAGGCAAAGGCCCCTTTTTCTACCGCATGGTGGCTCGCAACCGGACCGGCAAGTCGCCCTACTCGAACACCGTGCAATTCAAGTAAGCCTACGGCAGCTCTTTCCGCAACACCGGATACACGGCGCGAGCGAACTCCGCGGCAGCATCCGTCGCTAGCTTGTCCTGGCCGTTGAACGACGGAACCACGATTCGCACCAGGGCGACATCCGTGCGGTGGTCCCGAAGCGCGTCCACCAGAATCCAGGACTTGGCTTCCCATTCCCCCGCGATGGTCCGGCGAGGAGTCTGATACCAGTACAAAACGGCGGAACGGAACCCGCCCTTGGAAACCACGTACCGGGTTGCGGACAACTGCCCGGCCGGCGTTTCGAGGCGAACCGTGCCGGTCGATTCCGGCAGCCAACCCGCACCCGGCAGGCAAACCCGGGGCGAATGCGGCTGGCGGTCTCCCTTGCTCTGCGAATTGAACCAGGCGACCAATACTTCGGCCTGCGAGCCAGACCCGGCGGAGCCTCCGCAGTAATACATACGGTCGAGAAGCCGGTCGGCCCGAAGCTGCGCTTGCACGTCCGGCTCGATCGGAATCTCGCTCGATTGGCTCCAGCGGCCGATCTGGCGCGGGAACGCGCGCAAGTCCGGGGCGCCAGGCACACGCTCGGCCCGGCTTGCCCATTGAACCGTGAGCCCTTCCGCCACCAGCAACAGGGGAACCAGAATCTTGAGTGGATCACGCATGATGGCGCGCCCCCACAGCGTGGAATAGTTGCCGCGCTCCGGCCAGCGCGGCCAGGCAGAGCAAAAAAATCACGGCTCCCGCGATTGCATGTGGAGTTCCCGAATCGAGCGCCGGAATGGCCGCCGAAGCGGCGACCCGCACGGCGTTGGCTACGATCGCCAGCGGCACCGCCACCACCAGCAGCGCGACTTTCATCCAGGCCTTCGGGTCCATCACATAGGCGACCACCAGCGCCATGAATCCGAGCGGCAACAGATAGCGGATTCCACTGCACGCCTCCGCCACCGCGACGCGATGCCCGCCCACATCCAGAATATTTCCCTCGCGGATCACGCCGATTCCGCCAACCGACAACATTCCCGCCGCCATGCGGCTGGCCAGCAACTGCAACGGCAGCGTGACCAGGTTGTACACAAAGGCCAGTTTGGGGAGCATGAAGAGGCTGAGAAAGAGTGGAAAAGCCCACGCGCGCAGCCGGCCGAAACCCTCGAGACACACGATCGCGCCGACCGCTGAAAGCAGAAGAGCCACCGAGGCGGCGAAAAGCCCGACGCCCACAGTCGCCGCGAAATGCAGCCCTGCGCCCGCGATCAGCAATGGAATACCCCACCAACTCGGGCTGGTAGGCACCGCGCTCCACCTACGGCGCTCGCTCCACACGACCCAAGCGATGACCACCGGGACCAGGAAGCCGTGCCCCATGTCTTCGTCGTTCCACCACTGCGCGGCCATCCCGCCGAGCGTCGAGAAGTGACAGGCGAGCAATGCCGCCACGGCCGCCGTCACGGCCCAGCGAGATGTCATGAACTCATTCTACTGCGGGGAACAGGGCGGGAGCGCGGAGGAATGCGAGTCGAGGCGTTAAGAACTCCTAAACCTTCTTTGTACTGACGCGCCGTGATGCCGTGCAGTTTCAGTGAGAATGTGCCCTCTGTCGCCGAAGGTACGCATGTGCCGCGAATCCCACTTCACTCTTCGCGCCGCTCCGGCTCGTCATGCGCGGCGGGATCGGCGTTGCCGGTGTCCGGCTTGGCGGCTTTCTTGTTACTCTTCAAGACCGCGGCGAGCACGACAGCCGCCGGCACGGCTGCCAGCAGCGCGTACTTGATCTTGGTATTGCGCGGCTTGGGCATGTCCGGGGGCACCACGCCGGCGTCATGCGAACGGTCGATGGCTTTCCCGATGCGCATCTCGTTCAGGTCGTACTCGAATTGTTTTCCGCAATCCAGGCAGACCACATAGCACTGGCTTTGCGGTTGTCCGACCCTGGTGATCGGCGACACTGGGCGGGTGAGGCGCCGGTGAGGGCAACGGAATAGCAGGTTCAGCACCGTGTCGATCATAAACCTCCGTCGAGGGCTATCCCCTGAATATATTGTCGCAAGGTTCGCAGTGCCCCGTCCCGCTGTCCGGTGGAATCCGGCCATAATGGAAAGAGGTGGGGTTGGGGGCATGACTCAGGTCGATCGCCGGCAGCGACATTGTGCGGCGCTCCTGTTCGCGGCCGTATGCGGATGCGTCGCCGCGCACGCGGATACGCCGGTCGCGCTGACGAATCCCGGCATGGAGCCGCCATACAACGCCGTGGATCTGGACAACGGCGCCATTTACGGCAGACTCGCCCAAGGGTGGAGCGACAACTCGGCCTGGGCGAGCGCGACCGTCCAATACTCCGAGGACACCGACAACCCGCACGGCGGACTAGCGTCCCAGAAAGTGGTGGTGACGAGTGTGGGCACAGGCCGGGTTCAATTCATTCAGCAGTTCGGATTGCAGGCCGGCAATATCTATACCGCTTCGGTGTGGCTGCGCGCAACGCCCGGCACGGCGGCTTCGCTGGTGATTCAACAGGCTGGCTCCCCCTATGCCACTTACATTCAGAACTCGAACACTCTGACCGCGGATTGGCAGCAACTCACCGCCACCGGGTACGTCGCCACCACCGAAGCGGCATACCTGATGATCGCCATTGGCACTCCCGGCACCTTGTGGGTGGATGACTTTGCACTGTCCTATGCGCCCGGAACCTTCGCGCCCACGCCCCGCATTGGTCCGATTCCTGCTTCGTTCTTCGGCATGCACGTGGAGAACTTCCTGCAAAGCCAACTCCTCAATAGCGGTTTCGAGCCGCCCTATGTCTCGGCTGGTGTCAACAATCCGATTTCAGGTTTTACCGCCGCGAACTGGTACGACAACTCCTCGTGGGGAGTTCCCAATCCCACCGTGACGTATTCCGAAGACGACGACAACCCGCATAGCGGCACGGCTTCCCAAAAGGTCAGCGTGCAGAACGTGCCTCCCGGCGACGCCGTGCAACTGGTCCAATCGATCACCGTGATTCCAGGCCTGGTGTATACGCTCAGCGCGTGGCTGCGGGGCGACGCGGGAATGAAGGTCAACCTGATCCTTCAGGACACCAACACGCCGTACGCCTATTTCGCATACAACTCGTTCACTCTCACTAGCGTTTGGCAGCAGTTTACTATCAGCGGGACGGTGAACGATACAGGCAGTATCCTGCTGATGTTCCAGACGAAGCAACCGGGCACGTTCTGGGTGGATGATGTGCAGTTCACGGGCGCTTCCGGAGCCCAGGTCACTGGCGGCGTTCCCTGGCCCACCGCCAGATTCGGCACCCTGCGGCTGTGGGACTCCGGCACTTCGTGGACTTCGCTCGAGCCGGAGCAGGGTGTGTGGAACTGGCAGCCGCTCGACATCTGGGTGGCGGCCGCCGAACAGCACGGTGTAAGAGATATTCTGCTCACGCTTGGCCAGACGCCTCCGTGGGCGTCCTCCAATCCCGACGACGTCAATTACA
>JBAVIH010000237.1:0-8372 GCA_049686695.1 Bryobacteraceae bacterium | reverse complement strand
GGCCGCGCCCGCCGGCCGCGCCGCCGCCCTTTCCGCGCGATGGAGCGCTGCGCGTTACACGCGGGCCGCAGGCGGAGTGGTTCGGCGAGGAACTCTACCGCGGCTCGTGGACGGTTCGGGAGGATTCCAACCGGATGGGGCTGTGCCTGCGCGGCGAAGCCATCCCGAGCCCCGCCGGCCACATGCTCACCGAGGGCGTCGCGTTGGGCGCGGTGCAGGCGCCGCCCGACGGCCAGCCCATCATCCTGTTCGTCGAGCACCAGACCACCGGCGGCTATCCCAAGCCGGCCAATGTGATCTCCGCCGATTTCTGGCGCCTCGGCCAGTTGCGGCCGCGCGACCGCACCGCCTTCGAATCGGTTACCATCGAGCAGGCGCTCGGCCTGCTGCGCGAGACCGAACGGTGGTTGTATTCGCTATGACATTCGATCTCAATTGCGACCTGGGAGAACTGGAGGACGCGGCGCTCGAAGCGCGTTTGATGGAGCACATCACATCGGCCAACATAGCCTGCGGCGGCCACGCCGGCGACGAAGGCACGATGGAGCGGACGATCCGTTTGGCGCTCGGGCGCGGCGTGAATGTGGGAGCGCATCCCGGTTATCCCGACCGCGCCAATTTCGGCCGCCTCGAGATCGCCATGAGCGAAGGGGAAATTGAAGACGAGGTGGTGCGGCAGATCGGCCGGCTGGAGGCGGTGGCCGCAGGGCTGGGCGCAACCATCGTCCACGTGAAACCGCACGGCGCGCTGTACAACGCGGCGGCGCGCTCGGGCGCGGTGGCGCGGGCGATTGGCAAGGCGGTGGTGCAGTGGAACCAGCAGGCAGTGCTGTTCGGGCTGGCGGGGTCGACCATGCTCGAGGTCTGGCGCGGCATGGGATTGCGGGTGGCGGCGGAGGGGTTTGCCGACCGGCGCTACGAAGCCGATGGAACGCTGCTCTCGCGCCGGCTTCCCGACGCCCTGATTACCGATCCGGCCGAGGCGGCGGCGCAGGCGGTGCGGCTCGCCCAATCCGGCGCAGTCGAGACCATCTGCGTGCACGGCGATACACCGGGAGCGGCGGACATTCTCGAAGCCTGCCGCCGGACGCTACAATCGTGTTGATGAGACCTCTATTGCTGTTGGCGATGCTGGCCGCTCCGCTGGTCGCGCAGCAACAATGCGCCTGGTCCATTTCCCCAAGGCCGGTTCCCGCCGTTCCGGCCGCCGGGGGCAGCGGAACGCTTGCGCTGTTTTCGATTCCGTCTCAGTGTTCGTGGAGTTACGGCACGGATTCCCCCTCCTGGATTACGCTGGCGGCCGGACCGCCGGGACCGGCCGACAACGAAAGCAGCCTGAACTGGACCGTGACGCCGCACCTGGTCGGTACGGCACGCGCCGGCAATATCCTGATCTACTCGGGCTCCTACACGTACACGGTGCCGATCACCCAGGTCGCAGCCAACTGCGCGCTCACCCTGGGGGGAACCGGCACAACCGTGGGCATCGCGGCCACCACGGCGAGCGTGACGGTGGATACCGGCTGCGTGTGGAACGCCACCAGCAGCGTGAGCTGGATTACGGTTGGAGACCCCGGCGTGGGCTACGCCACCGGCGTGGGCAACGGATCGTTCAACTTCAACGTAGGGGCGAACACATGCTGGACGTCCCGCACCGGCAGCCTGACTGTGCAATCCGGATTTGCCACGCCGCAATTCTCGGTACCGGGATCGCAGCAGTACGTGGTCAGCCAACCCGGGTCCGACTCCAATGTGACGCTGACGCCGCCGAGCCTGACCCTCACCGCGGCGGCCATCTCGGGGACGATCCAGGTGACGACCGGGGTGGGCTGCCCCTGGAGCGTATCCAGCAACGTGAGCTGGCTGACGGTCACCGGCGTTTCGGCCGTCTCCGGCAACGGAGTTGTGTCGTACCAGGTGGTGGCCAACACATCGACGGCGCGCACCGGGGTGCTGCAGATCGGCCCGGTGCCGTTGACGGTGACGCAGCAGGCGGTGCCGCCGCCGGCGCCGCAGGTGACGGGCGTCACCAGCGCCGCGAGTTTCGCGTTGGGGCCGGTTTCGCCAGGCGATATCGTCTCGATCTTCGGCAGCAACCTCGGGCCCGCGGCCGGCGTGGTGGGGCAACTCAACTCGGACGGCACGGCTTTCACCACCACCCTGGGCGGTGCCCAGGCATTTTTCGACAATGTGGCCGCCCCGCTGACTTATGCCGGCGGGAGCCAGATCAACGCGGTTGTGCCCTACGAGGTAGCCGGGAAGCCCACCACCCAGTTGACGGTCGCATACCAGGGCACGTCCGCGCCGGTGACCCTGAATGCGCAGGCCGCCACGCCGGCGGTTTTTTCGCTCGATTTCACGGGCCAGGGCAACGGCGCCATTCTCAACCAGGACAACTCGCTGAACGGCAGATCCAGGCCGGCGCCGCGCGGCTCGGTGGTGCAGATCTTCCTCACCGGAGGAGGGGTGACCGACCCGGCCGGCACGGATGGCTGGCTCACCACCACCATCGGCGGCCTGTTGCCGGAGCTGGTGACGCAACCGGTCACGGTGACGATTGGCGGGGTTGTTTCGCCGCAGATCAATTACTCGGGCGGCGCCCCCGGCGCGGTAGCCGGATTAACGCAGATCAATGCGATGGTGCCGGAGAGCGTGACGACGGGTGCGCTGCCGCTGGTGGTCGGGATCGGCTCCTGGCAGAGCCAGAGCGGGATTACGATCGCGGTCGAGTAGGAGCGGCGGAATCCATCAAACAGTGTTGGGAGAGAACCGATGCGCGTTTTTGCATGCCTGATGGCGATGGCGGCGGTGGGATGGTGTGCCGACTTTCGGGTGACCGATACTGGCGCTAAAGGCGACGGCCAAACGGACGACACGGCGGCTATCCAGAAGACCATCGACCGGGCGGCTGAATCCGGCGGGACGATCGTGTTCCAGCCGGGCGTGTACCTGAGCGGCGCGCTGTTTCTGAAATCGGGCACGCATCTGCGGCTGGACGAAGGCGTGCGGATCCGCGGCGTCCAAAGCCTGTCGGGATATCCCATCATGCAGACGCGGGTGGCGGGCATCGAGATGAAATGGCCGGCGGCGCTGATCAACGTGTACGAACAATCGGGGGTCAAGATATCCGGCCCGGGCACGATCGACGGCGACGGCAAAATCTGGTGGGACAAGTATTGGAAGATGAGGCGCGAGGATTACGAGCCCAAGGGCCTCCGCTGGGCCGCCGACTACGATTGCCAGCGGCCGCGGCTGATCCAGATCTACAATTCCTCGAACGTCGATGTGGAGGGGCTGCGGTTGGAGCGCTCCGGCTTCTGGACGGTACACGTCTGCTATTCGCGGAAAGTCACGGTGGACGGGGTGACGATCCGCAACAACATCGGCGGCAAGGGCCCCAGCACGGACGGCATCGACGTGGATTCCTCGTCGGACGTGGTGGTGGAGCATTGCGACATCGAATGCAACGACGACGCTATTTGCCTGAAGGCGGGACGGGACTCCGACGGGTTGCGCGTCAACCGGCCGACCAGCCATGTGACGATCCGCGACGACACGGTTCGCGGGGGCGCGGCGGGGGTGACTTTCGGCAGCGAAACTTCGGGCGGCATTCATGACGTGGAGGCGTACCGCATACACGTGTTGGGAACCGTGTCGAACGGGATTCTGTTCAAGTCCGCCAGCACGCGCGGGGGCACCATCGAGAACATCGTCATCCACGACGTGGATATCCGGGACGTTCGTGTGGCGTTCGGCGTCGAGCTGAACTGGAACCCCAGCTACAGCTATGCGAAAGTGCCGGAGGGTATGACCAACCTGCCGGACTATTGGCGGGTGCTGCTGACGCCGGTGCCGCTGGAAAAGGGAATGCCGCATATCCGCAACGTGCGGATCTCCGGCATTCATGCGGAAGGCGCCGGGCGCGCGTTCTCGGTGACATCTTACGCGGATTCGCCGTTGCAAAACTTCACGTTCCAGGATGTGGACATCGAGGCCAAAGCCGCCGGCAGCATTCAGAACGCGGAGAACTGGAAGTTTTCGAACACGCGGATTCAAGCGGCGGACGGCAGCCGCGTGAGCGTGAAGGACAGCAAGGGCGTAACGGGGTTGACGGATTGACGGGAATGGCGATTCGGTGACAAGACACCGGCGGCGAGACCGCCGGCGCTACAGGTGAAGAATGATTTCGCGGCGTAATTTCGTCAAGGCGTCGATGGTGGCGTCGGCGGCTGCGATGGCGGCGGCCGATGCTCCGGCGGGCGGTTTTCGCTTCGGCGCGAACTACGTGCCGCGCAAGCGCTGGTGGTACTGCTGGCAGGATTGGGATCAACAGGCCATCGCCGAGGATCTGGACGCGGTTGCCGGTCTTGGCCTCGACCACATCCGGATTCAGTGTTTGTGGCCGATCTTTCAGCCGGGAATCAACAGCGTGAGCGACCAGGCGCTGGCCAACCTGCACGCGCTGCTGGAGGCGGCCGACAGGGCGGGTCTGGATGTCGAGATCACGGTTCTGAACGGATGGATGAGCGGATTCTCATTCCTGCCGTCGTGGGTTGCGCCGCTGGCACATCCGGGGAATACCAAGATCGGGAACATGTTCGTGGCGCCTGAGGTTATCGAGGCGGAGAAGCTGTTGTTCGGCAGGATTGCCGAGACCGCCGGCGGGCAAAGACGCTTCCTCGGCTTCGACATCGGGAACGAACTGGGGGTGCTGCAAGGAACCAACAACAACCCGGTTTCGCAAAACGATGCGGACGCTTGGGCCAGCGGGATGCTCCGCTACTGCGACGAGATCGCTCCGAACAAATTCCACGTCAACGGGGTAGACCATTCGCACTGGTTCAACGATTTCGGCTTCAGCCGGACTCACCTGGCGACTACCGGCCACGCGAGCGTGGTGCATTCGTACATTCTGTTCACCGGCGTGCTGGAGCGCTACAAATACAACGATCCCGCCTCGCTGCATCTGGGCGAGTACATGATCGAGCTTGCCTATGCGTATCAGACCGACCTGAACCGGCGCGTATGGGTGGAAGAAGTTGGCGTGTCGGCGGCGGACATGCCCGAGAGCTACATGACGGAGTACATGGACCGCACGGTGCGCAACGATTGGGCGACGGGGAAAGCGTGGGGCATCACCTGGTGGTGCACGCACGACATCGACCCGACGATCAAAGGGTTCGACAAAGGCGAATACGGGCTGGGGCTGATCGACGTGCGGAACAAGCCAAAGCCGCTGGGGCGGAAATTCGCGGCGCTGGCGACCGAATTGAGGCATTCTGCGCCAGCGAGCGCTGCGCGCAGCAGCGCCCTGGTGATTCCCGAGCGGGGGCTCTCCCAGAAACAGTGGCCGCCGGACTGGAGATTCGCGCAGCCTTACATGAACCTGGTCGGCAAAGGCGAGACGCCGTCCATCGTGCTGGAAGAGCGCTCCAAAGATCAAGACTATCTGAGGCAACGCGGCATCACCAAGCTGATTCGGCTCGCCTGAAGTACCCCCCGTGGGACAACTTTGTCCCACGGGAGGGGTATTAAATTATTGAAAACAATCAAAACCGGAGGCGGAAAATGGGACAAACCTGCCCATTTTGGCCCGCCACCGGAAGGAGAAGGCCGCCCAAACAACCTGCTTCCCCGATTCCACTGTGGCATATGGGGATGGGCGGCGGCGCGAGCGGAGCGTGCAGAAGAGGGTGTAAGAGATTTGGGGACAATGGGTTGAGAAAAGTTGGAAGGGTGGTGATTGGAGGAAGGGCAAGCTAAAGCATGCCCCACCCAGGCTGCGGCGACTGGCGCAGTGATTGTGCCGGGCCAATCCCAGACAGTTCATCTTAGAAAGTTATTACTTATTAACTTCGGTTGATTCACCAAAGTCATCCATCGGATAGCTATTTCCGGTGACCCAAAGAGACTCTGGCTTTTGGGGCGACCACTACCTTAGCATAATGACGGAAGTACAAGCGTCGGCGGCATCACGAGCGTGGCTCAAGCAATTAGACGGAGGCGCCCGGGCACCACGGGATAGGGGCTATTTGCTATGCAGAACGGTTCGGAGAATTTGGCATCATGATACGCACCTTTTGGCGGGAAGATCGAGGGCAGGATCTGATCGAGTATACGCTTCTGCTCGGGTTCCTTGCGCTTGCTTCGGCGGCTTTCTTCATCGGCGCCGGCGGCAAGGTGAACGCGATTTGGAAAATCAGCAACACCCAGTTGTCGACGGCCGCCACTTGCGCGTCCTGATCTAAGGACCGGCCGCTGGTGCGCACCGGCCGCCGCCACGCGGGCATTGCCGGCTTGCGCGGCCCGGCGAATGCCGCATGTTAATCTCGGAAGTTGGGGTTTGAACGCATCGTCTGGATTGTGCTCGACAGCGTGGGCGTGGGCGCCATGCCGGACGCGCAGGAGTTTCACGATCCGCCCGGAGCCGACACTCTCGGCAACATCGCACGCCTGCGCGGGCTTCGTCTGCCGAACCTGGCGCGGATGGGCCTGGGCAACATGAAGCCGCTTGTGGGAATCCCGCCCGCCGCCGCACCCACCGGCGCTTACGGGCGCTGCACGCTGGCTTCTCCAGGCAAGGACACCACCACGGGGCATTGGGAGATGGCCGGAATTCATCTCGCCAAGCCATTCCCGCTCTACCCGCATGGTTTCCCGGCCGAGGTGCTGGACGAATTCGAGCGGCGCATCGGCCGCCACTGGCTGGGCAACGTGGCGGCGTCGGGAACCGAGATCATCCGCGAGCTGGGCACCGAGCACATGCACACCGGTTCGCCGATCGTTTATACATCGGCCGACAGCGTCTTCCAGGTGGCCGCGCACGAAGAGGTCATCCCGCTCTGGGAACAGTATAAGATCTGCGAAACGGCGCGCGCGATTCTGCGCGGTCCGCACGAAGTGGGCCGCGTGATCGCACGCCCCTTCGCCGGCGCGCCGGGGAACTTCACGCGCACAACGAACCGGCACGACTACGCCGTGCCGCCGCCCAAGGACATGCTGCTCGACCGGCTCGACGAGCGCGGCGTCCTGGTGCGCAGCGTGGGCAAGATTTTCGACGTGTTCCTCGGCCGGGGCATTCGCGAAGGCGTCAAGATCAAAGACAACGCGGACGGCATGGCGAAGACGCTCGCCGCCATGGCGGAGCCCGGCGCCGGGCTGATCTTCGTCAACCTGGTAGATTTCGATCAGCAGTACGGCCATCGCAACGATGTGGAGGGCTATGGCGCGGCGCTCGAGCGGTTCGACGCCTGGCTGCCGGAGCTCGAAGGCGCGCTGCTCCCGGGCGATCTGGCCATCTTCACCGCCGATCACGGCTGCGACCCGACCGTCCCCGGCACCGATCACACCCGCGAGTACGTCCCCTTGCTGGCCGCCGGCCCCCGCGTGCGCGCCGGCGTCAACCTCGGGTTGCGAGCCTCGCTTTCCGACATCGGCCAGATTGTGGCCGCCAATTTCGGCGTCTCCATCGATCATGGCGCCAGCTTCTTAAAGGAAATCTCCGTTTAAAGGAACTCTTATGAGAAAACCAGTCATGGCGGGCAATTGGAAAATGTACAAGACCCCCGCCGAAACCACCGCATTTTTCGAGAAATTCCGGCCGCTGGTTGCGGCGTCCGGGCACTGCGAAATCGTGATTGCGCCGCCCTTCACCAATCTCGCCGCGGCCGTCGCTGCCGTCCAGGGCACCGCCATCCGGATCGGCTCCCAGAATATCGCCTGGGCCAAGGAAGGCGCTTTTACCGGCGAGATTTCCGGGCCGATGATCGCGGCCGCCGGCGCCTCCCATGCCATCGTGGGCCACAGCGAGCGCCGCCAATACTTCGCCGAGACCGATGAGACGGTGCTCCAGCGCACACAGGCCGCGCTCGAATACGGGCTGACGCCGGTCGTGTGCGTGGGCGAGCGGCTGGAGGAGCGCGAAAGCGGCCGGACCGAAGCCGTCCTGGTCAGCCAGTTTCAAAAAGGCATCGCCGGGTTGACCGCGGCCCAGTTCGCCAAGATCGTGATTGCCTATGAGCCGGTGTGGGCCATCGGCACCGGCAAGACCGCGACTCCCGAGATCGCCGCCGACGCCCACCGCGTCATCCGCGGCGAGGTGCGCGAGAAGTACGGCAAGGAAGCCGCCGACGCCATTCGCATCCTTTATGGCGGCAGCGTCAAGCCGGACAACGCCCGCATCCTGATGGCGCAGCCCGAAATCGACGGCGTCCTGGTCGGCGGCGCCAGCCTCGACCCGGCCGGCTTCGCCTCCATCGTCAATTTCTGACGCGTGGCGCGGGCTGTCAGGCCCAATGCCACATACCGTTCCACCTATCGGCGCCTGCACGGGTTGTGGGGCGGACGCCCTCGTCCGCGCGCGACCCCCTGGT
>JBAVIH010000236.1:0-9223 GCA_049686695.1 Bryobacteraceae bacterium | reverse complement strand
CTCAGCATGGCCGAAAAGGATCGTCGGCGGCCATGCTTGGGTGACGCTCCGAAATGCCCAGAAAACGGGCTTCTCGAAAGGCAAAATTCGGACACGTTTTTGGCCAGTTACGCAGGCATGCGAAAATATTGCGCCCCGACCTGTATAGCCCGTCGCCGAGTCCGTGGAGATTGCGCCGGTAAGCAAGCGAATTAGCGGCTCTGCGACATCGCGTTGCATATCTGGAACAAACCTGCGAGCATCCAAGGGAGGCAAAGCCGTGAGCACTACTGTAGCCGCATCTCACAACGTAACCGCTGTGGTTCCGCTGTTAATGGTCACCGACATGGAGCGATCGCTGACTTTCTACGTTGCCGGCCTCGGTTTCACGATCCAGAATCGCTGGGTCCCGGACGGTCGTCTGCGTTGGTGTTGGATGTCGCTGGGCGGTGCCGCTCTTATGCTTCAGGAGGCCAGGGAATCTACGCGCGAGAAGATGCTAACAAGCGGCACCCTGGGCAACGGTGCCGCCCTCTACTTTCAGTGCACAGATGCCGTCGCAATCTACCGTGAGGCCGCCGCACACGGTATTCATCCTCTGCGTGAACCGCAAGTCGGTAATTTCGCGTGGGAGGTTTTCTTCGCCGATCCCGACGGATACAAAATCAACTTCTCCAGTCCCACCGACCTACCCGACGAAACCCTTCTTTCACAAATCAAGACCTGAAGAACTCAACCGCTGCTCCTGAATCTGGCGACCCTTCGGGATTCGCTGGAACCCCGACTCATCTAAAATACGGCGACCTTCGGTGCAGCAAGCGTCGGGTACGCACCCTTACCGAAATCTCACGACTTTAAGCACCAAGAGTACGCATGTCGGTGGGCAAATGGGTGGGCACTTTGCGGGTTCGCCATCACACTGGCTTCCGAGTGCAGTTCACGTTTTGAGCGGTGGAGCATTGCGGTTGTGTTTACCGTCCACCCGGTCAGGCATCGGAAGGGGCGTCAGAGAGGTCCTTGACGGCAGCTTCGCGATCACGGATGGCCCGGGGCACCAACTTGATAAACTCATCTATGCTTGCGGAAGCACCCTTGCCGGCGAAAGCGATTGTCTCGCACAGTGCATACAAGCTTCGCCGCCAATCGCGATAACGCGTAATGTTGGACCGCATCATGGCTCGATGGTGGATTCGGAGAATCTGGTTCAGGGTCACTGAGGAAGACGGCCAGGCTTTAAACGGGGCGAGGTTAGGGTCAGGCGGACCGTCGTCTTCAGGATGGAAATAGCTGGCTCTCACCGGAAGTCCGACGCCCCGGACGAAGCGCTTCTCTTCCTCGCGTGGTCTGCATAGGACTTCCAATACTTCACGGCCCAGCGCTTCGCTGACGGAGCCTTCCACGATGCCTAACGACCAGTCGCCACGGAATCCGCCTCCGGGAAGCGGGGCCACCTGAAGCTCGCCGGCGAGGTCGGGGTAGCGCGCGATCAGGTTCCGAAGTTGCGAATACCAACACAAATAGATGGCCGAGTCCGGTCCGATCCGACGCCGTTCCGTCGACGCATTGGACTGCGGATCGTTGAAACAATGACTCCAATCGTCATGTTAGGCCTTGCAGGCGCAGCTCCGCCCGGACGAAACCGCGGGGGTCAGCCTGGCGGAGCGCGGTGAGGCCGTCAGTCAACATGTACTTTACCGCGGCCCCCCGTTTGCAGTGCCAGTTCTCCGCTCGCTTCCAACCGACGCCCCGGATCGGGATATTCTCGGCAAGCGCGGCGAGGTGATCTTTCAGCGGGCCCTCAGAGCTGGGGCCTGTCTGGCGATAGCCCGAGACCACCGCGTCAATCGTGGCGCAGGTAAGCGTTTCCCTGGCCTCAAGATCGAAATCGAAAGCGGTCTTGTAGGAACGGTTGCCGGCGTCCTCAGCAGCGGCCGCCCGCGCCTGGTCAGCCCATTCTTTCCACGTCTTGGGCTGTTTTTCCAACTTCAGGATTTCCTTCCGATAAGCAAGAAGAAGCACATTGGTGTAGTAGGGTAAGCCATGCACTTTCTTGGGAGGAGTTGGAACCAAATACGCTCCATGTTTTTTTATCTGGTCTTGTATGAAGTCGTCGATTTCGATCAAACCCGACTTGCCTTCGGTTTCCGACCCGTGGAACTCGTCGACTGTGCAGAGCACCGTACGATCAATGGGCGATCCCTTCAACACGCCGAGCGAGTCGTGCACTGCGTCGGACCTGTCCGAACTGAAACGCACTACGCTGACATTCGTGTTGCCGCCGAGGGGGCGTTGTTTGGGGACGGAGAAGACCGACCGCATCAACTCCTCGATTTCATCGTTGTACTGTTTCTGCAGAGCGCCCTCGGTAAAGAGCTCCAGGGAGAGCCCGGGGCGGTGAATCGGTCCGATATCGAATCCGACCAAGCCGCGCAAGAGCTTGAGATCTACTTCGAATTTGCCGTTATCTTTAGGGGAAACCACCGCCGGAATGAACTCGCCTTGGCGGGCCAGGGCGCTGGACTTCTGCTTGCTGCCTTCCTTTTTGCTGGGTAAGCCATCACCGGTGACGATGACGTGCCGGTCGCCGAATACGTCGCACAGCTCGCAATGCAGGACCGAATCGGCGAGTTCGCAGGCCCGGTTTACGGCTTCGTCGGATTCTTTCAATAGGCCGGTGGTGCCAGTTATCACAAGGTCGACGCGCTTATTGCGCATGACATGCACGAAGGCGGGCAGAAACAAGTCACCGGCGGTACTGCTCTTCCGGAGAAACGGGTAAGCGACGCCAATCATGCCGACGTCTCCCATTACGACACGCCCGATCCCCGGCCAGTCCTTTCCGGCGTGATCGAGGAATACTTGGCGCACAATGTCTATGAACTCTTCCGGCAGGAGCGCTCCGCTCTTGAAAGCAATCTCGATCAGCCGAGGCTTGAGGGCGTTGTCTTCAGTTTTCTCGTCCTTCGCAAAGAGCCAGACGCGCTCGGAGAGCTTTGCCGTGTCCCGGCGGTCCGGTCGGAACTCCGTGAATCTCCCCTTGGTGCGGGCGGCGGCGATTCGTAGACGCGGAGCCTCTTGAGACGGAGTGAAAGAGTTGCGCTCGTGAAAACGAATCCAGAGGACACTTTCGACCTTGCCGTCTTCTTCGACCTCGCGTCCCTTCTTGATTATTCTGACCTTATTGTTCTCAAGGCCTTCATACAAAAAGTTGAACGCGATGGTGGTTTTGAACGTGCCGTGCGGTCCGCGAATCGCCACTACGGCTGGCCGTCGCAGCCCCCGCAGTAGAACGTTTTGCAGGTTAGGTTCCCCGATCGAGAAAACTCGCTGTGGAAATTCCGGCTGGGCCTGATCCTGCGTAGCCGCTACGATATGATGCAGGGACGGAAAGACTTTGACGACCTGGTCATACGTGCTGTGGTTGAACTCTTGCCGCTGGCTCTGCGATTCGCCCGCTTCCTGGCCCTTAAACCGCATTGGGTGCCGGCCGTATACTTCATGCTGGTGACGGGACTTTGTGATCTCGAAGTACCGCAAGGCATAGCCATTGTCTTCCTGGGCGCGGAGATTTATGACGACATCGGCCAGATACTCCATAACCGAATAGGCCTCGTCGCCGGTAGTCCCCATCGGTACTTCGGCGGTAAAGACGCCCAACACCTGATTGCGCCGGAACAACTCAAAAACCTCATACAATTCCTGGCGGGTCAGAGGCGCTTCGCCCAACGCCGTCAAACCGTCGACGCAGACCACGCGGATGGGCGGTAGGTCCAGGCCGATCTTCTGCGGGTGTTCCCGAAGCCAGCGGGCGCCCTTGAGCAGGGTTTCGATCTGGCAAAGGCGCTCCCAAAACAGGCTCTTCTGCGAGGGTTGCCGAACTGCGATTCCACGCGGAGACAGCACCGGAATCAGGACCTTGGGCTCGACTCTGTCAGGCGACAAATGGCTCGAGATGCCCTGGCACTTGACCGGTTTCCTCGGATCGCATGCAGGACAATCATCGGGTTGGGTCAAGAGCCCGCGAATCGTCGTGGCGACTTCCCCAGGAGTGGAAGATTCGTCGAGCCAATCCAGAAACTGCACCTGCCGGATGTAGTCGCCGTTGGCATGGGCTACTCCGGTTTCCTGAGCGTGGTCTTTTCGCCAACCCAGCCGCGCAGCCCGGCGCACCATCGTTGGCACCTGTTCTTCGAGCGAGTAAAAGACGGAAGAATAGCAATTAGGTGCGGCAGCGGCGGCAACGGCGATTTGGAGGGCCAGCATGGTCTTGCCCGTTCCCGGATGGCCGTGAATCAAGATGCAGCCCGTGCCGGGTTCCCCGTCGGTAGGCAGAACCAAGCCGCCGATTCTGCCTATTTTGCCTAACTTTCCAGTCTCGCTCAGTTTACCGGCGAGATCGTTTCCGCAGCCATCATGTGCATTGAGAAGCTCCATCGCAGCTTCGGGCAGGTTCTTGGTGGTCTGTTCTCTGGCTCGCTCCTCTTTAGAGCTGGCGGATTCCAGTTCGAGCAGTTCCGAGATCTCCTCGATGGTTTTCTGCTTCTTCTCTTCATCCAGGCCAATTATTCCGGCGGATGTCAGAAACTGCTGAACCGCCTTGTCATAAGCTGCCAACTGGCCGGTCAAGTGTTCCAGGACACCTTGGTCATAGACCCTCAGAAGGCACTCCCGATTGAGCAAGATGTCCAGAGGGAAGCCCAGAAACACGCGATTCCTGGTCAAGGCGTGCCGCAAAGCGAGGGGCGTCATGAAAGGGCTCCTTGGACCGGCTCGGCAAGTTCTTTGAGCCGGTCAGTTACGTCTTCGAAGCGTACAAAGGTGCAGGATGGCTGACCGGCCTCGTCGCATCGGGTGTCGTCACGCTCCACCCGCCATTTCCACCCCGTATGGCCGGCCCACAGCGCTGGTCTATCGATAGGCCACAGTTTCATGCTGACGTTAGGCTCGTCCGGCCGGGTCAGGATGTCTATTCGGCGTACGGCTCGCCGCACCCTGCCCGCGTCAGGTTCGCCGATCTCAGAGGCCAGAGTCTCGTAATTCAGAGTCTCGTGCCCGAAAATGCGAGTGCTGAGCGACCACATGCCGCGCGCGACTCCTATCAGGTACTCACGGGAAAATACTGGCTCGCAGGTTTCCGCACCCTGCTCGTTAAAGAGATGATCCCGGTACTCCAGGAGCCAACCTCGCACCGGGATGCCAATGGCGGCCAGTGTGCCGCGAATCGGGGCAAGGGCCTCCACGTTCTCGCGCGTGTTGCCCATCAAGAGTGCGAGCAGCGTGGCCGCTGCCCATTGTTCTCTCTGCTGCTCTCTCGGCTGCCTTCCAGCGTCGCTGGTACCGGACCATACCTTGGTGCTGCTCAGTTCCGCTATCGCGATCGGTCCTTCTTCAGAGCTATTCCGTTTCTTGCGCGGAAAAGCCAGTTGCCAGATGATGGCGCGGTCGGCTGGGGAGGGATCCGAAGCTTGAGGTAGCACAGCTTGCCATAAGCGAATGTCACGGCTAGGGGCGTGTTGAAACTCCGCGGCAAACTTCTTCGGCAGTTGTCCGGCATTCTTGCCGAGCCGATCGGCGTTCAGTTGGAGATTGCTGATTTTGGCCTGTGTTTGCAGCCTGGCCAATTGGTCGCTTATCCCGACCGTGACCATCTGCCCTTCCAAATCCACTTCCACTCCCCTAACCGCTCTGCGGAAAGCTCCCACGGATTCAGCCTCGCCCTGGGACCTGATGTATTGGGGCGGGACGCGTGTGTACGCTCCGTCCAGATGATCGATCAGCATCAGCAAGGCGGCGAGGGCACGCTCCCGGATTCTGCCATACGGATCGACGACGGCAGTACCGAGCTTCCACAATTCGTCTTTGGCCTCCTTCGGACGGTTGTCGTGGAAAGCGCAGACGCGAGCAATGCAATGCGCTAGTTCTTCGGAATCGATGCCAAGCGAGGCGTGGTCGTGATCGATCAGTTCTTTCGACTTCTGGCCGTGGCCGCCACCTGAGATGAGCCTTCCGATGTCGTGAAAGAGGATCGCGCTAAGCATCACGTACAACTCGCCCGGCGAAAACACGGGTGCCGGGGCCTGAGACGACGCCTCATACGCCGCCATCAGCTTGTCAAGATGGATTTTGCTGGGAATAGGATATTTCTACTTTGCCTTGACAGCGCGGGGCACACCGGGCGAATCCGCAAAAACAGAATTCATGAAACCGGCTTCGCCGCCGATATGTTGTGTGGAACCAAAGGTGGGCGAGCCTTTCTCCTGGCGCCGGCTGCCAACCCGGCGCAGGCTGCCGAAGCCATCGGCAGCGGACATGATTCTTGGCGGCGGGCGGGATCGCTTGTCTGCCGTTCCCAGGCGCTCCATGCCCGAGTTTCGGATGGAGACAGAGGCTGGCACATACGCGTCCGCGCGGTTTTCGCCTGGGTTTGCGCCACCGCGGTTCGGAGGCCGTGGCGGCGCTGGCTGCGGCGGCGATTGCCGCCGCGGCCGTCTTGACTATCCACGGATGCAACCGGGAGATGCACAAGCATGCATTGTGACCGTCGCTTCGCAATCGTAGTCAGCCTGATCTGGGCGACGCTGGTTTCGGGGGCCTTCTACCTGGCGGCGGGAAGGCTTCCCGCGGCCTCGCCAGCCCCCGCGTCAGATTGGCAACTCAGACGGGAACTGGACCGGACAAATCACATGCTGACGATGCCGGTGGCGGTGTCCGGTTGCGCGCGGGTGCGGATTTCGCCATAATACGGCCAGATCCAGTTTACATTTTTGTCCGGTCACCGAGAGGAGATCCGCTTTGCGAAGTACTCTGGTTTCGGCCTTGGCAGCGTGCGCTGATCCGTCGCGCCGCTTCGGTGCCCGCCGTTTTCTGGCGGGACTTTCCACCGACGAAATGCGGTTCATCGCCGAGTTTCTGGGAGCGTCGGTGCTCGAGGCCGGTCCTCAAGCCGGTTGCTCGCGGGCGGAGCTGGGAGCGCGCATCGCCGAATTCCAGATTTCGCGCCCTTATGCCCGGCGTTCCGGCCCCGACCTGGAACATAAAATGATCGTTCTTCTCGAGTTTCTCTGCCGCTCGCATGTGCGCCAGGCGCCCATGGCGATGCGCGCCGGCCAAGCCCAAGCGTCCTGAGGAATCGTGGCGCACGCGTTCCTGCGTGCTGTGCCGGCATTTTCTGAATCTCAGGTACTAAGGAAAATCAGGCGTTAATTAAGGAAGAAAGGTCGAGAGGAATCTCGACGCTGCCCGCAGGAATGCGTGCGCCACGGTGGTAGCCACATTATTCGATTACCAGCAGCAGGTCCTTGGCTTCCACATGCTGGCCGGGTTGCACCAGGACCTGGGTCACCCGGCCGCCCACCGGCGCATAGACCGTGCTCTGCATTTTCATCGCTTCCATCACCAGCAGTTGGCCGCCTTTTTCGATCACCTGGTTCATCTGCACGGCGACGGTCGATACCACGCCGGGAATGGGTGCACCGATCTGGCCGGGCTGATTGGGATCGGCTTTCGGCGCGGCCCGCTGCTTCACGTCCAGGCTGCGGTCGCGGACGGTGACTTCGCGGGGCTGGCCGTTGAGCTCGAAGAAGACCGTGCGCGTGCCATCGGGGTGCGGTTCGCCCACGGTGAGGAACTTCACCACCAGGGTCTTGCCCGGCTCGAGCTCGATGGCGACATCGGTAGAACGGCCCATGCCGTAATAAAACTGGGGCGTCGGCAGCACGTCCACGTCGCCCCAAGCCTGGCGATTGTGCGCGCACTTGACGAATATCTCCGGGTACATCAGGTAGCTCAGCACCTCGTCATGGGCGGGCCGCCGGCCGATCTTCTTTTCGAGCGCGGCCGCGGTGTCTTCCAGGTCCACCTTGGGTAAGTGCGCTCCGGGGCGGCCTTTGTGCGGCTTGGCGCCGCGGAGGATGATGGCTTGCAGCTTCTTCGGCCAGCCGCCTTCGGGCTCGCCCAGCGCGCCCAGGAACATTTCGATGACCGACGTGGGCAGCGTGAAGTTATGCTCCGGCGTGAGGAAGCCGAATTGTTCCATGGTCATGTTGTGGTTGACCAGGAAGATGGCCATGTCGCCCACCACTTTGCTCGAGGGCGTGACCTTGACGATGTCGCCGAAGGCCAGGTTGACGTCGGCATACGCCCGGGCGAGCTCGTGCCAGCGCGCGCCCAGGCCCATCGATTCGGCCTGTTCCTTGAGGTTGGTGTACTGGCCGCCGGGCATCTCGTGGAGATATACCTCGGCGCTGCCGGACTTGGGGCCGGTGTCGAACGGCGCGTAGAACTCGCGCACCACTTCCCAATAATCCGCGCACTGATTGAGCGCGTCCAGGTCGAGCGCGGTCGCGCGCCGCGTGTGTTCAAGCGCGGCCACAATGGAATTGAGATTGGGCTGGCTGGTCTGCCCGCTCATGGAAGCGATGGCGGCATCGGCGATGTGGACGCCGGCGTCGGCGGCCTTGAGAATGGAGGCTGCGTTAACGCCGCTGGTGTCGTGGGTGTGAAAGTGGATCGGGATGCCGACCGCCTGGCGCAGCGTCTTCACCAGCTTTGCGGCCGCATAGGGACGGCACAGCCCCGCCATGTCCTTGATGGCGAGCACGTGCGCGCCCATTCGCTCCAGCTCCTTGGCCATGCGGACGTAGTAGTCGAGCGAAAACTTGTCGCGCGCCGGATCCAGAATGTCGCCGGTGTAGCAGATGGCAGCCTCGCACACCGAACGGGTTTTGCGCACGGCCTCCATGGACGCCTTCATATTGGGCAGCCAGTTGAGCGAATCGAAAATGCGGAAGATGTCGATGCCCTGCGCGGAGGCTTCGTAGATGAACTCGGCCACCACGTTATCCGGGTAAGCCGTGTAGCCGACTGCGTTGGAGGCGCGCAGCAGCATCTGAAAACAGATGTTGGGGATGGCTTCGCGGAGGCGGCGCAGGCGGACGAAAGGGTCCTCGTGGAGGAACCGCATGGCGACATCGAAGGTGGCGCCGCCCCACATTTCCAGGCTGAAAAGACGGTGCAGGCGGTGCGCCACGAAGTTGGCGATGCGCAGCATGTCGTAGGTGCGGACGCGGGTGGCGAGCAGCGACTGGTGGGCGTCGCGGAAGGTGGTATCGGCGATCAGCAGGCGGCGCTCGGCCGCCGCCCAGGCGGCGAATCCTGCCGGCCCCAGTTGGTCGAGCAACTGGCGGGTGCCATCGGGCGGCGGGGCGGCCACGTGGCGCGGCGCCGGTGCGGGATCGAGGCGGGT
>JBAVIH010000235.1:0-1563 GCA_049686695.1 Bryobacteraceae bacterium | reverse complement strand
CGCCGCCTCCAGGACCGCATTGACGGCATGTACGAGGACAAGCTGGACGGCCGGATTGCCAACGACTTCTTCGACACCAAGGCCGCGGAGATGCGTGCGGCGCAGACGGCCATCATTCGCGACCTGGAGGCGCACCAGACCGCCAACCGCAGCTATATCGAGGAAGGCGTCCAACTCCTGGAACTGGCGCACAATGCGCACGCCCTGTTCGAGAGTCAGCCCGCAACGGAGAAACGGAAGCTCCTGGATTTTGTACTCTCGAACTGCACATGGAAGGGCGGCGAACTGACCGCGAAATATCGGCAACCCTTTGACGTGTTGGCAGTTGCGGTCGCGTCGGAACAGCAGCGGGTGGGAGGGGGAAGCGCGAAAAACGGCCAATTTGAGAATTGGCTCCCCAGAACGGATTCGAACCAGGATGGGCCGCCCTCAAGGTGACTGGCGCACAGCGCATCGCGGCGCTAAAGACATCCGCCTTCCAGCCATGGTTTATGATTGAGGCTTAACGGCAAGTACATCCCGAGGAGAAAGCATGTTCAACCGAGTAGCGTTCATCACCGGCGGGAGCCGCGGCATCGGCCGCGCGATCGCCCTCAAGCTATGCCGCGCCGGCTTCGAGATCGTGGTGGCATCACCCGAAGTCGATAACAACGAAGCGGTCGCTTGCGAGATTCGCGCCTGCAACGCCGAGGCGGTGACGCTGAATCTGGACGTGACGTCGCCGGAATCGGTCAAGGAGGGTTTCGCCAAGATCCTAAAGGACAAGACCCGCATCGACGTGCTCATCAACAACGCCGGCATCGCGCGCGACGGCCTGGCCGTGCGCATGAAGCCATCGGACTGGCAACTGGTGATGAAGGTGAACCTCGAGGGCGCCTTCCTGTGCAGCCAGCAGGCGCTGCCCGGCATGATGCGCAACCGCTGGGGACGCATCGTCAACATATCCTCCGTGGTGGGCCAGGCTGGAAGCGCGGGGCAGGTCAACTACGCGGCGTCGAAGGCCGGCTTGATCGGGTTCACCAAGGCGCTGGCGCAGGAGATGGGCAGCCGCGGGATCACGGTGAACGCCATCGCTCCCGGCTACATCGCCACCGACATGACCAAGGACCTGCCGGAGGAGCTCAAGCAGAAGATGCTGGCCACGGTTCCGCTGGGCCGCATGGGCTTGCCGGAAGACATCGCCGGCGCGGTGAAGTTCCTGGTCAGCGACGACGCGTCTTACATCACCGGACACGTGCTGGCTGTCAACGGCGGCATGTACATGTAAGCTGGAGGGTGAGAGAGGGGCGCTCGCCCGATGCTGCTCGAAATCGCCAGTTTGCCGACGCCCGAGAATTCGGCGATTCAGCTTCACCCCGCCGATAACGTCGCGGTGGCGCGGGTGCCGCTGGCGGCGGGAACCGAACTGCGCGTGGGCGGAGAAACGCTGGTGGTCCGGGACGCCATCCCGGCCGGCCACAAAGTGGCGTTGCGGGGGATTGCGGCCGGCGCAACCGTATTCCGCTATGGCCAGCCCATCGGTCTTGCGAAGGCTTCCATCGAGCCCGGCAGCCACGTACACAC
>JBAVIH010000234.1:0-9401 GCA_049686695.1 Bryobacteraceae bacterium | reverse complement strand
GCGCAGCGCCGGCTCGCCGAGCGGGGCGATGCAGAGATCCAGCGCGCCGGCTTCCCGGCCCGCCACGCTCATCACCAGCCGGTCTTCGCCGATCGAGAAGCCGATCCCCGGCGAGTGCACCTTCGATCCGAGCGATTCGGCGAGGCCGTCGTAGCGCCCGCCGCCCAGCACGGAATTCTGCGCGCCCAACCCGCCGTGCACCACCTCGAAGGTCGTCCGCATGTAGTAATCCAGGCCGCGCACCATGCGCGGGCGGACCGTGTACGCGAGGCCGCGGTCGTCGAGGTACCGCTTCACCGCATCGAAATGGATGCGGCAGGGGTCGCACAGGTGGTCGAGAATGCCGGGCAGCTTGTCGATGATGGGCTGGTCGGCTGCCACTTTGCAATCGAGCACGCGCAGCGGATTGGTCGACGCACGCCGCTGGCAATCGCCGCACAGGCTCGCCGCCACCGGTTCGAGCGCGGTACGCAGCCTCTCGACGTATTGCGGCCGGCAATTGTGGTCGCCCACCGAGTTGATCAGCAACTCGAAACCGCGGAGCCCGGCCCGCCCGAGGATCTCGATCACCATCTCGATCACTTCCGCGTCCACCGCGGGCGATTCCGAGCCGATGGCTTCCGCGCCGATTTGATAGAACTGCCGGTAGCGGCCCGCCTGCGGTCGCTCGCGCCGGAACATGGGGCCGATGTAGTAGAGCTTCTGCACCCCCGGCCGCTGATCCAGCCGGTGCTCGATGTAAGCGCGAATCACCGAGGCCGTGTTTTCCGGCCGCAGCGTCAGCGAGGATCCGTCGCGATCGTCGAAAGTGTACATCTCCTTGTTGACGATATCGGTGTCGGCGCCCACGCCGCGCGCGAACAATTGGGTCTCTTCGAGGATCGGCGTGCGGATCTCGCCGTAGTTGTAAGCGCGGAACACGGCTCTGGCCTCGCGCTCCACGGCATTCCAGTTTTCCGTGAGTGGGGGCAGTAAGTCCCTGGTTCCTTTGACTGCTTTGATCAAGGTAGTTGGAAAAACCATGCTAACATGGCGGCGCCACGGGCAATGCCGCGCCTCTTCAGAGCGGCCCATGTCCGCCAGGGCGCTGCCCAGACAACGCAGCCCGGCTACCTGCCCTTGCCCTCCGAGCCCTCCATGGCCTCCAGCAGCCGCGCATAACCGGCGCGGCTTACCGGCAGGCGCGTGCCGTCTGTCAGAATCGCCAGCCGGCTCTCCTTCCCGTACGGCTCGATGCGCGCCACCCGGTCCAGGCTGACGATCGCGGAACGGTGGATGCGCACGAAGCGTCTGGCGTCGAGCTGCCGCTCGATCTCCGCGATCGGCTGCGGTTTCAGATAGCTCTTGCCGCCGCTGTGGAGCGCAATGTAATCGTCCTGCGCTTCGACATAGTCGAGCTTGTCGAGGGGGATCACGTGGACCCGCGCGCCATCGCGCGCCACGATGCGGTCCACCCGCTGCTCGGGCGGCCGCGGCACCGGCTGCGGATGCTCGCCCAAGCGCGCTCTGGCCCGCTCCAGCGCTCGCTCGAAACGCTCTGTGCCGAACGGCTTCAGCAGGTAGTCCACCGCGTGCGCGTCGAAAGCGCGCATGGCGTATTCGTCGTATGCCGTCACGAAGACCACCGCCGGCCCCGGGTCGATCAATTCCAGCACTTCGAACCCGTCCAGCTTGGGCATCTGGACATCCAGAAACACCAGGTCTGGCGCGGTTTCGGCGATCGCCTTCACGGCTTCGAAACCGTTGGCGCACTCGGCGGCGATTTCGATTTCCGGGTGCGCCCGCAGCATCTCGCGCAAATACCCGCGCGCCAACGCTTCGTCATCCACGATTACCGCTTTGAGGGACGTTGCCTGCACCTCACATGCAACTGTAGCAGGCATGAAGCTGGGCTTGGCAAGTCCTGGACGCCCGTGGCCCACCACCCGACCGGCTCGCGCTTACCCGATGGCCTCGCCGTGGCCGCTTGTCAGTGACCGTATGATAAGGTTCCGATTCGGAATTTAGTGTGCCGGAGTTATTTGGTGGGCGCATCATTCTTGGATTGGTCTAGAGTACTGTAACTAACGGTCAATGAACCGGGCGGCGGATCATCGAGGGTATCTGGATGGACTGAATCCCGTAGACCGCATGAGGGATTCGCAGCAGTCGCCGCAAAAGTGGTTGGGACGGCCCAAGATCATTCTGGGCTCCACCGGCTAAGGATTCCTCCAATTCTGCCGATAACTGCATTAGCCATGGAGCGCAGACAAGGCAGACAGGCCCCGCGGACTAGGTGGAGCTTTGATCGTGTTCGTCCGGGGGCGCGCGAGGACTGGACGGACCTGCTGAAGACCTGCGCGCAGCGCACTGAGGAGATGCGCGCGGAGCATCGCGGGTTGGCTGGCCTGGACGAAACCGAGGAGATTGTCTTCGCCTTGGCGCGGGCCGTCGAGCAACGCGATGCGAATACCGGCGGGCACTGCGAGCGTCTGGCGTTCATCGCTGTGGCGCTGGGTATCGCCTTGGGGTTGGATCGGAAGGGACTGTTGGCACTTTATCGCGGCGGCTATCTGCACGACGTAGGGAAAGTCGGGATTCCGGATTCCATCCTGTTCAAACCCGGCAAACTGACGGCGGAGGAGTGGGTGACCATGCGCACTCACACTGTCCGTGGAGAGGAGATTTGCCGCCACTTGAAGTCTCTAGGCACGGTGCTGCCCATCATTCGTCACCATCACGAGAAGTGGGATGGCTCGGGCTACCCGGATGGGCTTCGGGGCGACCAGATTCCGCTTCTGGCCCGCGTTCTGCAGATCGCCGATATTTATGACGCACTCACCGCCGAACGCCCCTACAAGCCCGCCTACACGCCGGCGCAAGCGATCAGCCTCATGCTTCAGGAGACGGATCGTGGCTGGCGCGACCCCCGCATCTTCCGCCTGTTCACGCGCCTGCACCATGCGGTCATTTCGAAGATGGGAGATCTGGGCGGGACTGAGCGAAGCTTGTTCTCGATGCAGCAGTCGCTGATCAGCCTGCAGCGCTCTCTGGCCGCGGAATCCGCGGCCCTCACCCAACCGCGGTTGGAGGTGGTGGCGTAGGCGCAGCGAGGGCCGCGAATCACGGTCACGTGTTCGCGACATATATTTAGTTCCTTGCCGCATCTGGACTTGCACCCCACTCCGCAACGGTTCGAGTCGGCCCTTTGCTGCCTTGTGTGCGACTCTTAGAGCGGTAGGGGTCCGCGGCTGTTGGCGGAAGACCCTGAGAAGTGGGCATAATTGTCCCACGAAACTGGGTTGCTCTCACCTGTTATCAATCGCTTACATGTTTTGCATGGGACGGATCAGGCCCACGAAGCATCCGAGGTCGCATGTCGAATCGAAACACCGAGCCTCCGGCCGAGGTCGCCGAAACGCTCGATCTGGGCTCGCTTTTGGGCCAGCACTTGGCCTTTGAGCTGATTGGCGGTCGTTGCTCAGCCGCCAAGGCTGCCAGCCTCCACCAGTTGCGGGAGAATAAGGCGTTTCGGCGCGTCACGCGCCAATGGCGTAAGTTCTGCCCACGCTACCTGGACATGAGCGGGCGGCAGGCTGATAGGATCATCCAGTTGTGGGAAGAACTGGGCGCCAGTTACTTCGATATCGCCCGGTTGACACGCATCTCGAAGGAAACCTACCGCGCAATCGCCCCTGCGATCCGGGACGGAGCGCTCCATTGCAATGGCGAAGCCATCGAGCTCACCAGCGTAAACTCTCGGCGCGTTGCCGTCGCCGTAGTCGAGCTCCGTCGCCGCGTTTGCCCCAGTCCCGCGCGCTACCTTCCCATGCATAAGCGCATCGCCGCTCTCGATAAGCGGGCCGCAGTCCTGGTGGCTGAGCTCGCGGAGATCTCCCACAAGGAACGCTGCGGTGAGAACTGGCTGCTCTTCACAGGCGTCGTCTCCCGCCTCTCCGCCGCGCTCCGGCGCATCGAGGCCGAGAACGCCCTGTCGTAACTCTTCGAAGTGCCTGTTTCACGTGAAACGCGACGCCCGGTGTTTCACGTGAAACGGAAGCTTCAGTTCGTGCCGAGCTTCGTGTTAGCATTACCGCTTGAGCCGGGTATTTGCAATCGCAAATCAAAAAGGCGGCGTCGGCAAAACGACAACCGCCATCAATCTCGCTGCCGCGCTGGCGGCGAACGACCTCAAGATCCTTGTCATCGACTCCGACCCACAAGGCAATGCCACCAGCGGTCTCGGCGTAACCAAGGATCCCAATCGCCCCAGCCTCTACCATGTCATCCTGGGTGACGCCTCTCCTCGAGACGCGATCGTCGCCACCGCCTTCGATGGCCTTTACGTCATCTCCGCCGATAAGAACCTCGTCGGCGCCAACCTGGAGTTGGTGGACATCCCGGACCGCGAGTTTCGCTTGCGGGAACGCATTCAAAGCATCCGCGACCAATTCAACTTCATCCTGATCGATTGCCCACCCGCCCTCGATCTCCTCACTCTCAATGCCCTCATTGCAGCCGATTCCGTCCTCGTCCCTATCCAGTGTGAGTTTTTCGCCTTGGAAGGCGTTTCCGAGCTCATGGATACCATCGATCGAATTCGCGATGCCTTTCAGCATCCACTCCAGGTAGAGGGCATACTGCTCACCATGTACGACGATCGCACCAACCTCACCCGCCAGGTCGCGGCCGATCTCAGAGAGTTCTTCCAAGACGAGGTCTTCGCCACTATCGTTCCCCGCAGCGTTCGCTTGGCCGAAGCTCCCAGTTTCGGCAAACCCATTCTGGCTTACGACCCTCGCTCCAAGGGCGCCGAAAGCTACATCAGGCTGGCCAAAGAGATCCTCGACCATGAACAAAACAGAGAATCCTCGCAAGGCGCTCGGTAGGGGCCTCGGCGCTCTCCTGCCTACCCGCCCGACGAACCAATCCGCGCCTCCGCCGCCGGCGGCAAAGGACGAATCGGCGCTCAGCATTCCGATCGATAGCATCGATCCCAATCCGCTCCAGCCCCGGCGCATGTTTCAGAGTGAACGTCTGGCCGAATTGGCGCAGTCCATCCGTGCCAACGGCATCATCCAGCCACTGGTCGTCCGCCGGTCTGGGGAACGCTACCAGTTGGTCGCCGGTGAGCGCCGCTGGCGAGCCGCCAAACTGGCCGGCAGTCAATCCGTGCCGGCCGTGATCCGGGACATCCCCGACGATCGTCTGCTCGAAATCACCCTCATCGAGAACATCCAGCGCGAGGATCTCAACCCCATCGAAACCGCCGCTGCTTTTGACCGGCTGGGCCGCGAGCTTCTCCTCAACCCCGATCAGATCGGACAGCGGACCGGTAAGGACCGCACCACCATCGTCAATTTCCTCCGCCTCCTGCAACTCCCGGCCGATATCCAGCAACTCGTCGCTGAGCGCCGCCTCTCTGCGGGCCATGCCCGCTGCCTCTGTTCGCTTCCCAACGTCGAGCTCCAACGCGAAGTGGCCGAAAAAGCCGTGGCGCAGGGATGGAGCGTGCGCCAGACCGAGCGCACCACCCAGCGCATGCTCGAAGGACGCAAGCCCAAGCACCTTGATGAACTCGAAATCGACCCCAACGTCAAGGCTGCCATCCGGGAATTGGAGCGCGTCCTCGGCACCAAGGTCCGCATCGTCGAGAAGGCCAAGCAGAAGGGCCGCATCGAAATTGACTATTACTCTCCAGAAGACCTCGATCGCATCTACACAGTGATCGTCAGTCCGCCGTCCTGACATTAGAGCGATAGCTGCCGCGCGCTCTGCGCAATTCGGGTGACGGCCTGGACATCGAAACCCTCGTTGCTTCGCGGGTCTCATTATGCTATTTATGAGTCAAGTCGATAATCGAACCCAACGACCAAGCCGCCCCCCTTGTTGCTCCGAAAAGAGGCGGTCAAGCAGATTCTCTTCATAAGGATGGCATTCAGTGGAGACCGTCAATCGCAAGCTCATTCGTCCGTCGCTGAACGAGATCAAGGAGCAGATTAGTCCACCCCGCCGCCCGGCCCTCCAGTCGCAAAAGAAACCGGTCCCGCCCGACCAGACTAATGCGGAGAATTTTTATTACGTGAAGCAGATGCAGGCCAGGACTCCGATGGTCTTCGTGCTGCGCGACGGTGAAACCCTGCACGGCATCATCGAATGGTATGACAAGTGCTGCCTCAAGGTGAATCGCGACGGCCATCCCAACGTCCTGATCTATAAGCCTGCCATCAAGTACATGTACAAGGAAGGCTAGCCCCCGCCAAGGCGCGCGATACTTGCTCGCCGGTCGCCGACTATAAACCGGGCGTGCCCGGCCTGCGCACCACAATACACAACATTTTGTGGTACTTATGTTTTGGCACCGCAAAATGTGCCTCTTAGTCCCGCCCCCAAGAGTCGCGCATTTACTGTCCGGCGCGCGCGGCCGTTTCCATCACCAGCAAGCCCATCTTCGGATGGGACGGCTCCAGGTTCGGGTGGATGCCGAATTCCTCCAGCGCTTCGCTGGTGGTGGGGCCGATCGAGCCAATCAGGCACCTTCGCAAACCCTCCAGCATGGCGGCCTCGATCCCCATTTCCGCCGCCACCCGCGCGAGATGTTCGATCTGCACCGCGGTGGTGAACAGCGCTGCCTGGAACTCGCCCGCGGCCAGGCTGCGCGCGGCCTCCCGCAATGGCCCGACGTCCTCCGGCAAGTCGTATCGATATACGCGCACCGGCGTGACTTCGGCGCCGCGCGCCGCCAGCGCCGCCAGCAGCTCCGGATTCGAGCGGCCATACTCCTGTACCGCGATGCGGCGCCCGGCGTGGCCGGCAGTCGCGGCCAGCACCTCGCGCCACGTATTCGGCTCCGGCGCCACGATCGCCGGCGTCAAACCCATTTCGCGCAGGGCTGCCGCCGGCTTGGGGCCGCGCGCCACCACGGTAACCCGGCGCAGCCCATCGGCGAAAGCTCCTTCCGCATAGCGCGTCTCGAGCAGCCGGCGAAGCTGCCGCGTCCCGGCCCCCGTCAGCAAAATCACCGTATCGAAATTGCCTGCAAAAAGGCGCTCGGCAAACGCGAACGCGGCGGCGCTGTCTTCTATCGGCGCCTCGCGCATCGCCGGTGCGACAAACGGTTCCCCGCCCTGCTTGCGAATCAGTTCCGCGATTTCAGCCGATCGCCGGCTCTCGAACGCCACCACCCGCATGCCCTGGAACGACATCCCGAATTCTTCCTTCCGCTAGCCGTGGCGAATCACTAGAACGTCGCCGTCCTTCACCAGGTACTCTTTGCCCTCCAGCCGCAGCAGGCCCTTCTCGCGCACGCCCGTATAGCCGCCGTGATCCACCAAGGCACGCCAGTTCACCACTTCGGCGCGAATGAACTTCTTCTCGAAATCGGAGTGGATCGCGCCCGCGGCCTTCACGGCGTGGCTATTCATGGGGATGGTCCAGGCGCGGCATTCGTCTTCTCCGGCGGTGAGGAAGCTCATCAGTCCGAGCAGCGAATAGGTGGCCGAGATCAGCCGCTCGAGGCCGGATTCCTTCAGACCGTAACTGGCCAGGTAATCGGCCTGCTCGGCGGGCGGCAACTCGGCGAGCTCGGCCTCGATCTTGCCGCAGACCGCGGTCACCGCGGTGTGGGCGCGTCCGGCCAGCGGCCCCTCGCGAAACTCGCGCTCGCGTTCGTGCATCCTCGCCGCGTCGCCCTCGCCCAGGTTCAAAACATACAGCACCGGCTTCCGCGAAAGAAACTGAAAACCGCGAATGCGTTTCTCGTCGTCGGCGTCGATGGCAAGCTGACGTAGCGGCTGGTTCTGTTCGAGCGCGGCCTGGCACCGCACCAGCAGATCGAACTCCCGATCCAACTCCGGATTCTTGATCTTCTTGCGATCCTTGTCCAGCCGCTCGAGCCGCTTTTCGATCACCACCAGGTCGCTGAGGATCAGCTCGGTATCGACGTCCTCGAGATCGCGCACCGGATCCACCGAGCCCTTTTCGTGCGGCACGGTCTCGTCTTCAAACAGGCGCAGCACGTGGGCAAAAGCGTCGCCCACGCGGAGGCTGGCCAGGTAGGCGGGATCGCGCAGGCTTTCCCTGGAAACCGACGGCATGTCCACGTATTCGACCGTGGCGTGGGTGACCTTGGGGGGCTCGAAAAGGCGCCCCAGCGCTTCCAGGCGTGCGTCCGGAACCTTCGCGACGCCGGTCCGCACGGCGGTGGATCCCATGCGCGTTTCGTGGTGGACGCCGGTGAGAATGGCGAACAGAGAGGTCTTACCCGTCATGGGCAAGCCGATGATGGCAGTCTTCATAATAGGATGGCTCTACAGGGGCACTTCCACCTGGGTGAGAATTTGTTCGATGATGCGCTCGCCCGCGTCGAGCCGGCGCTCCACCAGCGTGTTGCGCGTGTTGATCACCACGCGATGGGCGAACACGGGCACCGCCAGCCGCTTTACGTCGTCCGGCGTCGCGTAGTCGCGGCCTTCGAGCAACGCCAGCGCCTGCGCGCCCCGATACAGCGCCTGCGCGCCGCGCGGGCTGACGCCCAGTGTCAGCGATTCGTGATGCCGGGTCTGTTCCACGATGGCCAGGATGTAATCCACCAGCGCGTCTTCCACCATCACGGCGTGCGCCGCGTCCTGCAATTGCAGGATGTCTTCCGCCACCAGCCCGCTCGGGCCGGCTTCAGGTAGCGCAGCGCCGGACTGGCGCACGATTTCGCGCTCGCTGGCCACGTCCGGGTAGCCGATGCGCAGCCGCATGAAAAATCGGTCCAGTTGCGATTCCGGCAGCGGGTAAGTGCCGTGATGCTCCACAGGATTTTGCGTGGCGATCACCATGAACGGGCGCGGCAGCGAGTGCGGATGCCCGTCGATGGTCACCTGGCTTTCGTTCATGGCTTCGAGCAGCGCCGATTGCGTCTTCGGCGTGGTCCGGTTGATCTCGTCCGCCAGCAGAAAGTTGCTAAAGATGGGACCCGGTTTGAACTCGAAAGCCTCCGTCTGGAGGTTGTAGATGGTGACGCCGAGCACGTCGCTGGGCAGCATGTCGCTGGTGAACTGCAGGCGGTGAAAGCGGCAGGCGATGGCGCGCGCCAGGGCCTGCGCCAAAGTCGTTTTGCCCACGCCGGGAACGTCTTCGATCAGCAGATGGCCGCGTGCCACCAGGCACACCAGGGAAAACCGGATCACTTCCGGCTTGCCGCGAATCGCCGAGCCAAGCACCGCTTCGAGCTCGTCGAACCGCGGAAGCGCGCGAGGCGGGATTCCAGCCGGAGAAACGACCAACGATTCCCGCTCGCTCATTATAAAGCCATCATACTAGACCCGCGCGTGCCTCGCCCGCACAGAATTGTCCAATACAAGATGATCCTGAAACAGGACTTGATTCCAATACAAGATGATCGTGAAAATGTGAAGAGGCGGGGCGTTCGG
>JBAVIH010000233.1:0-43633 GCA_049686695.1 Bryobacteraceae bacterium | reverse complement strand
CCTACGAGCTGCGGCCGACCTCCACCGTGCTTAGCGCGGCGGGGGTGAATTTCGGCAACGTGCAACTGGGGTCGAACGCGACACTCAGTTTCCTGGCCCTCAACCAGACCACGGTCGCGTTGACGGTTGACGCCATAAGCGTGGCAGCGGGGGATTTTGCGCTGGTCGGGCCGTCGCCCAGCGGCACGGCGCTCGGTCCGGGTGGAAGCACCGGTTTTGCGATCAAGTTCAGCCCAACCGTGGCCGGCACAAGGACGGCGGTGTTGTCGATTGGCAGCCAGCAGTTCACACTGACGGGCACGGGAGTGTCCCCACCGTTCAGCCTCTCTCAGGTGTCGGGCACCGCGGATTTCGCGGTTGGCACGCAGTTCGCTTTTCCGACGGCATATCCGAACGTGCCGGATGCCGTGACATTCTCCATCCTTAATACGTCCAGCCAGACGCAGACGCTGGCGGTGCTATCGGTGAGCGGCGGGGGATTCTCGCCGCCCAACGCGGCGGCGCCGATGACTCTGCTCGCGGGCGGCAGCGTGCAGTTCACGGTCACATTTCAAGCCCCGACTGTCGGGCCCTATACCGGTTCGCTGAACATGAACGGCGTTTCGGTGGCGCTGACGGCGAATGTGGAGCCGACCCTCACCTACGAAGTGCAACTGCCTTCCGGAGGAACCAGCCCGCTGGGCGCGGCGGTAGGCTTCGGCAGCGTACAGGTTGGGTCGAACGCAACGCTCAGTTTCCTGGCGGTCAATCAGACCACGTCCGCTTTGACGGTGGATAGCATCGGTGTGGCAACCGGGGATTTCGCGCTGGTTGGGACATCGCCCAGCGGAACGGCGCTCGGTGCGGGGGCGAGCGCCGGCTTTTCGATCCAGTTCAGCCCAAGCGTCGCCGGAACAAGGACGGCGTTGCTGTCGATTGGCAATTGGCAGTTCACCCTGACGGGCACGGGGGTGTCCCCACCGCTTCCAACGCCCGCATTGTCCGTAACGCTGGGTGAAGCACAGAGCGCGCAACAGGGGTCGGTCGCCGTGAGCTTCACCGCCCCCGCCGAAACCGGCGGCTCCGGCACGGTGACGATGTCATTCGAAGCGCTGGTGGCAGGCGAGATAGATCCCGGCATCGCCTTCGCCGCCGGCGGCCAGATCGTCCAGTTTACTTTCAATCAGGGCGATACCGCGGCCAGCTTCGGCGGAGCCGCCAGCGCCGCGTTCCAGACCGGCACCACGGCCGGAACCTTGACCCTGGCGGCGCAGATCGGCAATTCGGCGAGCCAGCAAAATGTCGTCATTGCGCCGGCGGTAATCGGGGTCGCCGCGGTGACCGGCGCGCGGCAGACGTCGGGGTTAACGGTGGATGTCACCGGCTTCGACAACACGCGCACGGCCGGCATGCTGAGTTTCACCTTCTACGATTCGGCCGGAAATGCGATCCTGCCCGGCGCCATCGGCTACGACAGCACGGCCGCGTTTAGCACTTACTTCGCCGGATCGGGCGACGGCGGCCAATTCGCGCTAGCCGCGTATTTCCCCGTGACCGGCGATCCGGCGCAGGTGAGCGGGTTTGCGGTGCGACTGACGAACTCGGCCGGAACCGCGACCACCGCGCGCGTCGGTTTTTGAAGTGGGACAGACGATCGGTTTCCATGGTCTGTCAAAGTTCGTGCTTTGGCGAGAGCGATGACAGACCACGAAAGTCGATGGTCTGTCCCACCCCCACTACTGCCGGCCGTCGTCGAGCCAGGCCGTGAGGGCGGCGCGATTGATCGCGATGCCGGCGCGCGAATAGCGCAGCAATCCCTGGCGCCGGAACTGGCTCATGTAATGGGTGACGATCTCGCGCGAAGTGCCCACATACTGCGCCAGCAGCTCGTGCGTGAACGGCGCCATCGACACCATGCCGTCCTGGCCCAGGGTTCCCAGGCGCTCGGCAAAGCGAAGCAGCGAGCGCGCCAGCCGCCGCGCGATATTGTCCACCGAGAGGCTTTCCACGCGGCGGGCAAGATCGCCGGTGCGCTGTACCAGAATCTGCAACAGCGCCATGCCCAGGCGGGGCCGTTTCGCAATGGCCACCTCGATTTCCGCGGAGCTCCAGGACATCAGCCGCGTGTCTTCCATGGCGACGGCCTGGTCGGACCGCGGCGGCGCATCGAGCAGCGCCGATTCGCCGAATAAGTCGTCCGGCCGGTAGATATCCACCACTACCTGCCGTCCATCGCCAGCCAACCGCGAGACCTTGACTTTGCCGCCGATTACCAGATAGACGGCGCCCGAAGGCTGATGCTGACCGTAGATGGTTTGCCCCTTAAGATACTCCACAACGTTAGTGCGCGGCAGGTGCGCAAGGGGATCTTCCAGGGATCGCGACGGCGCCATCACCACCGCTGTACCAGTTGCCATTTCCATACCCTCCATTCAGACTGCACTGCTACAAGAAACACCAGTTACAGCCGACCAAACTTTCTGAGTTAGCTCGATCGGAAAAGCACGTTATCTGCCATAAATGATACGTCGTTCGCAGTTAAGGGGCAAGCTTCCGGAATAGCTCTTTCCAGGGGGTTGACAGGGCAATCAGTGGCGTCGCTTCAGTGCAATTGTATAGATTCTACCGTGTAGAAACATACACTTGGAGGTGATCGGGGCGGGTGGCCGGGGCCCTCGGGCGGGATCGCAAATTTACAAGTTCAGATCGTGTTTAGCGGCGGGCGGACGGCAAAAGCGGTCTGCGCGGGGCCGGACGACCGGTGGAGTTCGCGTCCCGGGACGCTTCCGCCGGCTCTGCTATCATAGGAAATCTTCCGCATGATCGTTGAGGCCAGTGTTGTCCGCTTCGATTCGATTTCGCTCGACAGCGGCGCCACGCTCGCGCCGGTCGAGGTGGCTTACGAAACGTACGGCCGGTTGAACGCGGCACGGAGCAACGCCATCCTGGTGCTGCACGCTTTTTCGGGCGACGCGCACGCGGCCGGGATCAGCCCGGAAACCGGCAAGCCGGGCTGGTGGGACAACATGATCGGCCCCGGCAAGGCGTTCGACACCAACAAATACTTCGTGATTTCGAGCAATGTGCTGGGCGGGTGCCGCGGCACCACCGGGCCGGCATCGATCAACCCGGCCACCGGCTGCCCCTACGGCATGTCGTTTCCGGTGATCACCATCTCGGACATGGTGCGCCTGGAGAAGATGCTGATCGATGCGCTGGACATTCCGCGGCTGCTGACGGTGACCGGCGGGTCGATGGGCGGAATGCAGGCGCTCGCATGGGCTGTCGAGTATCCGGACCGGGTGGTGTCGGCGATTCCGATCGCCACCACCACCCGCCACAGCGCGCAGCAGATTGCGTTCAACGAAGTGGGGCGGCAGGCCATCATGGCCGACCCGGACTGGAACGGCGGCGACTATTACGGCAAGCAACTGCCCGCCCGCGGCTTGGCGGTGGCCCGCATGGTGGGCCACATCACCTACATGAGCGACGATTCGATGCGCGAAAAATTCGGCCGCCGGCTGCGCGGCAAGGAAAATTTCGGCTTCGATTTCGAGGTGGATTTCGAAGTGGAAAGCTACCTGCGCTACCGCGGCAGCCAGTTCGTCGGCCGCTTCGACGCCAACTCGTACCTGTACATCACCAAGGCGATGGATTATTTCGACCTGACCAGCGGCCAGGGGTCGCTGACAGCGGCGCTGGCCCCGGCCCAGGCGCGCTTCCTGGTGATCAGCTTCAGCTCGGACTGGCTCTACCCGAGCTACCAATCGCAGGAAATCGTGCGCGCGCTGCGGGCGCGCAATTGCGACGTGGCCTACGCCGAGCTGCCTTCCAATTACGGGCACGATTCCTTCCTGGTGGACGTCGCCGAACAGACCGAGCTGATCCGCGGCTTTCTGGCGAGCACGCTGGAGAAAGCCGGATGACCGCTGTGGCCGCCAAGCAGGCATTCGTGCGCGAGCTGCTTGGGCGCAGCGACTACGCCATCATCGGCGATATCGTCTCGCCCGGCGCGCGCGTGCTGGACCTGGGCTGCGGCGAGGGCGAACTGCTGCAGTGGCTGGCGTCGAACAAGAACGTGGACGCGCGCGGCGTCGAGATCGCCGGAGAAAAAGTGCGCCGCGCCATCGCGCGCGGGGTCTCGGTGTTTCAGGGCGACATCGACGAAGGGCTGGCCGACTATCCCGACCATGCCTTCGATTACGTGATCCTCAGCCAGACCTTGCAGGAAACCCGGCAGCCGCGGCGGGTGCTGCGCGAGATGCTGCGCGTGGGCCGCCGGGGGATCGTGGCCTTCCCCAACTTCGGCCACTGGCGGGTGCGGCTTTCCATGCTGGCCAGTGGCCGCGCGCCGCGCACCAAGCTGTTCCCCTACGAATGGTACGACTCGCCGAACATTCACTTCCTCACGGTGAAGGATTTCGAAGCCCTGGCCGCGCTCGAGGGGCTGGCGGTCGAGCGGCGCTACTTCCTGGCTGGTCACCGCAAGGTGGGGCTGATGCCGAATCTGCTGGCCGAGGTTGCGGTGTTTCTGGTGAGCGCGGGAAGCTAGGATTGCTCGTCGTCCGATTCCGGCCTATCCTATTGGCTGTGAGGGCATCCGCAGTCGCGATCATCTTCCTCGGACTTGCCGCTGCGCCTGCGCACGCACAAAGCGTTTCCGCAAAAGACGGCAACATCGTCTTTGCAGGCCAGAACGGCCCGCCAAGGCAGATCACAACGAGTCATCTGGACTACGACCCCAGTCTCTCCTTCGATAACCGTCATGTCGTGTTCGTCCGCCGTACACACGACCACATGATCAAAACGTTCCGCGCCCCAGTTGACGGGAATGAGCTATGGATCGCATCCGCAGACGGTTCCAGCGCTCCTCGGCGAGTATTGGTGGGGCACCCGGGTGGTTTTAAGATTGGACCGAAAATGGTGCTTGCCGACTTGGTCGCGCCGCAGTTCTCACCGGACGGAAAGCGGATCTACTTCGTGGCGGGAATCCGGGCGACCGAGGCGGCGATTTACATGCTTGACCTAGCATCTGGTAAGGCCACTTTCCTCTACTCGGGGTTGGGAATGGAGGTCATCAAGGCTGGCGAGCGTAGGGGATTTCTGATCGGCGTCAAGTCCCTGTATCCGGATGGCTATCATAATCTTCGAGTACTGGCTGCTCGACCCGGACGGCAAGGATGTCCAACGTATCGGTTCGACATTGGACGAGCTGACGCGATTCAGAAGATCGATCTCGGCACAAGAGCGGTGAACTGTTGATGCCACGTACCGTGGGCGAGCAGCGTTTAGACTTTGGGAGCAAGGCGCCAAGCGCTTCGACGCGGACGGCGATTGCCCAGCTTGAGGCGGGGAAGGGCAAGCGCTTCGGCAGCGTCAGAGCCCTGATGGCGGACTTGAATAAGCACGGTGCGATCAACGGTAAACTGCGTCCCCTTGCCAAGCGTGCTCTCAGGGATCACGAAGCGGGTCGCTCGACGGTCTTGTGATCCACCACGCCGCTCTGGGCTATTATTGGAGCTATCCCTCGAACGCCTTGCGCACCTGGCCGACGGCCCAGGCCAGGTCCTCTTCCGAGATGATCAGCGGCGGGGCGAGGCGAATCACGAAATCGTGGGTCTCCTTGCACAGCAGCCCCAGCTCTTTCAGCCGTTCGCAGTAAGAACGCGCCGGCACCAGCAGCTCGATGCCGATCAGCAGCCCGCGTCCGCGAATCGCCTTGATGTGCGGATGGCGCAGCTTGCGCAGCTCGTACAGCAGCCACGCGCCCAGCTCGGCCGAGCGATCGGCCAGCCGTTCTTCCTCGATCACGCGCAGCGCCGCGCGCGCCGCCGCGCATGCCAGCGGATTGCCGCCATAGGTGCTGCCGTGGCTGCCGGGCCGGAACACGCCCAGAATCTCGGCTGACGACACCACCGCCGAGACCGGATACACTCCGCCGGAGAGCGCCTTGCCGAGCACGTACACGTCGGGCTGCACGTTCTCGTGCTGGCAGGCGAACATTCGGCCGGTGCGGCCGAGGCCGGTCTGGATCTCATCGGCCACCAGCAGCACCCGCTCGCGCGCGCATAGCTCGGCCGCCTGCTGCAGGTACCCATCGGGCGGGATCAGGATGCCCGCCTCGCACTGGATGGGTTCGATCAGCAGCGCGCAGGTTCGCGGCGTAATGGCGGATTCGAGCGCGTCGATGTCGCCGAAGGGCACGCTCACGAAGCCCGGCGTGAAGGGACCGAAGCCGTCGCGGTAGAGCGGCTCGCTCGAGAAGCCCGTGATGGTCGTGGTGCGGCCGTGGAAATTGTTCTCGCAGACGACGATTTCGGCCTCGTTGCGCGGGATGTGTTTGTAAGTGCAGCCCCAGCGGCGCACCGCCTTGATGGCGCTCTCGACGGCCTCGGCGCCGGTGTTCATCGGCAGCACCATCTGCATGCCGCAAATCTGCGCCAGCTCCTCGCAAAAGCGCGGCAACTGGTCGTTGCGGAACGCGCGCGAAGTCAGCGTCACGCGCGACATCTGCTCCAGCATCGCCTGCACGATGCGCGGATGGCAGTGGCCCTGGTTGAGTGCCGAGTACGCGCTGAGGCAATCGAGATAGCGGCGCCCGTCGACGGCGTGCACCCACACGCCGGCGGCGCGCTCCACCACCACATCGAGCGGGCGATAATTGTGCGCGCCCCAACGGTCTTCGGTTTGAATCAGGTCTTCGGCGAGCCCATGGGATTCGACTTCTGGCATGGGGCGTCCGTCAGTCTCCGGAGCGCTGGCCGCCGCCGCTTTCGGAAATCTTGGTGGGACCGACGCCGAGATGCGCCGAGGTCTTGGTGGCTTCCTCCACCGCCCGCGCCAACACCGAGCGGATGCGCCCGTCCTCGAGCATCAGCAGGCCGGCGATGGTGCAACCGGCCGGCGTCGTCACGTCATCGCGCAGCGCGGCCGGATGGCGGCCGGTCGAAAGCACCATGCGCGCCGAGCCGAGCGCCGTCTGCGCCACCAGCGTGAGGGCAAGTTGCCGCGGCAGCCCCACCCGCACCCCGGCATCGGCCAGCGCTTCCATGATCAGGAACTGGTAGCCCGGCCCGCTGCCGCTGAGCGCGGTGACGGCGTTGAAATGAACCTCGTCCACCGGCAGGCACCGGCCTACCGCTTCGAAGATCGCCTGCGCGCGTTGCAGGTCGGTCTTGGAGGCGTAGCGCCCGCGGCAGACCACGGTCATCCCCTCGCCCACCACCGCGGGCGTGTTGGGCATGGCGCGGACCACCGGATTTTCGGTGCCGAGCAGCGACTCCAGCCGGTCAGTCCCGACCCCGGCCAGGATCGAGATCAGCAGCGTCTCGCGCCGCAGCCCTGCGTTGCGCAGGGTGGCCAGCACCACCGGCGCGTCGTTCGGCTTGACGCACAGCAGAATCAGATCAGCGCTGGGCACGCGCGCCTGGTACTCGGATTCGACAACGATGCCGAGCGCCTCGGAGGCCGCATCGCAGGTGGACGCATTCTTGTCGCCGGCCCACACGCGGTCATGCGCGATCAGCTTGCCCGAGAGCAGTCCGCGCAGCAGCGTCTGCCCCATCACGCCGGCGCCGATGACGCCGAGCGTGGCGCCCTCGCCAATTACGGCTACAGGTTGGGTGTGTTCCGGCTTCTTCGACATGGAGTTGACCTCGATTCAGGCGAGAGAGTAGGCGGGCGAGACGCGCAGCTTGTCTACCGGCCTGATTCTTGAAAGTAACACATCGGTGGGGCATGCTTCAGCTTGCCAACGCCCGCCTGCGGGCGCATTTCTCCCGTTTTTCGTCATGTCTTACACCGGAGCCGGTATACCATCCGTATCAAATACCGTAGATATTCCAATCGGGCTTCGCGATAATGGTGGGCGCGTCGCGGGAGGTCTTCGATGGTGTCGGCTTGTTTCAGGATCGAGGGCAGGCTGCTTTCATGCCTGGCGTCGATTCTGGCTTCCTGGCAGCTTGGGGCCTACGGCCAGACCGCGCCATCGCCTGTTTTCACAGCGACCACACGCGAGGTCGTGGTGGAGGTGGTAGCCACCGACGAGCACAACCGTCCCGTCAGCGACCTGAAAGAAACCGACTTTCAGGTTTTTGAGGTCGCCAGGCATTCTCAAAAATCGCCCCGGAACATCTCGGCGCTTCATGCGATCGATCCGGCTTTGGAGGGAGACCACCTCAACGCGCCTTCCGGCGGCTTCCGGGTTACATCCGGCGGAGGCTGCGCGATGAGCGCAACCTTCCACTATGAGCTGGCGTACCAGCCGAGCCCCGACGGCTGGACGAGCGGGTACCATGAGGTTCTCGTCACCACCAGCCGTCCCCACGTAAGGCTTTCGTTCCATCGTCGATACTACGTCGGCACGATAGGCGTTCCCGCGAGGCCCAAGCTGCGGAGCAACGCGGAAGTAGACGATGAATTGAAACAGGCAGCCTGCCGGCATCCGGCCACACCGCCCTCGATTGCACTCAACGCCCGTTTGATCCAAACGGCAAGTACCGATCCTCTGCGATATTCTCTGGTTGTCCAGCCCGATTCGCTGGCGTTTACTTCCATCTCGGACGAGGCCAGGCGCGTTCAGCTTGACTACGGGGTCTGTACCTTCGACCGGGGAGGCAATCCTCTCAGGTTCTGGCACACGTCGGCGGAACGCGTGCTGAGTTCCGAGGAGTACACGCAGATTCTCGCAGGCGGCTTTTCCAACCTGGTGGACATGCCCCGTTCGGCAGATCCCGCTCTGGTGCGCTTCGTCGTACTCGACCGCGAGACCGGCAACTTGGGCTCAATCGACGTCGCCACTGCTCCTCTGGCGCCGGTTGATCTGCCAGAAGTTCTGAAGGCGCCAAAGGAGTGGGAGGCGAAGCAGTCGGAAGCCGACAGGACCAGGCTGCTCAGTGGCACTCATGGCTCGTTCGGATCGATCCTGCCCAAGCCAAACTCTCTGTGCGGCGATGTCTATGAGTTACCGAAAGGGACTCGCATGCTGCCGTCGGACGCATGGAATTACGGGAATAACATTGACGCGATAGGCGCGCTCTACACTTACTCGCTGAATGTGCCGTATCAATTCCTCACGGGCGGCCTTCCCGGCGTGACCTCGAGACCCGAGTGGTTCGGCATCGACTACCACGGGGAGTTCTGGATCGGAGCGCCTGGAGAATACCATTTCAAGCTGTCTTCCGACGATGGTGCGGAACTTTTCATCGACGATCGTTTGCTTATCAATAATGACGGCGTCCATTCGCCAGTGACTGGTGAGCGGTCAGTCAATCTGTCCGCTGGAAGGCATACCATTCATGTTCCCTATTTCCAGGAAACCCAGCACGTGGCTCTGATATTGCAGGTTAGTCCGCCGGGCGAGGATTTCAAAGTGTTCGACGTACGGGATTTCGGTCCGCCTGCCGAAGCGAAGCAATTGCCACGTCCTCCCGCTCTTCATTAAACTGTTCATGAGCACCGCAGATGACCGCCTTCCGAGACATACGACGAACCGACCGTGCGCTTCCCGAGGACCAGGCCCGCCAGATTCTGGCGCGCGCCGAGCATGGCGTGTTGGCCACCCTGGGAGCCGACGGATGGCCTTACGGCGTCCCTGTGAACCACGTGCTCTCCGGTGACGTGCTCTACCTGCACTGCGCCGCCGAGGGACACAAACTCGAGAACATCGCCCACGAAGAGCGCGTCTCCTTCTGCGCCGTGGCGGGCGCGACGGTGTTGCCGGCCAGGCTGTCCACGTTGTACGAGAGCGCCGTTGTGTTCGGCCGGGCGGCCGTGGTAATGGATCCCGCGGAGAAGTTGCGCGCCCTGGAGCTTCTGGCCGTTCGTTTCTGCGGGGGGATGACGCCCGAAGCCGAGCGCACCATCGCCAATTCAGCCTCCCAGGCCGCCGTCGTCCGCATCCGTGTCGAACGAATCACCGGCAAGGCCCATCGTCCCGGCTGACCGCGAATCCGCCCGCTACTTCTCCAACTGCTCGCGAATGGCTTTCAATTCCTGCCGGCGTTTCGCCGTGGTCTTGGGATATGCCATCTTCAGATCGCCGAGCGTCTCGAGGACAATCCGGGAAACAATCAATCGGGCATTCTCCTTGTCGTCGGCGGGAACCACGTACCACGGCGCGTGATGGGTGCTGGTCGCGGCCAGACAATCCTCGTAAGCCTCCATGTACTGCTTCCAATATCCCCGCTCCTGAATGTCCGCCATGCTGAATTTCCAGTTCTTTTCCGGCTCGTCGATGCGTTCGAGGAATCGCTTTCGCTGCTGATCCTTCGATAAGTGCAGAAAGACTTTGACGGTCCGCGTCCCGTTGCGATAAAGATGGCTTTCCAGATCCACGATGGAGCGATACCGCCCCTCCCAGATGGTTTTCTCGTCGCGCAACTCATCCGCAAGCCCCTGGCTGCGGAGAATCTCCGGATGTACGCGAACCACCAGCACTTCCTCGTAATAGGATCGGTTGAATATGCCGATCTCCCCGCGTTCGGGAAGCCGGCACGTGGTGCGCCAGAGAAAGTCGTGAGCCAGTTCGTCAGCGCTGGGTTGTTTGAAACTGAAAACCTGGCAGCCTTGCGGATTGACTCCGGACATAACGTGACGGATGGCGCCATCCTTGCCGGCGGCATCCATCGCCTGAAAAAGCAGCAGCATCGCATAGCTCTTGGACGCGTAGAACAGGCGCTGCATTTTGCTCAGCTCCGCCACGTGCTTTTCCAGAAGTTTCTGATACTCTTTTTCCGACTTGTAAAACGGCTTCACAATAGTCGGCCACTCTTTGAGCGCGACCTTTTCTCCCGGCCGCACCCGGAAGTCCTTAATGTCGATTTTCATCTTCATCCCTTCGATAATCCCTTGCATAGGGTTTCACATGGATCCTTCGTTCTGCAATCCGAATGTAGCCAGTTTTGCGCAGGTGGACTCGTAATCGGTGTGAAGAATGCTTCGAATTCCCAAACCTTCCGCGACCTGGACGAACATGGGAGTGTTTTCGATATAGACTACCTGCCGGGCCGGCGCCTGAATGATATCCAGCGCCAGCCGGAAGATTTCTGTGTCCGGCTTGCGGACGTGGACATAGCAGGAGGAAATAAAGGCATCCACGAACTTGTCCAGGTTGAATTTTCGAATCCGATGCGCATTCACTTCCCGCGCTTCGTTGCTGACCACGGCGACCTTCAGCCCGTTCCGCACCTTGAGCTGCGTGGCCAACTCGATCATCTCAGGGTAAGCCGTGGATTGCGCGTACATAAAGCGCCGGAATTGGGCCGGGGTGAACGGCCGTTTCCGGTAGAAGACAACCCGCCCTAAGTACTCGTCGAGCGTGATCTTCCCCGCCTCGTGGGCTTCGTAAGTGAGACGATGCCGCTCCTCCATCTCGTCCCAATCCAGCTTGAAGTGCGTTGCCGCCCGTCTGCGCGCCTGACGATCCCACCCGTTGCTGAGCAGGACGCCGCCCACATCCAGCAGCAATGCTTTGATTGGCGTCTTCATTCCGCTGATTCCATCACGATCAAGCGCAGGTGCGAGCCGTCCGCTCCGCCGCGATACACGCGCTCCATCGCCTTCCGGAAATCCGCCGGGCGCGCGTTCGGAATATCCAGAAACTGCTGCGGGTTCCGATCCACCAGCGGGAACCACGAACTCTGGATCTGCACCATGATGCGATGCCCGGAGCGGAACGTGTGCAGCACATCCGGCATCCAGAACTCGATCTTTTCCGGCTTGCCCGGCGTGAATGGCTCCGGCTTCGACATGCTGTTGCGGAACTTGCCGCGGAACGGTTCGCCACGCACAAGCTGCTGGTAGCCGCCCATATAGACCCCTTTGATATTCGGGTCCGGGTCGGGATAGTCGTTCGGATACACATCGATCAGCTTCACGATGAAATCCGAATCCGTGCCCGAGGTAGATACGCGCAGCACCGGCGTGATCGCTCCGGCAACTGTAATGTCGTGATCGAGCGGCTCGGTTTCGTAAGTCAACACGTCCGGCCGCGTGGCCGCGAAGCGTTGGTCGAACGTCATATAATCCGCCGGCATCCCCATCCCCGGAGCGATTTCGCCCGTCGAGGGCACCGGCTTATTGGGATCGCTCGGGTATTCGTCAAAGCCCGCCGCCGCCGGCGCACTCCAGGAGAGTTTGCCTCCCTCGTCGAAATAGAGCGAGCGCACCGCGCTGTTCTTCGGCGGCCAGGCGTCGAAACGGCGCCACTGGTTGCGTCCCGTCTCGAACACGATCGCCTTGGGAACGCCGCCGTCCGCGGTGGCTCTCAATCCGTTGCCCTTGCCCTTCAGATTTTGCACGAAGAACGGGAGCTCGATGTTCTCCTGAAAATACTCGGATGTGTTGGTCTTGAAGTTCAGATTGCCCAGCGTATCGCCGGGATCGCGCGCCCAGCCGCCGTGCCGCCATGGGCCCATCACCAGCGTGTCCGGGGCGGTCGCTCCATTCTTTTCGAGCGATTGAAACAGCTTCAACGGTCCGCTGAGGTCCTCGGCATCGAACCAGCCGCCCACCCACATCACCGCCGGCGTCACATTCTTCATGTACGGCGCCTGCGCGCGCGCCTGCCAATACTCGTCGTAACTGGTGTGCCTGATGGTGTCGTCCCAAAAGACGCTCTCGTGCTTGAGATACTTCTCGTTGGCATTCGATATCGGACCCATGCGCAGGAAGAAATCGTAGGCGTCCATGGTCCCGGGTTCGACGCCAAGGGCCGGCTGCGGGCGATCCGCATCCCCCTTGCGCGGCCGGAAACCCGAGTAGAAGCGAAAGTTCGCCGCCAGGTGAAACGCACCGTTGTGATACCCGTCGTCGCCGTTGCCTACGTCGCCCATCGGCGCCTGCGGCGAAACCGCCTTCAGCGCCGGATGCGAATCGATCAAACCGTGCGCCGCGAAAAAGCCCGGATAGGAGATCCCCCACATGCCGGCCTTTCCGTTGTTATGGGGAACGTGTTTCACCAGCCAGTCGATGGTGTCGTAAGTGTCGGTGCTCTCGTCGGTGTCCGTGGGGCCGTCATAGTGTGTCTTGTGCGGCCGCACGTCCACGAACGTGCCCTCCGACATATAGCGGCCGCGCACATCCTCGTAGACGAAAATGAAGCCCTCTTTCTCCGCCGCGAAGGACGGACCCACCTGCGGCTTATAATTGTCCGCGCCATACGGCGCCACGCTGTAGGGCGTCCGCATCAGGAGGATCGGATAGGCCTGCGTCTCGTCTTTCGGCGCATAGACCGCGGCGAACAGGCGCGCGCCGTCGCGCATCGGTATCCTGTATTCAGACTTGGTATAGTGCGCCAGCGTATAAGCCAACTGGGTGCGCGTGACGTCCGTGGGAGACGGAGCCGCCGGAGGAGGTTGCGCGCCCATCGCCGCACCAGCGACGAGTAAGCCGAGGGTGGTTAGTCTGCGAGTCGCCATCGGCAGGTTATCGTATCAGATTTGGCCGCCCCACCGTAATCCGGGACGGCGGGCCTGTTCGGATCTTCCGTGCGGTGGTAGAATCCATTTGATTCCGCCCTGGCGGATAAGGAGATCCGATTATGCCGTGTTCCCGGATACCCGTACTATTCAGCATGGTTTTGGCAGCGCTGGGCCTGTCGTCCGTCTGTCTTGCCGGGGAGCCGCAACCGCTCCTCGATCGGGTCGCGAACTGGCCCGCGCCGCTATATTGGCAGCGCCCCGCGCCGTCGGGGCAGGCGGATAGCTCCGGCAGGATCGCGCGTCCGGAGGTAACGCCCTCCGAAACCGCGCAAATCAACGAGGCGGCTGTGTTCGTGGCCATCACGCCCTGCCGTCTGGCGGACACCCGCAACAGCACGTTCCTGTCGGGGTTCGGGCCTCCTACGATGACCGCGGGGCAGACGCGGGTATTTGCGGTGCCGAGCGGTCCCTGCGGCTTGCCGGCCACGGCGGTGGCCTACTCGTTTAACATCGCGGTGGTGCCGGTTGGCACGATGATGCGCTGGCTGACGGCGTGGCCGGATGGGGACACCATGCCGACCCTGGCCACGCTGAACGACAAAGCGGGTCTGGTGACCTCGAACGCGGCGATTGTGGCGGCGGGCAACGCCGGCGCAATCGACATCTACGTGGAAGACGCGACCGACGTGATCCTCGACGTGAACGGTTAGTACGCGCTGCCCGCCAATCTACCGTTTGGGGGAAGCGCGGCGGCTCCGGCGCTGACGTTCGGGAACACGACGACCGGTCTGTACTCGGCCGGCACGGGAGAGTTGGGCATCGCCGCGGGGGGGAACAACGTGGCGACGGTGAGCTCGACCGGTCTATCGGTGCCGGGGAACCTGGGCTTCGGCGGCATGATTACGTGGAAGGGCAATCCGTTCATCCAGAATAATCTGCCGTCGGGCTATCCTCTGTCCGAGACTAGCGTCGCGGTTGGAGTGGGCGCCCTGCCGGGCAGCTCATCTGGGAATACGGCGATGGGAACCGACGCGCTTTCGAACCTCACGAGCGGGGATGGCAACACGGCCGTCGGCCGCTTAGCGGGCGGCAGCGTCGGCCAGGGCGAGGACAACGTTGCGGTGGGCAACGCCGCGCTTTGTTGCGGAGCCGGGGTTCCGACGATGTGGGGGAACACTGCGATCGGCACCAGCGCGCTCGCATTCCTTGCTGCGGGCCAAAGCAACACGGCTCTGGGAATGGATGCCGGCGATAAAGCGTCGGGCGGCTCCTCGAACACGTTTGTTGGGGCTAACGCCGGCGAGAATGCAACCTCCGGCAGCTACAACGTCTTCATCGCGAATCAGGGCGCCGACTACCCCGACACCGAGTCCAACACCATCCGCATCGGAGATTCGAACCAAAGCCACACTTACATCTCTGGCATCTATGGCGTGACGCCGTCGGGTGCGGGTGAGGTGGTGATCAACTCTGCCGGCCAGCTTGGGTCGGTAACGTCGTCGCGGCGGTTCAAGACCGCCATCGCGGACATGGGAGACACCACCGAAACGCTAATGAGCCTGCGCCCCGTGCAGTTCCGCTACATCTCTCACGGACCCGGCGCGCCGCTGTACTACGGCCTGATCGCGGAAGAAGTGGCCGAGATCGCGCCGGACCTGGTGGGCCGCAACCCCGACGGCGAGATCGAAACCGTCTTCTACGACAAGGTCAACGCCATGCTGCTGAACCAGGTGCAGACCCAGCAGCGCCAGATCGAGTCGCAGAAGGCGGAGCAAGTGCAGTTGCTGTCAGAGGTGCAGTCGCAAAAGGCGCAGATTGAGCAATTCACGGAAGTGGTGAGCCATCTCGAATCCCGCCTGGCCGAACTCGAGAGCCGCGCAAAATAGTCCGCTTGGGCCGGTCCACTCTCCCGGCCCCGCGCTCGTTTGGGCGTCGATAGGATTTGCGGCCGCTATCCCGACGCGTTCCGGCTCCAGGACGGCAAGTGGGCACAGGGCCGGCGCCGTCGCCTGCAGCGGAGCGATGCAGATCGCCGCAGCGCTGCCCCTCCGCCGATATGAGCTATTTCGGGCCTGATTCTTGCGTTACGGGTGAAGGTTTGGTACAGAAAGGTCGATATATGATGAAAACTTTCGGAAGACCGTCATTTGTCATCGCCGCCGTGCTCGCTCTCTCGGCGGTCGTCGTGCGGGCCCAGGTAGCTGGTCCGACACCGTCGAGAAACCCGTCGGCGCCGTTGTCAGCGGCGGAGATCGATAAGGTTGCCAATTGGCCCGCGCCGCTCTATTGGCAACCACCCGCGCCGTCGGGGCAGGCGGATAGCTCCGGCAGGATCGTGCCTGGAGAGGAGAAGCCGCGAACCATCGGGCCGCAGTTGGGTGTTGCGACCGTGTTCGTGGCCATTACGCCCTGCCGCCTGGTGGACACCCGCAACGACGGGTTATTCCCCGACCCGAGTACCTTCGGCGGTCCTTCGATGGGCGCCGGGACGACGCGGGTCTTCCCGGTGCCGAGCGGCTCCTGCGGCCTGCCCGCTACAGCGGCGGCCTACTCGTTCAACATCGCGGTGGTGCCGGTTGGCTCACAAATGCGCTGGCTGACGGCGTGGCCGGATGGGGAAACCATGCCGACCCTGGCCACGCTGAACGACAAAGCGGGACTCGTCACCTCGAATGCGGCGATCGTGGCTGCCGGCAACAGTGGTGCGGTCGACATCTACGTCGAGGACGCGACCGATGTCATCATGGATGTGAACGGCTACTACACCTCGCCGGCCGCGCTGGCGTTGGGGGCGGGGACAGCGGCGGCGCCGGCGCTGACGTTTTCCAACGATACCAACAGCGGGCTGTATTCACCTTCGGCGGGGACGGTCAACGTGACATCCGGCGGGACCAATGTCCTGACGGTGAACTCCGGCGGCGCTTCGGTAACCGGGAACCTGGGCTTTAGCGGCGCGATCACGCAGGCCGGCACGGCCCTCCTGCGATCGAGTACCAGTAACGGGAGCCTGTTCCTCGGCGTGGGTGCAAATGGCAGTCTGACCCCAGCGAATAATACGGCCGTCGGCCATAACGCGCTACATCAGCTTTCGGGGGGTAACTCGAACACTGCCGTCGGGGATTCGGCGCTGTATAGCGTCACCGGCGGCATCGGGAATGTGGCGGTGGGCCCGTTCGCGTTAATGAGCAACACCAATAACGAGAACACGGCTGTCGGCGCCGGCGCCCTGGAGTCGAACCAGTCGGGCACACAAAGCACCGCCGTGGGGGCCTTCGCACTCCAGCAGAATACGGCGAGCGGGTCCACCGCCGTCGGAGACAATGCGCTCGCCAAGAACACCTCCGGCACCGACAACACGGCACTGGGATACTACGCGCTCGCGGCAAGCACGACAAGCTTCAACAACACCGCGGTCGGGTACAACGCCCTCTCCATCTTCAACCCGACTGCGGGTACCGGCGGCAACACGGCGGTGGGAATGACTGCGCTCGCCGGCGACACTTCGGGCTTCGGGAACACGGCGGTCGGGGCAGGCGCGGGCGCTGCGCTGACCTCGGGGAGTGCCAACGACTTTTTCGGCTCGAGTGCAGGCCCCGGGCAGGTCACGGGCAGCACTAACGTCGGGATTGGAAACAGTAGCCTGTATAGCCTGACCTCAGGCGGCGGCAATATCGCTATCGGTTACCAAGCGGGCTATAACATTGGGAGTGGAAGCAACAACATCGACATCGGAAACGAGGGAGTCGCGAGCGACTCGGGTGTCATCCGCATCGGGACGTCGCAGTGGCCAACATACATCGCCGGCATCTACAACATCGTGCCCGGCGGCACGCTCCAGAGCGTCGTCGTCAATCCAAATGGCGCGCTGGGCGTCCAGACCTCCTCGCGGCGCTTCAAGCAGGACATCCGCGAGCTGGGCGACACCACCGAAACGCTGATGACCCTCCGCCCGGTCCGCTTCCGCTACAAGGTGAATGCCCCGGACGGCCCGGAAAACTACGGCCTGATCGCCGAGGAAGTCAATGAAGTGGCGCCGGAGCTCGTGGGCCGGGGCCAAGACGGGCAGATCGACTCGGTGTTCTACGATAAGGTCAACGCCATGCTTCTCAACGAGGTGCAGAAACAACATCGCCAGATCGAAGCGCTCGAATCCCGGCTGGCCGAGATCGAGAGCCGCGTCAAGTAGCTCTCCTGGGCCGCGCCACTTGACTTAGTCCGCAAAAAACGCTCTCCTGATTGAGATAAGGAGATCGTGAAATGCGGCATTGTTTTAAGCTGGCGATGGGCGTTGCTACGGCCGCCCTCAGCCTGACGCCTTGTTTTGCTCAGAGAGCGACCCTGGATGTCGACAAGATTGCCAATTGGCCCGCGCCGCTGTATTGGCAGCGCCCCGCGCCGTCGGGGCAGGCGGATATCTCCGGCAGGATAGCACCGGGAGTGGAGAAGCCGCAGGTCGAACAGGCGCAAATCAACGAGGCGGCGGTGTTCGTGGCGATGACGCCCTGCCGCCTGGTGGACACGCGCGGCAATGGGTTCACCGGGCTCTTTGGGCCTCCTTCGATGACCGGCGGTTCGACGCGGGTGTTTCCGGTGCCGAGCGGCTCCTGCAGCCTGCCGGGCACGGCGGTGGCTTACTCGTTCAACATCGCGGTGGTGCCGTCGCCGGCCGGCTCGCCGATGCGCTGGCTGACGGCGTGGCCGGACGGGGACACCCAGCCCACCATCGCCACGCTGAACGACAAGGCAGGGCTGGTGACCTCGAATGCGGCGATTGTGGCGGCGGGCAACGCCGGCGCGATCGACGTCTATGTGGAAGACGCGACCGACGTGATCCTCGACGTGAACGGGTACTACGCGCTGCCGGCCAATCTGCCATTCGCGGGAAGCGCGGGGGCTCCGGCGCTGACGTTCGGCAGCACGAACACGGGATTATACTCCGCGGGCACGGGAGAAGTGGGCATCGCCGCGGGGGGAAACAATGTGGCGACAGTGAGCTCGAGCGGTCTATCGGTGCCGGGGAACCTGGACTTCGGCGGCATGATCACATACGGCGGCTCTCCGTTCATTCAGAACCCTACAGGCCCTGGTCTCGCCGTCGGATTGGGCGCCAGGCCCGGCAGCGTAGGTAACAACACGGCGCTGGGATACTGGGCCCTCGGTAGAATCACGAACGGACAGGTCAACACCGGCGTCGGCTCGGGTGCAGGCGAAGGGATCATCTCGGGCTATGACAACGTTGCGGTGGGCACGGGGGCGCTCGCCGGCCCTATCCCTATCGGAACGGGAGCGATCGCTGAGAACACAGCCGTCGGCACTGGCGCGCTCGGGAGCCTTGGCACCGGCGAGAACAACACGGCGCTAGGATATGGGGCCGGCGCGAATGCGGCATCCGGCAGCTTCAACACATTTGTAGGCAATAGCGCCGCCGGCAATTATCAAGCCACGGCACCTGCGACCGGCAGCTACAACACGTTTCTGGGGAACGACGCCGGCTACTACGCGACATCGGGAAGCAATAATACCCTTATAGGGAACAACGCTGGCTACGGCAACGCCTCCGCGGCGCCGATGTCCGGCGGCAACAACACCTTCGTGGGGAACGACGCCGGCTACAACGTGACGTCCGGCGTCCACGACACGTTTCTGGGCAACAACGCCGGCTACAACGTAACTACCGGCAGCGACGACATCCTCATCGGGAACCAGGGAAACGCCGCCGACGCAAACCTCATCCGCATTGGAACCACTGGGGAGCATACCGCGACCTTCATCGCCGGCATTCGCGGCGTGACGCCGGGCGTATCCGGCCCCCTTCCGGTGGTGATCGACTCCAACGGGCAGCTTGGAACAACGTCTTCCTCGCGGCGGTTCAAAACCGACATCGCGGACATGGGAGATACGACGGAAACCCTGATGAGCCTGCGTCCCGTGCAGTTCCGCTATACCGCCTACGGGGCCGGCGCGCCATTGCAATACGGCTTAATCGCGGAGGAAGTGGCCGAGGTCGCGCCGGAACTGGTGGCCCACGACGCCAACGGCGAGATCCAAACCGTCTACTACGACAAGGTGAACGCCATGCTGCTGAAGCTCGTTCAGGAGCAGCAGCGCACGATCGAGAAACTGGAAGCACGGGTGGCGAATCTGGAGAGCGGGCGATAGCTTTGGAAGGAACCGGCGGCAAAGACCACCGGCGTTACAAGGAAACGCGTTTTCCCGTAGCGCCGGCGGTCTCTGCCGCCGGTGTTTTTTCGGCGTCGCCTCCGGCAGTCGCGTTTCCGAGGCCCGGGCCGTCTTACCGTCCCGATAATTCCGCCTCACGGACGTGGTACACTGAAAGCGCTGGAAGTTGATCCGCAACCCCTTCTCCCCTGATTGGCGAGTCGGCTCGCCGGTTTTCCTCCTCAAACGACTAACAACTCATGAAGAATTTCTCCGAACTCCCCCTCTCTGCTCCGCTCCAGAACAATCTGGCAAAGCATGGATTTACCGAACTGACCCCCGTGCAAGCCCAGGCCATCGAGCCCGCGCTGGCCGGCACCGACCTGGTCGCCACCGCGCAAACAGGCACCGGCAAGACACTGGCGTTTGTACTGCCTCTGATTCACCTGCTCGGCAAGCAGCCGCCACAACCCGGCATTCGCAGCGTGATTCTGACTCCCACCCGCGAGCTCGCCATGCAGATTCACGAAGTGTTCGCCCAAATGGCCGCCGGCACTGGAATCCAGGCCACCGTGGTGGTAGGCGGCGTCAGCGAGCGGACCCAATTGAATTCCATCCGCAAGGGATCGCAGGTGCTGCTCGCCACGCCGGGCAGGCTCTACGATTTCCTCAGCCGGCAGCTCGTGGATCTCGGCAAGGTCCGTATTCTGGTTCTGGACGAAGCCGACCGTATGCTCGACATGGGCTTCCTGCCCACCGTCAAACGAATCATGGCGGCTCTGCCTTCCGACCGCCAGACGATGCTGTTCTCGGCGACCATCGAGAGTTCCGTCAAGCACCTGGTTGCGACGCAGGTCCGCAACGCGGTCCGCATCGAAGTCGGTTCCACCACCAAACCGGTCGAGCAGGTCGACTTGCATCTCTACGAAGTGGAACAGGATGGCAAATTGGGCCTGCTGCAAACCATGCTGCGCGACGAAGCCGGTTCCTTTCTCGTGTTCGCCCGCACCAAGCGCGGCGCCGACCGGCTATCGAGCAGGCTCGCGCGCGAAGGCGTGAAGTCCGCCGCCATCCATGGCGACCGCAGCCAGAACCAGCGCAACCAGGCCTTGCGCGGTTTTCAGGACGGGCAATACCGCGTCCTGGTGGCTACCGACGTGGCGGCCCGCGGAATTCACGTGGAAGGAATTTCGCACGTGGTGAACTACGATCTTCCGCAAGTCCCCGAGGACTTCATTCACCGCGTTGGCCGCACCGGCCGCGCCGGCGCGCGCGGAACGGCTTCGACCTTCGCTACGCGATCCGAGCGCGCCGAAGTGGCCCACATCGAACGCACCCTGACCACCCGCCTGATCCGGCGCCCGGTGGCGGACGGCATTCCCTGCGAGCACAGAACCGCTCCCGTGATTGTGATGCCCTCAGTGGCGCCCGCGCGGCAGCGCCTTTCGCGCACTTTCGCACCAAGAGCGAAAGCCCGCCGCTGGTACGCCGTCTAACGGCGATCCAGCCCTCGCCCCCAACTCGCCCCGCGCCGTTGCGGTCTTCCAAACAGTCGTCGAGCGTCCGCCTCGCGCCGGGGAGAGAATAGACCTATGAGTCTGACGAATCTGTTGCTGGGCCGCCCGCTGGCGACCGAGGAAGAGAAGGCCGAGCGGATAGCTCCCGGCAAGGGCATTCCCATTTTCGGCCTGGATGCGCTCAGCTCCGCCGCCTACGGGCCGGAAGCCGCGCTGACGCTCCTGATTCCCCTTGGAATGGCTGGGGTGGCTTACATAGTCCCCATCAGCATCAGTATCATCGTCCTGCTCGCCATCGTGTACTTCTCTTACCGGCAGACCATCATGGCGTATCCGCAGGGCGGCGGATCGTACACGGTCGCCAGTGAAAACCTGGGGGTGTGGCCGGGACTGCTGGCCGCCGCCTCGCTGATGGTGGATTACGTGCTGACCGCGGCGGTGGGCATTTCGGCCGGCGTGGGCGCCCTGATTTCCGCCGTGCCCTCGCTGGAGAAGCACACGCTGGGTCTGTGCCTGGTAATTCTGATTCTAGTAACGCTGGTGAATCTGCGAGGCGTCAGCGCAACCGGCGGCATCTTCCTTGCCCCAACCTATCTGTTCATCTTCTGCCTGCTGGGGATGATTGCGCTGGGCGTCGTCAAAACGATTCTGGCCGGCGGGCATCCCGTCCCCGTGGTCACGCCGCCCCATCTGGGTGCGGCCACCGAAGCTCTGGGCATCTGGCTGCTGCTGCGAGCCTTCGCCAGCGGCTGCACGGCGATGACCGGCGTGGAGGCGGTAAGCAATGGCGTGATGGCCTTCAAGGAACCGGCTTCCGCCACCGCGCGGTTCACGCTTACGCTGGTAATCGGAATCCTCACCGTGATGCTGGCCGGCATCGCGTTCCTGGCGAAGGCGTACGGCATCGCGGCCACGACTCCCGGCGTGGCGGGCTATCAGAGCGTGCTCTCGCAGTTACTCGCCGCCATCACGGGCACTGGCATCTTCTATGGCGTGAGCATCGGGTCGATCCTGGTGGTTCTGGCACTATCGGCGAACACGGCCTTCGCCGATTTTCCGCGCCTTTCCCGGGCCATTGCGGAGAACGGTTTTCTGCCGCATGGTCTGGCGATGCGCGGCCGCCGTTTGGTTTACACGCAGGGCGTCTACGCGCTGGCCCTGTTGGCCGGCGCGCTGCTCATCATATTCGGCGGGGTCACCGACAACCTGATTCCCCTCTATGCGGTGGGCGCATTCCTGGCTTTCACGCTCTCGCAGGCCGGCATGGTGATGCATTGGAAGCGCGTGCGCGGCCCCGGCTCGTTCCGAAGCATGTTGGTGAACGGAGTTGGGGCCGCCGCGACCGGGCTCACGGTGATCGTGGTGCTGATCGCCAAGTTCACCGAAGGAGCCTGGATTACACTCCTCCTGATTCCCGGGCTCATCATTATGATGCGGGTGGTGAAGCGGCATTACGAACAGGTGGCGGAGCAGGTCGGCATGGACGCGCGGCTGAACATCGCGGAGATCGCGCCGCCGATGGTTGTAATCACGGTCGACCGCTGGAGCCGCATTACGCAGAAGGCCTTGCGCTTCGCGATGGCGATCTCATCCGATGTCCTGGCGGTGCACGTGGATAGCGGCCAGGAGTCCGACACCCTGGCGAGCCAGTGGGACGATCTGGTGGACGAGCCCTCGCGCGAGGCCGGGCGTCCCGGGCCGGGCCTGGTGGTTCTCAAGTCCCCGTACCGGTTCGTGATCCGGCCGATCCTCAATTACGTGCTCGAGCTGGAAAAGGCCCATCCGCACCGGCAGATCGCAGTATTCATTCCCGAGTTGGTGGAGCGCCGCTGGTACCTGAATCTGCTGCATAACCACCGCTCCGAAGTGCTGAAAGCCCTGCTCCTGTTCCAGGGCGAACGGCGAATCACGGTGGTCAACATCCCCTGGTATCTGGCCGACTGAGCCGGGCAGCGCCGTTCAGATCCCGCTCGCGCGCACCCAAAAGCTCTCGGTCCAGCGCGCTCCGGCGGGGACGGTCTCGAGCGCCGGGTACTTTCCCTCGTGGGCCAGGTTGATGCCGTTGGTGACGGCGGTCATCGGCTCGAAGCAGATGAACTCGTGCGGGCCCCCCGGCCAATTGGGTTCCCAAACCACGGCCACCGGGTATTTCGGCCCGAAGATCGCCTCGACGATGCGGCCCGCGGCTTCGATGGAAAAGTGGGCGCGGCCGGAGGAGTCGCGCTCCAAATCGGTGAAGCCATCATCGAGGCTGCGGCCCTTGAGCGGCAGCGGCGACGGCAGATCCATCGGCTTGTACTCGCCGGTGGGGATGAGCCGCTCGTCGGCGACCACCCGCTGGCGCGCCGGAATGCGCGCCACCCATTCGTCGCGCGGAATATCGGGAATGCGGTAATACGGATGGAAGCCGACCGCCAGCGGCATGGGCTGCGAGCTGAGGTTGACGACCGTCAGGCGCACTTCGAGAACGCCCGCGGCCAAGCTGTAGGTCATCTCGTATTCGTGCGCGAACGGCCACTGCGCCATCAGGTCGGGCTCCTTCCAGAACTGCAGGCGGCTGGTGACGTGGGCGGATTCGGCGCAGGCGGCGACCTCGGCCACCTGCCACGGCGTCGCGTTGCCCAGCAGGCCGTGAATCGGCAGGGCGCCACGCACGTTGCCCAGCCCGAGGTTGAACGCGTACTTCTTGCCATTGGCCCAGAAACCTTGTTCGGTGATCCGGTTGGCCCACGGCGCCAGCAGCGGAATGGCGCACTGCGCGGGCCGCCGCGCGAATTCGGCCACGTCGGCATAGGGAAAATGCAGGATGTTGTGGCCGTGCACCTTCATTTCGTAGGCGAGGTTGCCGATCGAAGGAACCACCGAGACTTCCACACCGTGAGCCGCGTCGGTCAATCGCACGACGGCGATCCCGTGGTCCTCGATCTGACGCGCGGTGTAAGGCTGGGCCGGGCTGGATGCCGCGGCCAGCAGAAAAGCGCCGATTCCCATAACTGTGACTCGCATCCGTTCCATATTAGCTCAGAAGGATGTGCAAAGCATTCCAACGATAGCGGTTATTGGTTAACTACCGCCAATATGGTAAGCCAACCCACTCAGGAGGAAACTGGACGATGAAAAGGTTTTTATGCTTAGGAAAGTTCTATCTCTGTTGACAGGGTTCCAGAGCGTACCGCGAGCCAGTCTCGCAGCGGGTTTGTTATTGATTGTCCCGATGCTGGCACAGGCCTCGCCGGTGATCGGGCTGAGCCCGACCTCGCTGTCTTTTACCGCCGTGCAGGGAGGCGCCAGCCCGGCCAACCAGACGGTTGCGGTCGGCAACACGGGCGGGGGCACGCTGAACTGGACGGCCGCGGTTACCAGCGGAGCGTCCTGGCTGAGCCTGACCGGGGCGACCACCGGCCTTAACAGCGGCACGATCACCGTGGTAGTGAGCCCAGGCAGCCTGCCGGTTGGCGCGTACGGCGGCTATATCCAGGTGACGGGGGCGCCGGGAACTGTCAACACCCCGCAGAACATCGGCGTGACTTTGACGGTGACTCCGGCTCCAGCCATCGGGCTGAGCCCGGCCTCGCTCGCTTTCACCGACGTGCAGGGAGGCAGCAATCCGGCTACTCAGACGGTCGGGATCGGCAACACCGGCACGGGCACACTGAACTGGTCGGCCGCGGTCACCAGCGGAGCGGCCTGGCTGAGCCTGAGCGGGGCGACCACCGGCGCCAACGGCGGTGCGATCACCGCGGTGGTGAGCGTCGGCGGCCTCATGGCGGGCACGTACAACGGCAACATCCAGGTGACGGCGGCGGGAGCTGCCAACACCCCGCAGAACATCCCCGTGACGTTGACGGTGGGTCCGCCAGCCGCGGTCATCGTGCTGAGCCCGGCCTCGCTCGCTTTCACCGCCGTGCAGGGCGGCAGCACACCGGCCAACCAGACGGTCGGGATCGCCAACGCCGGCGTGGGCACACTGAACTGGTCGGCCGCAGTTACCAGCGGAGCCGCCTGGTTGAGCCTGAGCGGAACAACCGCCGGCGCCAATACCGGCACGATCACAGTGGTGGTGAACCCGGGCGGCCTGCCGATTGGCGCGTACTCCGGCAATATCCAGGTGACGGGAGGGGCGGGAACCGTCAACACCCCGCAGAACATACCCGTGACCTTGGCGGTGACTCAGCCTCCTACCATCGGGCTGAACCCGGCCTCGCTCGCTTTCGCCGCCGTGCCGGGAGGCAGCAATCCGGCTAACCAGACGGTCGGGATCGCCAACACCGGCACGGGCACGATGAACTGGTCGGCCTCGGTCACCAGCGGAGCGCCCTGGCTGAGCCTGGGCGGGGCGACCTCCGGCGTCAACGGCGGCACGGTGACCGTGATGGCGAGCGTCGGCGGCCTGGCGGCGGGCACGTACAACGGCAATATTCAGGTGATGGCGGTGGGAGCTGCCAACACCCCGCAGAATATCCCGGTCATTTTTACAGTGGGTCCGCCTCCTATGGGCATTGGGCTAATCCCGTCGTCGCTCGCTTTCACCGCCGTGCAGGGAGGCGCCAATCCGGCGAACCAGACGGTCGGGGTCGCCAACATCGGTGTGGGCACCATGAACTGGTCGGCCGCGGTCACCAGCGGAACCTTCCTGAGCCTGAGCGGGGCGACCTCCGGCACCAACGGCGGGACGCTCACCGTGGCCGTGAGCGCCGGCGGCCTGACGGCGGGCACGTACAACGGCAATATTCAGGTTACGGCGCCGGGAGCCACCAACACCCCGCAGAACATCCCCGTGAGTTTGACGGTGAGTCCGTCTGCCGCGATGCTCGTGGCGAACCCGGCCTCGCTCGCTTTCACCGCCGTGCAGGCAGGCGCCAATCCGGCCAACCAGACGGTCGGGATCAGCGTCGCCGGCGCGGCCACACTGAACTGGTCGGCCGCGGTCACCAGCGGAAGCTGGCTCAGCCTAAGTGGAACGACTTCCGGCATCAACAGCGGTACGATCACCGCGGTGGTGACCCTGGGCGCCCTGACGGCGGGCACGTACAACGGCAATATCCAGGTGACGGCGCCGGGAGCCTCCAACAGCCCGTTGAATATTTCCGTCACGTTGACTGTAGCTTCTCCATCCGTTGCGGTGATCGGGGTGACCCAGACTTCGCTCGCTTTCACCGCCACGCAGGGAGGCGCCAATCCGGCCAACCAGACGATCGGGGTCACGATCGAGGGAGTGGGTCTACCGAGCTGGTCGGCCGCGGTCACCGGCGGAAGCTGGCTGAGCCTGAGCGGAGCGACCTCCGGCGGCGCCGGCGGTACGATCACCGCGGTGGTGAGCGTCGCTGGCCTGACGGCGGCCACGTACATCGGCAATATCCAGGTGACGGCGCCGGGAACTACCAACAGCCCGCTGAACATCCCAGTGACTTTGACGGTGACCGCACCGGCTCCGGCAATCTATCTGACTTCAACCTCGCTCGCCTTCACGGCCGCGCAGGGAGGGAGCAATCCGGCCAACCAGCTAGTCCAGATCGCCAACGCCGGCGTGGGAACGTTGAACTGGTCGGCTGCGGTCACCACTGGAGCCGCGTTTCTGAGCCTGAGCGGGGCGACCTCCGGCACCAACAGCGGTACGATCACCGCGGTGGTGAACGTCGGCAGCCTGATCGCGGGCACGTATAACGGCAATATCCAGGTGAGGGCGGCGGGAGCTTCCAACACGCCGCAGAACATCCCCGTGATTTTGACGGTGAGTCCATCTGCCCCGGTGATCGTGGCGAGCCCGGCCTTGCTGTATTTCACCACCGCGCAGGGAGGCGCCAATCCGGCCAACCAGACGGTCGGGATCGGCATCGCCGGCGTGGGAACGTTGAGTTGGGTGGCATCGGTCGGCAGCGGAGCCGCCTGGCTGAGCCTGAGCGGGGCGACCTCCGGGGCCAGCGGCGGTACGATTACCGCGGCAGTGAACGTTGGCAACCTGGCGGTGGGAACGTACAACGGCACGATCCAGGTGGCGGCGGCGGGAGCTGGCAACAGCCCGCTGAACATTCCCGTGATTTTCGCGGTGTACCCGGCCAACCAGCCGTTGACGATTACGTCACTGGCGCCCCGAACGGTGGGCACGATCAACTCGGTTTATCCGGCCACCATCGTGACCGCAACCGGAGGCACCGTTCCTTACACATGGTCGGCAACCGGATTGCCGCCCGGGATCAGCATCGACCCCGTCACCGGCACCATCACCGGCACTCCGACCACCAACATCGGGAGCCCGTTCGCCGTGCAGTTGACCGTTACCGACAGCACCGGGGCCACGGCGAGCCAGAGTTACAGTCTGACGATTAACGCCGTGTTGACAGTGACTGGGCCGCCTTCGTTTCCCGCGGCAACTCTATTCGCGGCGTATACGGCGACCACGGTGACGGCCGCGGGAGGCAACACGCCCTACGCATGGTCGGCGACCGGGTTGCCACGGGGGTTGAGCATCGGCCCGGAAAGCGGCACCATCTCAGGCTTGCCGGCGGCGACCAGCCCGGGCACGTTTGCCGTGCAGGTAACGGTAGTCGATACCATTGGGGACAGCGCGAGCCGCAGCTACACGCTCGCGATCAACGCCCCGTTGGCGTTGCCCGTGTCGCTCTCGCTGCCGGCGGGAATCGCAGGCACCGCGTACACGCCGACGGCGGTGGCCGTGGTAGGAGGCAACTTGCCTTATACCTGGTCGGCGACCGGGTTGCCGCCCGGGTTGAGCATCGGCGGCATCACCGGCATCATCGCAGGTACTCCGACCACCGACGCCGGTAGCCCGTTCACCGTGCAGGTGACCGTCACCGATAGCACCGGGGTCACGGCGAGCAGCAGTGGCACGCTCATCGTGAACCCGGCGCTGAAGACTTTGCCCAATATCAGCGGCGTCTCCAATGCCGCCGGCGGCCAGACCTGGGTTGCACCCAATACCTTGGTATCGATCTACGGGAGCAATTTCGTTCCCGCGGGCTTCACCGACGACTGGAGCGAGTCGATCGGGATCGGCGAGCTGCCCACCACTCTGGACGGCGTGAGTGTGAATTTCGGCGATCAGGCCGCCTATGTGACCTATCTGAGCGCGTCGCAGATCAACGTGCTGCTGCCGGATGAGGGGCTTGGGGGCGAGCAGCTCACCGTCACTACGCCCGTCGGCACGAGCACACTCTACGTCAACTCGCAGCAATACAGCCCGGCGTTCTTCACCTGGCCGAACAGCCAGCCAGTGGCGACTCACCTCGACTACATGCCGGCGGCCCAGAACGGCACGCTCCCGGGTATAACTAGCGTTCCGGCCAAACCAGGCGAAGTCATCATCCTGTGGGGCACGGGGTTCGGTCCCACAACTCCACCGGCGCCTGCCGGCGTCCCGATTCCCGTCAGCCCGCGCTACAACACGGTGACCCCCGTCGCAGTGACGATCGGCAACCTGCCGGCGATGGTATATGGCACCGCTCTGGCGCCCGGCTTTGCAGGGCTATACCAGTTGGCGGTGACCGTTCCGGCCTCTTTGCCGGATGGAGACTATACTGTGCTTGCCACCATTAACGGATCGCAAGCCCCGCCGGTGACCCTGACGGTGAGCAACTGAGGACAGCGCGCAGTTCCTTCACGCTGGACCGGCCCCGACCAGGCCGGAGAGGGCGTAGGGCAACCGTAATAAACTTGACAACTGACAATATCCAGTTTACGGTGTACCCTAATGATTAGGAGCTTCCGGCAGCGGGGTCTGAAGCGGCTCTATGAACGCGACGACCGGAGCGGGATACGCCCCGACCTGTTGGAGGCGGTTGAGCGAATTCTCACGGTTCTCGACAGCGCCACCACGCCGCAAGCTCTCGATGTTCCCCGGTATCGCCTTCACCCGCTCAAAGGCGATCTGAAAGGTTTGTGGTCTGTGACGGTACGCGCCAACTGGCGCATTGTTTTCCGCTTTGAAGGAACCGACGCCTTTGACGTTGAACTGATCGACTACCACTAGGGAGGAAAAGACGTGCCCATGAAAAACCCCGTGCATCCCGGGCGCATCGTCCGGCACGATTGCCTCGAGCCTTTGGGCCTGTCCGTTACCGCTGGGGCAAAGGTGCTCGGCGTCACCCGGCAGACTCTCACCAAGATCGTGAACGGCAAGTCCGGCATCAGCCCGGAAATGGCGATCCGGCTCACGAAGGCCTTCGGCAGCACGGAGGAGACGTGGTTACGAATGCAGCTTGCCTACGACCTGGCCGCCGCCCGCAAGGACGAGAGCAGAATCAGGGTGCGTCGCCAGCCAGTCCCGCAAGAATTGCACGTACGGCCGTGAACGGCCCCACTGAGGCGCGACGCCGTTCACCAGGATTGGATGTCACCCCAAAGCAGCTCAACGGCTTGTCTTGCATATGGCCGGAATCGCCGCCACAGATTGCATTTGGGATTTGTGTGGTACCAACGACTGATACGGGCGACTGCGTCGATGGCGTGCCGAATATCATCTGCCTGGCTCAACTCGCCGATCTCGGTCGGCTTCAGACAGTACTCGGCAAGATTGACCATGGCGCGCCCAAACCTCCGACGGTTGTCATTATCTTCGTTCTCCCGCCATGCAGCCCGAAATTCCTCAAGGACCCGCCGCTTGGTTCGCTCATCGCAGCTTAGAGCCTGTGGAAGATAGTCGCGTTGGATGTCCCTCTGAGCGACGCGACTTGGATGCTGAACATCGATTCCACGTGGCTCACCGATTTCATCAATGAGCGCCTCGATCTCCCTTTGCAAATCCCTGCTTACCATCGGCTCCCAACTCGCCCTGCTCCTCCATCGTAGTTCATTTTTCAGGGCCAATGCCAGTCCCGCCGGCGTTGCACAAAGGAAACTTCGCGAAGCGTCCGGCCTCAGCGAGAAACCGGAATCATGGCACCTGTGGGTGAACTGGCGCCGGCGTAGGTTGCAATCACCTGGTTGTCGCCGCCAGGGGCCGTGGACGGCACCACCACATTGATCTGGTACAGCCCCGGGCTGATCAGCCCAGCGTATTGCACGGTGGCCGTGGTGCCTCCGAAGGTGACCTGTGGCCAGGTGGGCAGCGCGCCCAACTGCACATCGGAGCCCCGCGTAAGCGTTGAACTCGGCAGGCCGAAGCCATCGCCGAACAGCAGGATGGTTTCGCCCGGTGTGGCCGGCGTGAAGGTGTACCCCGGCACTGACATGGAAGCCGGCCCCAGCAAGTCGTAATTGGCGTGCTCCGCGGCGATATGGATGCCATCGCCGAAGCGCAAAAACCCCGGCGACACCGCTTGCATGTTCGCCGTAAACGCGGCGCTGGTCGTGGTGCCATTGTTCACTGTCACCGCGACCGGGCCGGTGGTGGAATCGAGCGGCGTGAGCACATTCACTTGTGTGGGGCTGATGAAGTAAATGTACGCCGGCTTGCCGTTCACGGCGGCACTGACACCCTGCAACTGCGTCGGCATCTGGCCGAACGCGAAAGACGGCGCGCTGCTCCAGGCAAGGCCGCTCGCGCCCACGCTGGCCGGGGCCAGGTTGGCGCCGTAGATTTCGACCCAGGCATTTTGCGCGATGCTTGTGCCTCCGCCGGAAACGCTGACGCCGGTGATCGCGGGCTGGGTCGCGATGAACACGTACGCGGCTCCGGGGTAGTACTCCGTTTGCAAAGCCGCGATCACCGCCGTGTCCCCGCTCACCGACACGGAGTAGCCGAAAAAGCCGTCCCACACTCCATCGGAGGTAGTCAGCTCCTGCTGCTGGCCCCAGGCCGCGCCGCTCTGTGCGAACACGTACGCTGCCCCCTCGCCAGTCCCCTGGTCGCCATAGACCGCGTGCCGGGTGGCCCCGATCACCACCGTGCCTCCGTTCAAGGACACGGGTAGGCCGAACCCGTCGAACATCCTTCCATCGGAAGCAGTCAACTCCTGTTGTTGGCTCCATACTCCGCCGCTCTTCACAAACACATAAGCGGCCCCCTGGAGGGCACTTCCGCCCCCAGGAGCCCCGATCACGGCCGTGTCCCCGCTCACCGACACAGAGTCGCCGAAATAGCCGTTCGCCGCGCCGTCGGAAGCGGTTAGTTCCTGCTGCTGGGCCCACACGTCGCCGCTGCGCACAAACACGTACACCGCCCCCTGGTCAACGGCTTGCGGATTAATGGTCTTGCCGCGGGCCCCGATCACCGCCGTGTCCCCGCTCACCGACACAGAGTCGCCGAAAATGTCGTTCGGCGCGCCATCGGAAGCGGCTAGCTCCTGCTGCTGGCTCCAAGCTCCGCCGCTCCGCACGAAAACGTACGCGGCCCCCTTGGCGCTAATCTTGCCATAAGCCGCGATGAGCGCCGTGTCCCCGCTCACCGACACGGACTGGCCGAAATAGTCGTTCGCCACGCCATCGGAAGCAGTCAGCTCCTGCTGCTGGCCCCAAACTCCGCCGCTGCGCACGAACACGTACGCGGCTCCCGCTCTGGCATCCTTGCCCCAGGCCCCAATCACCGCCGTGTCCCCGCTCACCGACACGGATTGGCCGAAATAGTCGTTCGCCACGCCATCCGAAGCAATTAGCTCCTGCTGCTGGCTCCACACTCCGCCACTCCTTACGTATACGTATGCGACTCCCTGGTCGTTAATCGCGCCAGGATCCCCGATGACCGCCGTGTCCCCGCTCACCGACACGGACTGCCCGAAAGAATCGGGCACCGCGCCATCGGGCGCGGCCAACTCCTGCTGCTGCGTCCAGGGCGGGTTGGCGGCAGCCGCGATCACGGCGACCGGAAATACGAGTGCGAGGACTCGGACAAGCCTGCGGGCGCCCGTGGGAACCAAAGCTGGATTCAGCATCTTCGGCATCCTGCTGGCCTCCTGGACACTATCGATTATAGAGCCGTAGTCAGCTCTGAGGGCCTTGTTGTCTTTTTTCGCATTCCCGCCTCGGCGTCGACCACCAAGCGCCACTCCCGGCGATGCGGTACGCGGGCCTTAGCGCAGCCGTCCGATTTTGTCAGGGGGCCAGTAGACGAAGACGGCTTTGCCGTAAATGCTCTTGCGCTGCACGTAGCCCCAGGAGCGGCTGTCGCTCGATTGCGAGCGGTGATCTCCCAGGACGAAATACATGTCCGGCGGCACCACCACGTCTTGCGCGTTGTCGCCGGGCGGCCAGGAAGTCGTGTCGCGGAATTGCGCCGGGACGTAGTCCTCTTCGAGGGGGCGGTCGTTGACGAAGACCTTGCCGGCTTCGATGCGGACGCGGTCTCCGGGCAGGCCGATCACACGCTTGATGTAGGACTTGTTCTCGTCGTAGTGGAAGACCACGGTATCGCCGCGGGCGATTTCCCCCAGCCCGAAGCGGTAGGTGAATTTGTTGATGAAGATGCGCTCCTGGTCGGTGAGCGCCGTCTCCATGCTGGTGCCTTCCACTTTGACGGGCTGGTAGATGAAAACGATCAGCACCACCGCGATGAGCACGGAAAACGCCAGGTCGCGCAACCATGCCACCACGTTGCCAATACTAAAGCGCGCCGGGTGCGCGTTCGATTGGTCCGGAGGAAGCGTCGGGATGGGGTCGGGGTTTTCGCCGGCAGGCATTCCGTTTGCATTATAGACGTTTCGGGCCAGCCGGCGGTTGCCCGCGCTGACGTTCCGCATCCCCGGCGCGTCTGGAATCAAAACTGCCCCTGTACGCGCCGATGGGCCGTCGCGCCGCTTTTTCGGCGATTCAGGTCCGTTGGCGTGGGTCTTTGGCCGCCACGCCGTGCCAGTCCGGATACAGTTTCCGTCCAGCGCTAAACGCGGCGGAGCGTTTCCGTCTTAGACGCAGGGCCAGTTCGGGTGCAGTTCCCACTTATGGAGAGAATCGAATGTGCGATCGGTCGATGCGGATCTGGTTGGCGAGCCTGGGCGCGCTGCTTTGTGTTGCCGCACCGAGCCTGCGCGCCGGCGACGACCCGAAGGAAATCGTCCGCCGCGCCCTGCGGGTGAATGCGCGCAACCACGAGTTGGAACTCGCCTACACCTACGTCGAGCGCGATGAGCAGCGCACGCTCGATGGCGCCGGCGCGGTCAAGCACCGCGAATCCACAACCTGGGATGTGGTCCCGCTGCGGGAGCAATCGCACTATCGCCGGCTGATTCGGCGCGATGACAAGCCGCTTTCGCCCAAGGAGGAGCAGAAGCAGGAAGCCGCCCGCCAAAGACGGGAAGCGGAACGGCAAAAGACCGGCGAGCAACGCGCCGCGGAGACGCCCGAACAGCGCCGGAAGCGCCTGGATGCCAAAGAACAGGCCCGCCAGCGGGAGCAGCGCGAAATCGACGAGGTTGTCGACGGGCTCGATCTCAGCCTGGCGGGAGAAGAGCGGATCGATGACGCGCCGGTGTGGGTGATCGAAGGCGCGCCGCACCCAGGCTACAAATTCAAGTCCAACGATTTAGCCCGGGTCCTCGGCAAGATGAAGGGCCGCGTCTGGGTGGCGAAAAGCGACTGTCAGCCGGTCAGAATCGATGCCGAAACCACCGACACCATTTCGCTTGGCATGGTCCTGGCGCGCATCAACAAAGGCATGCGCGTTCACATGGAGTACACGCTGATTAACGGCGAGGTCTGGCTGCCCAAGAGCATGACGTTCAGCGTATCCGCCCGCATTGCACTCCTCAAAGGGATCCGCATGGAAGGAGACTCCGCCTTCAGCGACTATAAGAAGTTCTCCGTGGATTCCCGCATCGTGAGCGACAATTAGCGGCGAAGCAGGCGCGGCTTCCGGCGGCCATTTCGCGCGCTCGCGAAGCGGTTAGCGGGCCTTGGCGAGGAGGGCCACGGGCACCGCAATCGCCGATAAGCCCTGTCCCGTTATCTTGAACAACGGCATCAACCGCCCTCCTCATTGTCCAAAGTTGCAATCGGTTTACCAACCTTCAACTCCATTTATCGGCGGGAATTCGCGGGAACATCAGTGTGCGCGATCCGGCACAGCGGGGCTTCGCGGGCACTCCGCGCGAACGGGTTGCCCGACACACGGAAATGGATCGTAGCGGCGCTGCCTCCACGGCTTATGAGGCCGTGAAAGAGTGCGCCCACAAGTGGGCGTGGGCAAGCTAAAGCATGCCCCACCAACCGGCTGGCTGTAATGGCGCACCCGTTTTTGGCCGATAATGAAGGGCATGACTCCTGAAACGGTGACTGGGGCGGCTGCGCCCGCTTTGCCGCTGACGCTCGAAGGGGCGAGCGTGCTCCACCAGATGATGCGGTTCCGCCGCGCGGCGTGGCGCGCCTTGTCCCCAGGCGATCGCGCGGAGATTCTGGCCGAAGCCGCGGCGGCGTTGAGCCGCATGGAAACGCACGCCGACGGACGCGAAAGCGCGCTCTATTCGCTGCTCGGGCACAAGGGCGACCTGCTGGTGCTGCACTTCCGCCGCAGCTTCGAGGAACTGCAGCAGGCCGAGATCGAGCTGGCCCGCCTGCGGCTGGGCGACTACCTGGAGCCGGCGACATCCTATCTATCCGTGGTCGAGTTGGGCCTCTACGAATCCAGCGCGAAAGTGTACGCCGGCCTGGCGGCCAAGGGGATTGCGCCCGATTTGGAGGAGTGGAAAGCCGGCATCGAGGAAGTGCTGGCGCGGCAGCGCGCCGCCATGGCGCCGCGGCTGTGGCCGCGGATTCCCGAGTCGAAGTACCTGTGCTTCTACCCGATGGACCGCCGGCGCGGAGAATCCGTCAACTGGTACAGGGAGTCCATGGCCGACCGCCAGCGGATGATGGCCGAGCACGGCCTGGTCGGCCGGCGCTACGCGGGCGAGGTGCGGCAAATCATCAGCGGCTCGATCGGGTTCGACGATTGGGAATGGGGCGTCGACCTGTTCGCGGAGGACCCGCTGGTATTCAAGCGGCTGATTTACGAAATGCGGTTCGACCAGGTGAGCGCGCTCTACGCGCTGTTCGGGTCCTTTTACGTCGGGCTGCGGATAAAGGCGGCCGACTTGGGCGGGCTTTTGAGTTTCTGACACTGGCCAAGGACCGGCGGCAAAGACCGCCGGCGCTACCGCCGAGTTGCGCCGCCGCCGCACTCAGGGTGTCTTTTCCGCGTGCGGCCGGTTGCCGGCCAGATGGCGGTAGAAGCCGAGATCGGCTCCGGTGAGCATCTTGGTGGCAAACAGAATCTGCCCTGTGTGCCCGGAGAAGTGCTCCACCACGTGGTAGACCGCCTCCAGCACAGATATGCTGTAGCCCTGCACCACCAGCGGCTCGGGCAGCCGCTCGGGGGCGAGCGCGGCGATCACGGCGGTTGCCTGGTCCACGGTTTCCCGCAGACGGGCGCTCAACTCGGGGATGGAGACGCCGCCACGCGCCGCGAATTCGCTATCGCGGTCGCGGGTGTCCGGCCGGCCGCCCACGCCGCAAACGATCCACTGGCGCACGTTGCCGCACAGGTGCAGCACCAGGTTGCCGATCGAGTTTTCGTTATCCCCGCCGCGCGCCCACACCTGCTCCGGCGTGAGCTTGCCCAGGCAGGTCTCGATGCGATGCGCCTGCTCTTTGAGTCTGCGGAGGGAGCAGTCCAGGAATAAGCGATCGGTTTCGGACATGATCCCTCCAAGTGTACCGGTCCAGCGCCCCGCGCGGTTCCCCGCTTTCGGGATGCCCATGCGAAGCCAGTCTATCTATATCTTCTGAAACGACTTATGGGAATTTGCGCGATTGGGTGTTTCAGCACAGGAATCAGGCACTGATAGTGCTATAATCACAGCTTATGTCGATCTCATAACCCCAACCCTGGGGGACGGCAGCTTCAGAGTCCCCATCCCGAACCCCTCGCCGGACATACCCCTCGTCCCAATACGAGCCGCCGGCACAAGTCATTTCAGTACAAGGAGTTCCAAGATGCTTAAGTTGATATCCAGCGGTCTGGTAGTGTTTGCGGGCGTGGCGTGCGCGCCGGCTACAGTTTCGACAGTGCAGTTCAGTCAGGGCGCCGAGGCCCATCGGGACACGCGCCTGGATGCAATTCGCGGTTTTTTCGAAAGAACGGGTTGCCCGGCCAGCGAGTATTCGCAAGTGTTTTTGGATGCCGCCGACGATTACAGCTTGGATTGGCGCCTGCTGCCAAGCATTTCCTTCGTGGAATCGACCGGCGGCAAAGCCGCCCCGCACAACAACATATTTGGCTGGGATAATGGACGCAGCCAATTCTCCAGCCCAACCGCCGCGATTTGGGGTGTGGCTTACCAGCTCGGGCAGTCGAGGTTGTACCGTCACAGAAGCCTCAACCGGCTGCTCGCCATCTACAACCACAATCCGGCGTATGCCGCCAAAGTGAAAAGCGTGATGCTGGAGATTGCGGCTCTCCAATAGCCAGCCAATTGTTCTCGGGGTGACGGTTTCCGGCTGTCTCCGGCTAAAGCGCGCTGGACGATGGTGGGTGTATACTGGACAGGACTCGGGAGTCCGAAATGGAAATCCCGGGAATCTCACTCAGGCGGTATGCCATGCGATTGCATGTATGTTGCCTTTCTGTTCTCTCCCTCTTCTCTTTCTCTCTCGCCGCAGCGCCTCGTCCGCTGCCCCTGATCTTTGAGCCCGGCGCGGCCGGCGGGTTCGTGGGCCGCAACGCCGGTGAGCGTGTGTCGATGACACCCGCCCAGGTCGAGCTCGGGGCGATTCACATGCGCCTCGCCGGCGCCCGTCCCCACGCGCGGCTGGAGGGGCTGGACCCGCTGCCGGGCAAGTCGTTTTACTACATCGGCAACGATCCGCGGAAGTGGCGGACCGGGATTCCGCAGTATGGCCGGGTGGGATACCGCGATGTCTACCCCGGAGTGGATCTGGTCTTCTACGGCAACGGGGACCAACTGGAATACGACCTGATTCTGGGGCCGCATGCCGACCTGAGCCGGGTGCGCCTGCGCTTCGATGGCGCGCGCGGACTGGCCGTGGAGGAGAGCGGCGATTTGCGGATCGAATCCAGCCAGGGTGTGCTGCGGCAGAAGAAGCCGGTGGTGTATCAGGAAACCGGGGGCGTACGGCGCGAGCTTGTCGGATCTTACGTGGTCGCCGGACGGGAGGTGCGCTTCGCAGTGACTGGATACGATCCGGCGCAACGGCTGGTGATCGACCCGGTGATTGTCTGGGCCACTTTCTTCGGTGGCAGCGGGAACGACCTGCCGGGCGGCATCGCCGTGGATGGGTCGGGCAACACCTACTTCGCGGGCTACACCTACTCCGCGAACTTTCCCACTTCGCCGCCCGTGACGGGGAATACGGCGAAAGGCGGCCTGGACGCTTTCGTGGTGAAACTGGACCCAGCCGCCCAGCACATTCTGTACTCGGTCATCCTCGGTGGCGACAACTATGATGCGGCGACCGCGATTGCCATTGATCCGGCAGGCAACGCATACGTGACAGGCGCTACTCTCTCGACCGATTTTCCGATGCTGAATGCTTACCAATCCAACAACAAGGGCGGTTGGGATGCCTTCGTAGCCAAACTCGATGGGTCGGGGAACCTGAAATACTCGACCTACCTAGGCGGCGGCGTGATGCAGCCGTGCAACTGCTCCAACACGACCTACGGCCCTGCAAATCCGATGGACGCCGGAACGGCGATTGTCGCCGACGCGTCTGGCAACGCCTACGTAACGGGAATCACGTATTCGGCCGATTTTCCGTTCACCGTGGGTGTCCTGCGCACCCCGAATTGGGGCGACGCGTTTGTCACCGGTTTTGGGACCAACGGAAACCTTCTATTTTCCACACTCATCGGCGGCAGCGGCAATGATGGTGGATTGGCGATCGCTCTGGGCAGCGGAGGAACGCTGTGGGTAGCGGGTCAGACATCCTCAACGGATCTGCCGGTCACTCCCGGCGTGGTGCAGAACAAGTACGGGGGCAGCGGGGGACATCCCGCCTCCCAGTTACTGAGTATCGGAGATGGGTGGGTTGCCAAGATCAAACCGACGGCGGCTCCGCAAAATGTGATCGTTGCGCTGACTTATCTGGGCGGCTCGATGGATGACGCAATACTGACTATTCATCCGGACGCCGCGGACAACCCGTATGTGGCCGGCGAGACCCTGTCGTCGAACTTCCCGGTGACGGCGGGCGCCTACCAGACGAAATACGGCGGCGGAAGCAGTTGGGGTGACGGATTCCTGGCCAAGCTGAATCCCACTCTGACCAGCCTGACCTTCTTCACCTATTTCGGTGGAGCGCAGGACGACGCGATATTAGACCTGGCGGTGGATTCCGCCGGCCGGCCGTGGGTGCTGGGTGTGACATCTTCGCCGAATCTTACGCCGGTCTCGCTGGGAAGCAACCCGACCGCGCTGCAGTCGGGATTCCAGGGCACGTTCGACATGTTTCTGCTGGAAATGGACACCGCTGGGACCTCCGCACTGTATTTCACCTACATGAGCGGAGGCCTCAGCGGCAGCATCCCGGCGATGATCACTACGAATGTCACGGGCCTGGCAATAGACAGTGCGGACCATGTGTATTGCCAGGCAATCGCGAACACGCCTGTCGCCGAGGTGGGTCCGACCGCGTTACAGCCCAGTGTTGCCGGCGGCATCGACGTCTTCCTCATGAAATTGGATTTCTCGCCCAGCATCACCGGGATCGAGGTCGATGGCGGCGGCGTCAACATCGCGCAAAATGCCTGGATCGAGATTTATGGCACCGGCCTGGCTCCGGCCAGCGTGGGAGCGAACGGCCTGATCTGGACTGCGGCCGACTTCGTTTCCGGCCAGATGCCAACCCAGTTGGGAGGCGTCAGCGTCACCGTGAACGGCAAGCCGGCGTACATCTACTTCGTCAGTGCCGCGCAGGTGAATGCGCTGACGCCACTCGATTCGACGATTGGCCCAGTCGCGGTGACGGTCGACAATGGCAGCGCGACCAGCGCGCCGTTTACGGCGAACCTGCAAGCAGTGTCGCCGGGATTCCTGCGCTTCGGCGACAACATCCACATTGCCGCGGAGCACGCCAGTGGCAGCCTGCTGGGGCCGGCATCCATGGGAACTCTGTTCACGCCGGCCGCACCGGGTGAAACCGTCGTCCTGTTCGGCGATGGTTTCGGGCTGCCGGTCCCCACGCTGACGCAGGGCTCGGAGTTTCAGTCCGGTGCGCTGCCCAGCCCCTGGCCGCAGGTCACCATCGGCGGAACGACGGCCGCGGTGCAATACGCAGGGGTGATCAGCCCGGGGTTGTATCAGATCAACGTGGTGGTGCCGACAACCGCTGCCAACGGCGATAACCAGGTGATTGCGACCTACGGCGGCGCCAGTTCACCCACCGGAGCCATGATTCCGGTTTTGCGCTGACGTCCGTTTTCTTGCTCCCGCCGCAGGGGCCGGACAGCTACAATGGCCTTCGGAGGGAACATGCCGAACTCACGCCGGCAATTCCTGAGCTATGCTTCAACCGCTCTCATGAGCACGGCCGTGGCGTGCCGCAAGCCCACGCCCGGCTCCACATCTCTGCCGCCCGGCGCCCCGCCGGCCTTCGGCACCGCGCCGGACGTAGGCCCACCCGTCTCGCCTGTCACGTTTGCGGAAGCGGAGAAGCTGGTGCAGTTCGAACTCAGCGCTGCGGACCGCCGGATGGCGGCTGGCAACTGGCGTAGTGCCATGGCGCCGCTGTACGAGCGCCGTACGGGGCCGCGCAAGGTTTCCCTGCCTCCGTCGGCCGTGCCCGCCTCGCGCTGGAATCCGGTATTGGTGGACCAGACGGCCGGCCCCGAAAGCGATCGCTTCGTGCGCACCTCGAACGCGCCGGGCCCGCTTCCTGGCGCCGAACAGGAGATCGCGTTCGCGCCGCTTTCCCGCCTTTCCCGGTGGATGGAAACGCGCCAGCTCACCTCGGAGCGGCTGACGCGCCTCTATCTGGACCGGTTGGAGCGTTTCGATCCCAAGCTGCGCTGCGTGATCACGCTGACGCGCGATCTGGCTCTTTCGCAGGCCCGGGAGGCCGACCGCGAGATCGCCGCTGGACGTTACCGTGGCCCGCTCCACGGCATCCCTTGGGGCGCCAAGGATCTGCTCGATACCGCCGGCATCCCCACCACGTATGGCGCCGAGCCATACCGCAACCGCGTTCCGGCACAGGATGCCGCCGTGGTCAAGCGCCTCCACGATGCCGGCGCCGTGCTGGTGGCCAAGCTGAGCCTTGGCGCTCTGGCGCTCAACGACATCTGGTTCGGCGGCCAGACCATGAATCCGTGGCTCCCGGAGGAAGGCTCGTCCGGATCGAGCGCCGGCCCGGGTGCGGCCACCGCCGCGGGCCTGGTCGGCTTCGCCATCGGCAGCGAGACGGACGGCAGCATCGTCAGTCCGTCCATGCGCTGTGGGATCACCGGATTGCGCCCCACCTACGGCCGGGTGCCGCGCACCGGTGCGATGACCCTCTGCTGGTCGCTCGATAAACTCGGACCGATGACCCGCGGCGTGGAGGACGCGCTGCTCGTCCTGCGCGCCATTTCCGGCCCCGATTCGGGTGATGCCGCCAGCGTGCCCAGCCGTCTCGACTTCGATGCCGCCGCCCCGGTCGCCGGCCTGCGCGTCGGATACGTCCCCAAGTGGATGAAGGAAAGCCCCGCTACCGAAGTGGATCGCAACGCGCTCGAAACCGCGCACAAGCTCGGCATGGCGCCCGTCGAAGTGTCCCTGCCCGACTGGCCGTATGACTCGCTGAGTTTGATCCTTTTCGCCGAGGGCGCGGCCGCGTTCGAGGATTTTACCCTCGGCGGCGGCCTGAAGGAACTCAAGATGCAGGTTCCCGACGCCTGGCCCAACCTCTTTCGCCAGGCGCGCTTTCTTTCCGCCGTGGACCTCGTTCAGGCCGACCGCTTTCGCCGCAGCGTGGCCCAGGAGATGGCGCGCATCTTCTCCCAGGTGGACCTGCTGCTGGTTCCGTCGCTGCGCGATGAGATGCTCACCATCGCCAACTTCACCGGCCACCCGTCGCTGACCCTTCGCGCCGGCTTCGTGGAAGTGTCCGAAGCGCGCAGCGATTGGGCTCCGGACCCGGCGCACCCCCTGCCCAGGTTTTCGCCTCCCCGCCGGGTTCCTCACGGGATTACCCTGATCGGGCGGCTTTTCGACGAGGGCACCATCGGACGCGCCGGTCTCGCGCTGGAGCGCACCCTGGATGTCGCCGGAGAGCGCCCGGCGGGTTTCGCCTGAGATTCCCGGCGATTATTGGATCGTCAGCCAAGCGGTCCCCGGCGTAGGCGAGCACGTAGGGGCCGTGATCGAGTAGCTTTGCTTCCCCGCCGGGACGTTCTTCTGCACGGTGCAAACCGGCTGGCCCTGGTTGACCGCGGTCTCGGTGCACGTGCCGGATTGCAGGGTGAGTTGCCAGGCCCCGAGATTCGCCCCGGCCGCCGGGAACCACTGAATGGTCTCGCCGTCCGCGGTCACGAGGGGATCGGGATACGCTTTCGGCACTCCACTGTCGCAGAAGAGGTAACCGGCTTGCGCGTTGATCGGATTGCCCGCCAGCGTTTGGGCAGCTCCGGTCAGCGGGCCGCCGCCCGAGCCGACGACCACGGCCGGATCGGCGCATCCGTCGCAGGTGTATGGGAATACGCCATCCGTTTGCACCGTGCACGTGTTCCAGCCGCCCCCGGGGCCGCTCGTTCCCTGGCACGGCGAACCGATCGGAAACTTCACGACGAGCTGTGCCGAGCCAGCGCCTTTCCATTGCACTGTGTCGCCCTTTTCGAGGTGCAGGAATACCTTGCCGCCGGCCTCCACCTCCATCACGACGGGTTTCGGGTTGCCCCAGTTGCATCCTCCCAGCATGGTTCCACCCATAACCGAGATCGCCATTGTCCACATTAGCTTAGAAACGTCCATGTCCTTTCTCCTTGTCCTCGAGTGATTGATTCGGTCATCCCTTGTTTTTCTTTTCGAGCGCGGCCGCGCGGCTCTTGTAACGCGGGTCGGCGCGCACCGCGGCCAGGTCCAAAGCCAGTTGGACGTCCACCGGCGAGAGGCCGCCGTCCATCAGTTTCAGGACCAGGGCGAGGGCTTCTTCGCGGCGCCCCATCACGGCCAGCGCCTGCGCTTTCAGGAATTGCGACTGCGCATCGGTGGCGGAATGTTGCTCGGCGTTGCGGATATCGGCATCGGCTTCGCCGCGATGGCCGAGCTTGGCCTGGTAGAACGCCAACGTCATCCACGAGCGGCCCTCGCTCGGGTTAATCGCCAGTTCCTCGCCCAGCAGGGCGGCGGCCTTGGCATAGTTCTCGCGCGCGGCGGCAGGATCGCCGAGCATAGTGTGACAATCGCCGATGTTGCGCCATGCCTCATCGTCGCGCGGCTTGAGGTCGCGGGCTTTCTCGTAGTAAGAAAGCGCTCCGCGGTAGTCGCCGTTTTCGAAGGCCAGCGAGCCCAGGTTTGCGTAAGCTTCGTAGCTGGGGGCGCGCCCGATGGCTTGCCGGAAGGCTTCCGCGGCGTCGCTCTTGCGGTCCAACAACAGGTACATGGCGCCCAGGTTGGCCCAGGGGAGGGCTACGCGCGGCGCCACGGCGGTGGCTTCCGCGAAAGCACTGGCCGCGTCCTGGTAGCGGCTCTCGCGCCACAAAGCCCATCCCAACTCGTTGTATGCGGGCCAGTAGTTGGGGCGGCTCCGCAGAATGTTGCGGTAGACCGCCTGCTCCTCCTCGCGCCGCCCCAGGTCGCGCAGCGCGCGCGCCTTGTAGTAGGCGAGTGACTGGTTGAACGGGTCGGCCGCCAGCGCGGCTTCGAAGGACTGGAGAGCGTCCCCGGTTTTGCCCTGGTACAGCAACACCTGGGCGCCGGCGAAAATGGCCTTGCCCGAAGTGGGGCTGTACTGGCGCGCCATCTGCGCGTTGCGCCCGGCCAGGCTCAACTGGGCGGGATCGTAGTTCACCTGATACTTGCGAATGTAAGCGCGGGCGAGTTCGGCGTAGCCCAGGCCGAATTGCGGGGCGGCGTCGAGCGCCTTCTGATATTGCTCGATGGCCTCGTCCAACCCGGTATCGTTGGGCCGCGTCATCAGGTCCTCGGCCAGATAAAAAGGTTGGTACGCGGCGGCCGGGAGGCCGGCAAGCTGGTCCTGATCGGATACCGCGCGCGCCGCGGCGTTCACGTCCAAGAGTTTCGCGGCAAGCGCGCAGGCCCTGTCCGCCAGGCCGTTCAGCGCGATGCGGGAGACCATGATGGCGCCCTCGCGCAGGACCCTGGCGCTGGCCGAATCGAGCACCTGGAGAACCAGGCGATACTGCTCCGGCGTGGGGCTGAGCGAGGCCGCCAGCACCAGGTTCGCGCCCAGCGCGCCGGATGCCTCGGCAGGCTGGCGCGGGGAGGACTGCCCCCGAAGATCGGCGGAGGAAATCACTAGCAGATTGCGCGCCGAAGCCTCCGCCCGCACCAGCCGGTTTTCGATGGCGTCGAGGACGGTGCGCAGGAGGCCGCGCGCTTCCGGTTCCTTGCCGGGCGGCCAGGCCATCAACGCCACGAAACGCTTCTCGGGAAGAGGATGCAGCACCAGTTGCAGCTTAGGCCAGCCGAACACGGCGGCGGCGCACGCGGCTACTCCACCCGCGCCCAGCATCAGAAC
>JBAVIH010000232.1:0-2722 GCA_049686695.1 Bryobacteraceae bacterium | reverse complement strand
GGCCGGTGCCGTTGCCGACCAGCGATGACCGTTCATTTATCTACTGATTCAATCCAAGGAGTGTTACATGGAAGATCGCGAACAACGACTGAAGGAAGTAGCGGCCATCGCCGTTGCGCTCGAAGCGCAGACCGGCTGTCCCGCACCATTGCTCATCGCGCAGTGGGCGGTGGAATCGGAGTGGGGCGCGAAGCCAGCCGGCCACGCCAACTATTGTGGAATTAAGAAAGCAGACCGTCACGAGAAGTGCTGCACCGTGATGACGCGCGAGGTCGTGGGCGGAAAGTCCATCGTGCAGGACCTCCAGTTCGCCGACTACGACTCCCTGGAGGACTCCTGCCGCGACTACGCGTGGCTGATCACGAACGGCGCGCCGTACCACTCGGCTTGGCAGCAGTATTTGAACGACCGCGATCTGCACACGCTCATTGCGGCGGTGGCACGGGTCTACGCCACCGATCCCGACTACGCGCGATTGACGGCGGCGATCGCCAGCCAGGAGAATGTGGCCCAGGCAATCGCGGAAGCGCGCCTTGAGGTGTCGGCATGACCGGGCAAGACATCACTATCGCGGTGTCCATCCTTACGGTGGTTTCCGGAGGCATCAACGTGTACGTCGGCCTTCGTCTGGCTGCGCTCCAGGCGCAGATAAAGGCCGACTCCGCGGCTGCGGAGATAGCTCTGGTGAAGCAGTTCGTTGAGTGGAAGGACGACATGCTTCGACTGCTGAACGGCAAGTACGTGACAGCCGTCCTGGTCGCGGAGATTCGGACGGGCATCGCGCACGACGTTTCGCGGATCGACAGAGTGCTGGACCGCATCGAGCGCAGATGCGAGGAGCGCGGACCCGCCGGCTGCATCTTCCATCAACCGCACGTACCGCCGCCCGAAGACCAGGCGTAATCTCACCCCTCACATCCGGCGTTCACGCTCTTCACCCCACCCGCGAACGCGGGTATGGTAGGCCATCCGGAAAGCCCCAACTCCCTTCCGCTGTTCCACTTCCAGGGAATCTCCGTCTCTAATTGGATTGTCGTTACCCGGTTTATAGCTATAAAGCAATTTATTTTCGGAATTGCAACTCCCAACGAAACTCGGGGTTGCGACAAAAAAGGGCTACATCGCTGTTTCTCAAGGGGTTGACCCTCCATCACAATCAGATTAACTTCGAGTGGTACTTCAGAGAATCTGGGGTCGCTGTTAGGGACACGGGCGATTCGGGAACGCCACACCGGCTTTCCTTCTTGTCTCCTGCCGTTGAGCGGAGGCCTGCCCGTCTGCCATTCGAGTTTCATTCTTTAGCGACAGGAGCCGCCCGTGACAATCCGACAGGAGAGCACTGCGCGCAAGCGCGGTAAGAGGGTCAACCACCGGTACGGTGACCTCGTCAAGATAACAGCGGAGATCTCCGGGCGCTCCAAGGCAATGATCTATGCGGTGCTCACCGGGCGGGCCACGTCCGAGCCGGTCCAGCAGGCAATCGAGGATGCGCGCGAGCGCATCCGCCGCGCCAGGAAGCGGGCGGCATGACCACTGCGGACATCGACTCCGGACGCATCATCGTGCGGCCGTCATTTGCCGACCTGTTCGTCTGCCGACAGATTCCGGGCAGCCGCTGGGACGCCGCGCGCAAGGCCTGGTCGCTCCCCGCCACGGTAGCGACCGCCACGCTCCTCCGCAAGAAGCTCCGCAGCGTCTTGGAGTCCGACCGCTTCAAGCTCCTCCTCACCACCAGCATCACAATCAAGCTCGACGAGGAGCAGCCCACCGCTATCCTGGCGGGCGCGGTTGTCCCCGGCAACGTGGTCCCGCTTCTTCCTCCCGTGCACGACGCGCTGCCGGTGCCCGCGCCCGATGGGCTGCCGCTCCCCGTTCCGCAGGAACCGGAAATCGTGGTCGAGTTGCCCGCCGGCCTGCGAACGAAGCCGTGGCGGCACCAGCGTATCGCCTACAAATTCTGTCTCGATCACTTCGCCCAGGGACTGCACGGAATCCTGCTGGCCATGGGCATGGGCACCGGCAAGAGTCTGGTGGCGTGCCTGCTGTTGCTGGGTCTCGCCGCCAAGCGCGTGTTGATCTCCTGCCCGTTGCGCGTGGTTCCGGTGTGGCTCACGCAGTTCGAACGCCACGTCGCCATCGACATGGTGGTGGTCGCGCTCGACGAGGACATCGGCAGCGTTGTCAAGAAAATGGAATTGGCCCAGGAGAAGTTGCGGCTCGCAGAGGCGCGCGGCGTCCCGTTTGTGGCCGTCATCAACTACGATTCCGCATGGCGTGAGCCGTTCGCGGAGTGGGCCGAGAAGCAGCGATGGGACCTTGTCATCGCGGACGAAGCACACCGCATCAAGGCGCCGGGCGGCAAGGCCAGCATGTTCTTCAAGCGCCTCCGGAACAAGGCGCTGCACCGCGTGCTGCTCACCGGCACGCCCATGCCGCACGGCCCGATGGACATCTTCGCTCCGCTACGTTTTGCGGACATCACCATCTTTGGACCGTCGTTCGCGGCGTTCCGCCAGAAGTACGCGGTCATGGGCGGGTACCTCCGCAAGCAGATCACCGGTTTCCAGAAGCTCGATGAACTGGAGCGTCTGATGAGCCGGGTCACCTACCGGGTCGGTAAAGAGGTTCTCGACCTCCCGCCCGAGACAGATGTCACCTATCACTGCGACCTGGGCAGCGAAGCGCGCCGCATATATAAGGATATCGAGGACGACTTCGTGGC
>JBAVIH010000231.1:0-8089 GCA_049686695.1 Bryobacteraceae bacterium | reverse complement strand
CCGGCCTCTGAGTCGGCGCTCGGGTCGCGTCCCCGCGGAGCCCTACCCTCCGCTCAGGTGCAACCAGTGTAGCCGAAAACCATCAACCAACCGAAAGCCGTTTACACAAAACTCTTGACACTGCCGCCTACATCTCGGTCCAGGCCACTCTTGGCGAGGTGGTCCGGGAAGAACCCACGGTTTTCGACAATCACTCCGAATGTCACGCGACGCTTATGGTTGCTGATGAAATCACTTTCGCTTTCGCGGGGCGAATTTGAACGTGTAGATCGCCCCCAAAACAACCAGTAGACCGCCCCACCATATAGCCACGTGCAGGTTGCGAACGCCTTCCCAGCGCAGGTTCGCTTCCGCAACAGCGGCCGCCGTCGGCGGTGTCGCGGCTTCATAAATCCCAGCGCCGCAAATCAGGACCCCGTAGACCAGCAGCAAAGCGCCGATAAAAAACCAGATCGAAATCATGTCCGAACGATGCATCGGTTACCTACCAGAAGATAATCTGAATGATCACGAATACCGCGGCCACCACGCCGGCCCAGAAGATCGGCCTCTTGTACGCCGGCAGGTTCCCTTCGCTGGGGATTTCGGTGCAGCCGTAAACCAGTCCGGCCAGTTCGCTGTCGGGCTTGGGCTTAGTCATTAGGCTGACCACCACCGTAACCGCGCCGCAGGCCAGTCCGCTCCACAGGGCTCGGAACATGTTTTCTGCCATCGGCTTCGCATCCGGCGACAGCGCGATGTAACGCAGCGCCGTGGGATCGTGGTTGACCCACAGGAACATGCCGATCGAGGACAACGTGCCCGCCAGCAGGCCCCAGAATCCGCCCGCCGGGCTGGTGCGTTTCCACAGCATGCCCAGCAGCACCGTGCTGAACAGCGGCGCGATGAAGAAGCTGAACAACGCCTGCACATAGTCCATGATGCTGTGGAAATGCATCACCAGGTACGCCGTGCCGATGCTCACCAGCACGCCCAGGATGGTGCACCAGCGGCCCACGCTCACGTAGTGGGCGTCGTCGGCATTCTTGCGGAACATGGCGCGGTAGATATCGTAGGTCCACACGGTGGCGAAGGCGCTCACGTTGCCCGCCATCCCCGACATGAATCCGGCGATCAGCGCCGTAATGCCGAGTCCCATCAGTCCCGGTCCGCAGTAGCGGGCCAGCATGATCGGCAGCACTTCGTTGTAGCTGTGCGGATGAATGGCGTTGATAGCGTCCTCGCCCACCAGGAAGCCCTTCGGCAGCAACGCCAGGCCCAGCAGCCCCGGCAGGATCACGATGAACGGTACGCACATCTTGAAAGCCGCGCCGATGATGGGCGCGAGTTTTGCCGCGCGCAGATCCTTGGCGGCAATCACGCGCTGCACCACCAGGAAGTCCGTGGTCCAGTAACCCATTGAGATGAACACGCCCAACCCGAACACGATGGCCACCCAGTGGATGCCCATGGGGTTGTCCTTGAACGAGCCCATGGTTTTCCACAGGTGGGTGAAGTCCTGCCCGGGGTAGTTGGCGTGAATGCGCGCCACCATGCCGTTCCAGCCGCCGGCCTCGACGAGCCCGATGATGGAAACCAGCAGCGCGCCGAGCCAGATCAGCACGAATTGCAGAACCTCGTTAAATATCGCCGAAAGCAACCCGCCTAATCCGACATACACCGCCACCGTAATGGACGATACCCAGATGCTGAAGTAGATATCCCAGCCCAGCACCACCTTCAAAACGAGCGCCATGGCGTACATATTGATGCCGCTCATCAGCACCGTCATGAAGCCGAAGGAGAAGGCCGAAAGGGCGCGCGCCGGCTCGCCGAAACGCAGCTTCAAGTATCCCGGCACGGAGTGGGTCTTGGAGATGTAGTAGAACGGGATCATCACGATCGCCAGCAGCAGCATGGCGGGGATGGCGCCGATCCAATACCAGTGCGCGGCAAGGATGCCGTACTGATACGCCGCTCCGGCCCAGCCCATCAGTTCGAGAGAACCGAGGTTGGCAGCCAGGAAGCTCAGCCCGGCCACCCACGCTGTCATTTCCCGGCCGGCCAGGAAGAAGTCTTCGCCAGTCTTGGTATAGCTCTTCAGGTAGAAGCCAATCCCCAGGACGGCGATGAAATAGAGAACGATGATCGCGAGATCGACGCTCGAAAGCGACAGCAAGCGGGTGCCGGCTTGCAGCAGGGCAATGGGAGGTGTAAACGATTGCAAGGGTCTTATCGTATGAAGTGGCAGGGCCGATGTCAAGCGGCAGTTGACGGGCGCCATCACTTCGCGGGCGCCACTACGTAGACGTACTCGAGCGTTTCACGGCCGGTGTTGGTCACGTTGTGCCGGGTCGCGGGTGGAATATAGAGCGACGCCGGCGCCGCGAACGGGCGCTTGTCGAACCCCTCGAAGAGCGCTTCGCCCTGGCCGTGGAGGATGACCAAGGATTCCTCGTTATGCGCGGTGGAGTGCCATCCAACCGATGCGCCGGGAGGCAGGCGGACGAAGCCGCTGCGCATTCCGGCGCTTTGCGGCGCGCCTTCGAGCAAGGGGCAGTCGGCGCCCGCGCACGCGAGCGCGAACGAAAGCGGCCGGCGCGACGGCGACTGAAATCCCCAGGCGACTATCGCGGCAATCATCACAGCCGAAGGCGAGATCACACGAGTCAGGAAGCGCATTTCGACCCATTGTACGCGCCCGCGGACCGGACATGCCCGGGTACGGCGCAGGAGCCGACTCTCAGCCGGACACGCGCTCCAGGCACTCGGCGCCGCAGATGGCTTCCAGGGCGGCGCGGAATTCCTTATCCGGGCGCACCTTGGCCGGCACATCGAGCAGCACCGAGAAATCGCGCGGGGCTTCGAGGCGCAGCCGCACCTGGGTTTCGCCGGGCTTGCGTTTGAAAAGCTCGTCGAGGGCGGCGGCTTTGTCCGTCCCGCCGTTGCGGCCCAGCCAGACGCGGATGGAAATCACCGACGGCATGTCCACGCGCGCCACGTCGAGCGGGATGATGTCCTGCACCGACACCTTGGGTGGCGCGTTCTCTTCCGGCAGGATCAGTCCGCGCACCAGCACGGCCTGATCTTCCACCACCTGCGGGGCGAGCCGCTCGTAGCTCGACGCGAAGACCATGCCGTCCACCGACCCCTGCTGGTCCTCGATGGTCAGCGCCACCCAGGGCTTGCCCTCCTTGTTGCGCTTGCGCGTGATCGAGCGCAGCACGCCGCACAGGGCCACCTCGGCGTTCTTGCCGAGGCCCTCGAGATTGCCGGTGTCGTGGGTGGCCAGCTCGGCGATCTTCTCCTGGTAACGATCCAGCGGATGCCCGGTCACCCAGAACCCGAGCAGCTCTTTTTCGCCCGCGAGCTTGTCTTTTTCGGTCCAGTCGGGAACGTTGGGCAAAGGCGGATCGTGCGGTTCGGCGCCGCCCATCAACTCACCGAACAGGCCGGTCTGCCCGCTCTCGCGATCGCGGTGGGCGCGCTGGCCCGCCTCCATGGCGCCTTCCACGGCGGCAAATTTCTGCGCCCGCGTTCCTTCGAGCGAATCCATCGCGCCGGCGCGAATCAGGCTCTCGATCATTCGTCGGTTCACGGCTCCCAGGTCGACTGTTTCCGCGAGCTGGTGGATGGTGCGAAAGCGGCCCAACTGCTCGCGCGCGCGGCCAATCGCCTCGACCGCGGATTGGCCCAGATTCTTTACCGCGCCCAGCCCGAAGCGGATGCCAATGCCGCCGGGCGCGTGCGCATCCGGCGTGAAGCTCCACTCGGACTGATTCACGTCCGGCGGCAGGATGGTGATGCCCATGGCGCGGCACTCGTTGATGTACTTCACCACCTTGAGAGTGTTGCCGGTTTCCGAAGTGAGCAGCGCGGCCATGAAATCCACCGGGTAATGGGCTTTCAGGTAGGCCGTCACGAAGGCCAGGTAGGCGTAAGCGGCGGAGTGCGACTTGTTGAATCCGTAGCCGGCGAACTGCTCCATCAGATCGAAAATCTTTTCGATCTTGCGCTGGGCGAAGCCGCGCTCCACCGCGCCCTGGACGAAGTGCTCGCGCTCCTTGGCCATGGCTTCGGCCTTCTTCTTGCCCATGGCGCGGCGCAGCAGATCGGCTTCGCCCAGCGAGTAGCCGGCCAGGCGGTTGGAGATCTGCATCACCTGTTCCTGGTAGACGATCACGCCGTAGGTTTCTTCGAGCAGTTCTTTCAGCTCCGGCAGGTCGTACTGCACGGCGCGGCGGCCCCACTTGCGCTCGATAAAATCGTCCACCATGCCGCCCTGAATCGGCCCCGGACGGTAGAGCGCGTTGAGCGCGGTCAAGTCCTCCAGCCGGCTCGGCTTGTAGCGGAGCAGAATGTCGCGCATCCCCTGCGATTCGAACTGGAACACGCCGCTGGTGAAGCCCTTGCAAAAGATTTCGTAGGTGGCCGCGTCGTCAAGCGGCAGGTCTTCGGGGACCAGGTCCACGCCGTGCCGCTTCTTGATCAGGCGGAGGGCGTCCTGGATCAGCGTCAGCGTGGTGAGCCCGAGGAAATCCATCTTGAGCAGCGACAGCTTCTCGAGGCCGTTCATATCGAACTGCGTGACGATTTCATCGCGGTTCGTCTTGTAGAGCGGCACCAGTTCCTTGAGCGGCTGCGGCGAAATTACCACGCCCGCCGCGTGCACCGAGCAGTTGCGCGAGAGGCCCTCCAGGCGCAGCGCGACCGTCAGAACCTCGTCGATGCGCGGGTCTTTCCGCGCCTCGGCGAAACCCGGTTCCATCTTTATGGCGTCTCCAAGCGAGATATTCAGCACGTTGGGGACAAGCTTGGTGAGCTTGTCCACGTCCGCGTAGGGGATTTCGAGCACGCGGCCCACATCCTTGATCGCCGCGCGCGCGCCCAGCGTATTGAAGGTGATAATTTGCGCCACCTGCTCGCGGCCGTATTTTTCGGTGACGTATTGGATCACTTCGCCGCGGCGGTTCATGCAGAAATCGACGTCGATGTCGGGCAGGTTGACCCGCTCCGGGTTGAGGAAACGCTCGAACAGCAGTCCGTACTGGAGCGGATCGATATCGGTGATCGCCATCGCGTATCCCACCAGGCTGCCCGCCGCCGAACCGCGCCCCGGCCCCACCGGAATACCCTTCCAGCGGGCGTAGCGGATGAAATCCCAGACGATCAGAAAATAGCCGGAGAATTTCATCGTCTGAATCATGCGGATTTCACGGTCCAGGCGCTCGGCGTATTCCGCCAGATCGTGCTTGAGGATTCCCTTGGCGCGCATCGCCTCCAGGCGCGGCCGGCGCTTCTCGAACCCCTGGCGCGCCACATATTCGAAATAAGTGTCGGTGGTGTGCCGTTCGGGAACGTCGAACTTGGGGAACGGCTCCTGGATTTGTTCGAGCGTCACGTTGCAGCGCTGGGCGATTTCCCAGGTGCGGTCCACCGCGTCTTCGAGCTCGCCGAACAGCTCCATCATTTCGTCGCGCGTTTTCAGATAGAAGTCCGGCGTGTTCCAGCGCATCCGGTTGGGGTCGCTCATCATCTTGCCGGTCTGGATGCACAGCAGGATCTCGTGCGCGCGCGCGTCATCCCGGCGCAGGTAGTGCGAATCGTTGGTGACCACCAGCTTGAGACCGGTCTCCTGCGAAAGCCGGTTCACCTGCGGCGTGAGCCGCTTGTCCTGATCCAGGTGATGGTCCTGGACTTCGAGAAAGTAATTGTCCTTGCCGAAGATATCCGCGTAGGTGAAGGCCAGCCGCTTGGCTTCGCCGTACTGGTCGGCGAGAATCGTCTCCGCGATGTGGCCCTTGAGGCAGGCCGAGAGCGCGATCAGCCCCTTGGAATGCTGCGCCAGCAGGTCCAGATCCACGCGCGGCTTGTAATAATACCCGTCCAGGTAGCCGGTCGAAACCAGCTTGATCAGATTGCGGTAACCCTCCTGGTTTTCGCACAGCAGCACCAGGTGGTTGTAGCCACCGTCGGAGCGCGACTTGTGGCCCTGGCGCGCCACGTACATTTCGCAGCCGATCACGGGATGCACCCCGGCGTTCCGGGCGGCGTTATAAAACTTCACCGCGCCGAACAGGTTGCCGTGATCGGTCATGGCCACCGCCGGCATCTTCTGCTCCAGGGCGAGCTGCATCAACTGGTCGATGTCGCACGCCCCGTCCAGCAGCGAATAGTCGGTGTGGCAATGCAGGTGAACGAAGGACATTCTTTCCTCTTCGGCTCCTTTAACCCAGGCGCACGCCCGGCTCTCGGGGGAAGCGGGAATGCTTTTATTCTAACGCCGGGTGGGGCATGCTTTAGCTTGCCCGGTTTTCCGGTAAAATAATAAGACCCCGAGAAAGCGAATCGAACCGTTGCCGCCCAAGCCGACGCGCGTGACCGCCATATACCCAGGATCGTTCGACCCGATTACCAACGGCCATCTCGATCTCATCCAGCGCGGTTCGCGAATGTTCGACCGGCTGATCGTTTCGATTCTGTGGAACGACGCCAAGGAGCCGCTTTTCTCGGTCGACGAGCGTATCGAAATGCTTCGCGAAGTGGTCCATGTCTACCCCAACGTGGAGGTGGATTCATTCCATGGCCTCCTGGTGGACCACGCGTCCGCGCACTCGGCTTCCGTCCTGCTGCGAGGGATCCGGGCCATTTCGGACTACGAGTACGAACTGCAGATGGCGCTCATGAACCGGCGGCTGCGTCCCGAAATCGAGACCGTCTTCATGATGGCCAATGAAACGTACTCGTTCATCAGTTCCCGCCTGGTGAAGGAAGTCTTCAGCCTGGGCGGGGACATCTCCGGCCTGGTGCCGCCCACCGTCGAGGCCCGGTTGCACCGCCGGCTGGCCAAGGTCGTTTAAGAAAAAGGAGGGCCCATGCAGGCCGTAGCCAACGCAATCGCGGAGCGCATCGCTTTGATCAGCGAATCCTCCACCATGAGAGTGGCCGCCGAGGCCACTAAATTACGCGCACAAGGCGTCGACGTCGTCGATTTCGGCGCCGGCGAGCCCGATTTCCCCACGCCCGACAACATCAAGGAAGCCGCCAAGCGCGCGATCGACCAGAACTTCACCAAATACACGCCGGTGGGCGGCACAGCCGAGTTGAAGAAGGCCGTCTGCGAATCCCACAAGAAGGACTTCGGCACTAATTACCAGCCCAGCGAGTGCCTGATCACGGTAGGCGGCAAGCACATCATATTTAATCTCATGCAGGCGCTGATCAACCCGGGCGACGAAGTCATCATTCCGGTTCCGTACTGGGTGACTTACAAGGACGTGGTGAATTACGCCGGCGGCAAGTGCGTTTTCGTCGACACCGACGAGGCGCAGGGCTTCACGTTCACCGCCGCGATGTTGGAGCCGTACCTCACCGCGCGCACCAAGCTGATCATCATCAATTCGCCCTCGAACCCCAGCGGCGCGCTGCTGGACCGCGCCGAGTTCGAGAAGATCTTCGCCCTGGCGGCGCAGCGCGGCATCTACCTGATGACCGATGAATGCTACTGCAAGTTCCTGTACGATAGCGAGCCGTTCTCGATCGCCTCGCTCCCCGGCGCGAAAGAGACCGTGCTGATAGCGGGCTCGGTTTCGAAGACTTATTCGATGACGGGCTGGCGCATCGGCTTCGGCCTGATGCCGGCGCCGCTCATCAACGCGATGGGGAAACTGCAGAGCCATTCCACCTCGAACCCCACCTCGATTGCGCAGAAAGCGGCGGTGGAGGCCTTGCTCGGGCCGCAGGAATCGGTCGGCGTGATGCTGGCCGAGTATCGCAAGCGGCGCGATTTCGTGGTGGCCAGGCTGCGCGCCATCCCCGGCGTGACATGCGCCGAGCCGCGCGGAGCGTTCTACGTGTACCCGAACATTGGCGTCGCGCTGGGCCAGAACGGCATTGCGGATACGCTGGCTTTTTCCGAGCGCCTGCTGCAAGAGGCGCACGTGGCCGTGGTGCCGGGCGAAGCTTTCGGCACCGACGCCCACATCCGCATTTCCTACGCCGCTTCGATGCCGCAGTTGGAGAGCGGCATGGACCGCCTGCGCCAGTTCATGGGGAAGTACTCGTAAGCGAAGAGCCAATGCTAGTTCGAAAAGAACCGGCGGCAGAGACC
>JBAVIH010000230.1:0-3205 GCA_049686695.1 Bryobacteraceae bacterium | reverse complement strand
GTGCTGGCGTTGGCGGCGCGGATGTCCGCCGAACAGCGGCGCTGCCAGGCCTGCGGCGGCGAGGGTGTCTCCGGCCCGCTGGATCTGATTCACGAACTCGATTCCTCTGCGGCTCAAACGCTCGGCGCTGAGGCAATGGAGCGCCCGTTAGTCGAGCTGGGCCTGCTCCACGGCGACGTCGTTCGCTGCGGACGGGGCCTCATTGAGCTGAGTGGGCGCTCCACACGAAAGGAGAAATCCGGATGAAGGACGCAGTGTTAGACGGCTTCCTTCGCGGCATGTACGAGGAGGGTGTGGCGTATGCGGCGGCGAGCGACATATTCCATCTGCAACCCTGCATGGGCGATCCGCCGTTCGCCTACATCTGCCATTTCTCCGCGCCCTGCTATGTGCGCCGCCCGTCGGGCGAGATTGCGATCCACGACGGCGGATTCACCATCGGCATTGCCTTTCCGCCCGACTACCTCAAGTTGCCGGTGGTGCACTCGCAAGCCGTGCTGCAGTTTATCGAGCCGATGGCAGTCTGGCATCCGAACGCGCGCTGGCCCTTCATCTGCGTCGGGCGGATCGCCGGGGGCACGAGCCTGGTCGAGCTCGCGCTGCGCTGTTTTGAATTGACTACGTTCCAGCGGAGGGCAAACCCGACGGAGTGGAATGCGCTCAACCCAGAGGCGTGCAAGTGGGCGCGCAGCCGCTGGCCGGTGGAGCCGAGTTGCCGCCTGCCGTTGAAGTACCGGCGGCCGGCTCCAGGAGGACAAGCATGATTGAGTCCGATCTCCTGCCGCCGCAACTGGCGCAGCTTGCCGGCGCGCGGCCCGAGTCGGTGGCGCTGGCCGCCTGGAAATTCGCCGTGTCCAACGGAAGTTTGCATCACGCCGGCGTCCGCCTGGACGGCGACACGGTGGAGTTGGTGGTTGGTCCGCTGGCGCGCGCGGCGGCCTGGGACCTCCTGCTGACGAACGGCAGGCTGAAGCCACCTTCGCGTCTGGTGCTGACTCCGCGCGATGAAGTGCTGCTTCGCGCCGAGGTCGTGCTCGACGGAAGCGCGCAGGACGGCCGAGTCGTCGACTCGGCGGTCTGTGCCCTGCGGGAAGGGCTGGAGGCGTCGGAGGGCGCCCCCAGCCCAGCCGTGGCGGGCGCGGAGCCTTGGGATGTGGAGCAGGCCGCCGCCGAGGCCGGAATTGCCGGGAGGCTTCTCGGGGACGGGCGGTTCAAAGTGGATTCGGGCGCCGCCGGCTTGCGCGCGGCCCTGATCGGACCGGATGCCGCGGTGCGCGTCGAATTGCTGCCTCCGGGCGATTACCCGGCGGCGGTATGGGAGGCTGCGGCCACGCTGCTACTGCGCGTCACTTCCGGCGTGCGTTTCGTGCGCGCGGCGGGCGAGCGGAACGGCTCGGCGCGCCTGGAGGTGCGCTTCTGCTCCGCGCCAACCCCGACTGAACTGCAAGCAGCCGTAGCGGCGCTCGCCCTGGCCGGACACTGCACGGAAGAGATGGCTGTGTTGACCCGCGAAGACGCCGCCGCGATGTACCTGGCGGTATGCGGCATTCCCGAAACGAAAGGAGGTGATCGAACATGCCAATCACTGCAACAGACGTAACCGGCCTGCGCAAAACCACGTGGGAGCCCGGGTCCGAAGAGGCCAGCGTACAGGACATGCTGGAAGAAATGGTCGACCAGTTGGCCCTGCCCATGAACGACTCGGAAGGGGCTCCCATCGCCTACCAGGCCAGACTCAATTCGACCGGACGCGCGCTCAGCAGCGCAGAACTCGTGCGCGACGCAGTCGCGCCGGATGAAACCGTAATGTTGATGGCCGACATTAACGCCGGCTGACGGGTAAGGGAAGAGAGGAGGTTCGATGGGCTTTCAATTCAAACTGGAATTCCGGAAAGGAGATGGCAGCGGGGTTTCCGTCGCGACGGCCCCGGACCTGGCTCCCGCGCTGGAATGCTGCCGCTGGGAAGCCGTCCAGCGCGGGCTTCTCTTTCCCGGCGCCCCTGCGCGGGGCGCCCTGGTGGAACCGGTGTGGCAGCCGGAGGGTGCGCCCTACGTCAAGGGAGTGCGGGTCACCATCGACACGCCAGCCGGCCCGTTCGCGCACGAAATGCCGCCGGGTTGTCTGACGGCCGATTCGCGCGAGCTGCTGGCGCGGCTGGTCAAAGCCGGTTACCTGGAGGCGACCGACGACGTGTCGCTGCTGGCGACCGCGTGGCCGTCGGACCGGGCTCCGGATACGTTGCCGTGCCGCGAGGAGGAGGTCGATATACCGATGCGCAACGGGCCGCTCGCCGCGATGCTGGCGAAGGCGAAGGAAGTGGGCCCGCAGAACCGGTCGGACATGCCGGTATTCGTTCCGGCGGACGTACTGTCGCAGATCGCCGAAGCCGCGCGCCGCGCCACGCCGCTCGAGGTCGGCGGCGTTCTGATCGGCCATCTGCACCGTACGGAAGAAGGATTCTTCACCGAGATCACGGCAGCCGTGCCCGCGATCGAGGCGGTTTCGTCGGAGACGGAGCTGCGCTTCACGCCGGACGCGTGGGCGGCGGTGCGAGCCGCGGTGGACCTGAGAGGGAGCGGCGAACTGATCGTGGGCTGGCATCACTCGCACCCGGTCCGCTCGGCGGCATTCGGCAAGTGCGCCGAGTGCGCGCCCGAAAAGCAGCGGCAGTGCGCGGTGGCCACCGCGCTGTTTTCCAGGCAGGACAGGTTCCTCCACAAGACCATCTACCTGCGCGCATTCACGACGGCGCTGGTCGCCAACGATCTGGCGGAGGGGGTAGTCTTCTCCTGCTTCGGCTGGCGGGACGGGGTGGTGGCGCAAAGGGGCTTTCACGAACTCAAGACAGGAGATTCGCAATCATGAGGACCGAGGAAATCGTGCAACACCTGATGTCGGCGGAGGCCGACGATCTCCCGCTGGAGCGGAGATTCGAGCTGGCGGCGGCCTTGCGCGCGGCGTCGCCCGAGGGATCGCAGCGGCTGGAGCGCCATCTTCTGATGGAAAACGCGGGCCTGCGGCAGGGTCTCCTCGACGCGCGCGGGGCGCTGACGCAACTGGAGGCGCGGCTGCGGACGGCGGCCAGTCCGCCGTGGTTTCCCGCCACCTACCTGGGCGTGGAAGAAACGGCGCGCGGGCGCGCGGCGCTGGTTTGCTGCGCGGGGCAGCGCCGCGTGGTGGCGATCGCGGACGACGGCGTGGACC
>JBAVIH010000229.1:0-12062 GCA_049686695.1 Bryobacteraceae bacterium | reverse complement strand
CGGGTTCGATTCCCGTTAGCGCTACCAAACAACCAGCTTGCATTCAATTAGTTACGGGCAGTAAATGTGCCCTCCATGTCGTCCCGTATCATCTGAGCGCATGGCCATGCCGAGTAGAGGCTTTGTAGACATGGAAGAGTGGGGCCAGGCACCGCTCGGTATGCTTACTGCCTGGAATATTGGCAGCGTTCCATGGATACTTTCGCTTTCAAATCACAGCACAGTCGAGCGGCACTCGGTGTTCTTCAGCGTCCTCAATGAGATACGAAGGGTTGTGCCCACTGCAAAGGGAACCATTTTCGGGGGGCACTATCCTGCGGCGCGGTGGAACCTCGGCCGCGTCGGGATCAAAGGCGGTTGTATCCTCGCCGGGTTCATCGAGTTGCGCTCCTGGCCCCACGCGCAGGTGTATCGCGATTCCGTGCCCGCACTGCCGCCGCGACGCAAGAGAATTCCTAAGGGAAACGGAACTATGCCGCCGCCACCCGCTCGCGCACGTTGAACTCGAGTTTCCAGCGGCGGTTATCGCGGGCCACGCACCAGAGCTGCAACAGGCCGGTCTCCGTGACTACGGTCTCGAAGGAGACCGGCACCACTTCGGAGGAGGCCTCGCGCGCGCCGAAGGTAACCTCCATGGGAGAGAGTTCCTCGAGCTCGCCGCTGAAGTCTTCGATCAGATCGCCGGGCTGGTCGCGCTTGCGCACGGCCGAGGTGAAGAAGCGGAACTCGGCGGGCGCGCCGACCACCAGGCCGAACTCGCGGCCGGGGATGCGGGCTTCGGTGCCTTCCTCCATCCCGAAAGGCACCACCGTGAGCGCCTTGAAGGGAGCCGCAAATCCCGGTGCGGTGGGCATGGCGGTCTCGATGCCGACGTAATACGTGCGCGGCACGCCGCCGTGGATGCGCACACCGCGCCCGCTCCGCGCCAGCCCATGATAGGCGGCGCCGCGCGCCACCGCGTGCATGAGGTCTTCGCCGCTGAGCGGCTTCACCGGCTCCAGTCCCTCCCCGGCAAGCCACGAATTGAGACTGGCCAGCAGACGCTCCCGCACCATGGCCGCCTTGAGGATGCCGCCGTTGAACAACACGTGGGTCGGGCAGGCGAGTCCGCTCGGCCCGCGCCGCACGGCTCCCTGTTCGGAACTGGCCGCCTGCTGGCGCAGAAAGCGCGCCAGGTGCCGGGTGATGGCCGGATCGGCGGCATACGGCAAGCCGACTTCCTGCAATCCGGCCCGGCGCTGGCGCTCGGGCATGTCGCCGCTCGCCACCGCCGGCAGGAATCCCTCGCTCAGAACGCGATCGATGTCGTCTCGTTGCAATGTGGCTTTGATGGTGCCGCCCACCAGGCCGCTGCCTTTGCCGAGAATGGTGACCGCGTGCTCGCGAGCCTTCGAGCCGGGTTCCAGCAGCTTTTCTTTGGCGATGCGGCAGTTGTTCCACAGGGCCTGGAACTGGCGGCTGTCGAGGCGCGTCCCCTTTTCGGCGAGACGCTGCGAAACCGCACCGGCCAGCGCCAGGTCGATGTTGTCGCCGCCCAGCAGAATGTGCTCGCCCACGGCCACGCGGTCGAGCGCGAGTTCGCCCCCACGCTCGGTGATCGCGATCAAAGTGAAGTCGGTAGTGCCGCCGCCGATGTCCACCACCAGGATCAGATCGCCCACCTGCACGCGCTCGCGCCAGTCGGGGTGGCGTTCGATCCAGGCATAGAAGGCGGCCTGCGGCTCTTCGAGCAGGCTGAGATTCCGGTAGCCCGCTTGTTTGGCGGCTTCGAGCGTCAACTCGCGCGCCACCGCATCGAAGGAAGCCGGCACCGTCACCAACACCTGCTGCTCGGCGAACGGCGACTCCGGATGCGCCGCGTCCCAAGCCTCGCGCAGGTGCTCCAGGTAGCGGCGGCTGGCCTCGACGGGGGAAATCTTGTCGACGCCTTCCGGAGCGCGAAACGGCACCAGCGGCGCCGTGCGGTCCACACCCGAATGCGAGAGCCAGCTCTTGGCCGATGCGACCAGCCGCCCCGCATTCTCGGCGCCCCGTTTCTGCGCCAACTGCCCCACCACGTAATTGCGGTCCGGATCCCACGGCAGCGCCAGAGATCCAGCCGGAAAATCCGAGCTGCCGGGCAGATAGAGAAACGACGGCAGCAGATCCTCCTCGCGCACTTCGCCCGGATTGGCGAGCTGCGGGATCGCCATCACCTGCACGTTGGCCGGGGCGAAAGGATCCGCTTCCGCCGGGACGGCCGCGAACGCCAGCGCCGAGTTGGTGGTGCCGAGATCGATTCCAATGACGTAAGTGGATTTCATTGGGGTGTAGATTCAGGATACCGTGTTGGCGGCGGGTGCGATGGAGCCGGGGTGCGGAACACCGGAGTCGTGGCGTCGGTTAGCTCGGAGAACAGCGGGCTCCTGGGCCGCTCCCATCTTAATCTTATGGAGCCGCGCCCGCCCGCGCCAACCGTTTCGCAACGGGAGTGGGCGGCTCGACGCTGCCGGTGGACGTGGAACCCTATGGCCCCGGCGACAGCGAGTATGCGGCCGCCCAGCGTTTGTTACGGCGCGCCGTGGATCGCTTGGGGCCGCGCTTTGCCGATTGCGTGGTGGGCGATGGCGAGTACGCCACCGCCCCTTCCTGCACACCACCGACGCAGTCGGCTTGCCGGTGGTGGCCCGCCTCAAAGGAGAACCTCCCATTACTGGCCGCCGCTGTGCGCGCTCGCTTTGACGGCCAATCGCCTCAAGCCGTGTTTCAGGAAGGCGAGGACCGGGTGGAGGTCTGATTACGACCACTTCGACTCTTGGGAGACTCTGGACTGCCGGAAGTCCGCGTCCTGCGCTACCGCCAACACAAACGCGATGGCAGCGTCATCCAGGCGGAATGACTCACCGACTTCCCGATGGCCAGGCTGGGCAGCCTCAGTTTCTACCGCATGGCCAAGAGCCGCTGGGAGATTGAAAATCGCGGCTTCAACGATGGCAAGAACCGTTACGGCATGGAGCACCTCTGCCACCATGAACCCAACAGCATCCTGATCGTCTGGCTGTTGATCTTGCGCCGCGCGGACGGCTGCACGGCTCCGCCGCTCTTTGACAACCCGACGCTTTTCCGTGGGCGATCACCTGATGGGGAGTCCCCGTCGTTTTTGACGGTCCGCAGGAGCCCGCCCCCTCGCCTCGATTTCACTCCACTACGCCGATCCCTGCCTCCAGGTGTTTGCCGAAACGGCTGGTATGAAGGCGACCGGCTTGCAACCGGCCGCGCGCTGGGGCATGGTAGGAAGAGATGTCACTCGAGTTCCTGCGTGGCGTGGTGGGCATCATCGGCATCGGCTGCGCGTACATGCTGGCACGCGCCCTGGTGGGCGTGCGCAGAGGCTGGTCGAAACCGTCGCGCGTGTACGGCTGGGTGCTTCGCACCCTGGTTTGCCTGGGTGCAGTGGCGCTGCGGCATTCGCTCGATATCACGGATCTGGCGATCTGGGGCGCCGCCGTGGCTGCGTTCGCCGCCGGCTGGTGGAACACCTCGCGAGAGAGACCAGTCGAAGACCTGACGCACCAGATCTTCCCCGAGGAAGAGGATAAGGGGTAGGGGATCCGGGTTGGCAGACCAAAGCGCCTGCCCCACGAGCCATCTAGGCCTGCGCTACTGCGGCCACGGGCTGTGCGCGCCGCTGTGCGCGGCGAGCGGTCCACCATAGCTTGGCGGCGGACAGCCCCACCATCATCGCGGTCAACAATAGGGTGGCGAAGACTGTCTGCGGAATGGTCATGCTGCGACGCAGGGGTTTTGTCCAGCCGCCGTAGACGATCACCACGTGCACCCAATAGACCATCAGCGAGGTCTTGCCCAGCGTCTGCATCCAGCTCCAGCCTGCCCGCGCGCCGTACTCCGTCCAAAGGTACGACCCGGCCAGGAACGCCAGAATGATGCCAGTGCGAATGAAAACTAGCGTTGGGCTGTCGGTCCAGAAACTGGACTGCGGGTAAATCGAGTAAGGGTTGTTGGAGAAATACTGGTTGGTGAAGATCAGCGCGAAGCCGATCAGCACCGCCCATTGCATCAGCCGGTCCATCCGGGTTTCGGCCGTGCGTTTCACGGCCAGGCCAGCCGCGATCCCGAATCCGACATATGAGGCGCAGGGAAAAAACGGAAAGCGGCCGCGCCCCGCGCCGGGCACCAGGTACTCGCGTAGCAGCGCGGGCGCGCCATCCCAGGAAAGGTTCGCCATCAACGGCGATAGCATGGCGATGGCCGCGGCACCGAGCACGGCGAAGCGCATGCGGCCTTCGGCGCCAAACGCAGCCGCCGCCGCAAACACCGCCAACCCCACCGCCATGCAGTTGAGAATATCCACCTTGGTCAGTTCTTGCATGCTGCCGCCGGGATAACTGCCCAGCCAATTGGTGAAGCGGAACAGCAGTGCGATCACCATAATGTGGCCCGCGCGCCGCAGCGCTACCACCCAGCGGCGCCACGGGCTGGCTTCGCGCCGCGCCAGACTTTCCATCTGGAACGCGGTCGTCATTCCCGCCATGAACAGAAACAGCGGCGCAGCCATGCCGCCGACAAACTGCGACAGCACATAGGGGCCGCCGTCGCGCGTATCCATTCGCGCAAAGGCGTTGAACGCGTGGCACTGGATCATGATGACCACCGCCAGTCCGCGCATCCAATCGAGAAAGGGAAATCGTTTCACTTGGGGTACAACCTGTGCTTACCCAGTGCAATTTAGCACAAATTGTTTTGGCGACGCCGGTCGCCCTCAACAATACTTACCGTTCGCGCCGCTATCTTTTCGCCGTGGACTTCCGGGCCGGCGCTTGCGCGGCGGCTGTTATCGCGGCGGCCTGGCTTTGGGTGTTGCCGGCCTGTTGCTGCGCGGTCATGTGCTCGGCGATCAGCTCGGCTTGAAAACGGCTGATGGTATCGGTGTCGGTGAAAATGGACTGCGTGTTGTTCTGCGCCTTGTAGCCGGGGCCGCCAGGTTCCCCGGTTTCGATAAAGGTGCCTTCGCCCGACGACGACCAGTTAGTCGATCCTTCGCCGCCCACTCGACCGTCGGCCACAAAGCCCTTGGTATGGCTGATCTGGTGCGTGGCCGATTGTCCCACTACGAAATGGGTGTTGTAAGCGGTGGGATTCTTGGCAATATCGGAATGAAGCAGTGCCTGCTCGTGCGCACCGCTGGCCTGGCTCTGATCCAGGGTAATCAACATGGTGATCTGGGGATCCAGCGCCTTGGCCATCAGGATGTCATTCAGTTCGTCATCGTCATATCCGAACATGTTCAGATACAGGGAGACGCTGACTCGCGAGAGAACGTACTTGAGGATGTCGTGGACATCGTCACGGCCCACGTAAAAGAGGTGGAAGTCTTTGCTCGCGGTATTCGAGTAAGACTTCTCCCTGGTGTATTGTTGCAGGTCGAGCAGGCTAAACGTCTGCAAACTCTTTGATGGATCGCCGTTCGCGTTGCTGGCACTTACATTCGTCTTCTTAGTCGTCTTCGTTGCGGTTGCCATAGCCCAGTTGCCTCCGTGTGGCGGAATTCTTCGTTTTGGATCCGAGGATCCTCTCAGTCTACACCCAGCCGCCATCATTTGCGGTTCTCGCTTGAGGAACCGCCCTCGGCTTCGCGATTCACAGGAGCTTCGTATCGCATTGATTCCTAACGGCATCGCGCGGGCGGCTTGCGCATGTCCGCTGGCGGGAGTAAGCTGCGAGGTAGAGGAATACTCGGATGAGGGCCTTACTGAGAATTACCCTTTCGTTCGCTTTACTGGCGTGGTGCGCCATGGCGCAACGCGGTGGCGGGCACGGCAGCGGAGGCGGCGGATCGCATGCCTCGATGGGAGGCGGCGTCGGCCACGGCAGCGTGGGGGGTGGCTATCACGGCGGCGGAGCCACCGGCTCGGCATATCGCGGCGGCTACAGTGGCAGCAGGGGCTATGGCTCCGGCGCTTATGGCTATGGCCGTGGTTATGGTTACGGAGGCTACGGCTACCGAGGCTACGGTTACCGGGGCTACGGGTATCGAGGAGGCTACTGGCCGTTTTACGGCTGGGGCTATCCCTGGTTCGGCTTCGGTTATTCTTACTGGCCCGGTTATTACTACGGATATGGTGACTACTATCCATATAATTACTATTATCCGGACACTTACAGCGACCCATCTTATGCATATTCGCCCGATCCGATGGCAACCTATGCGCCCGCGCAGGGCGATCCTTACGGGCAAACAGCCAGGCCTGGCACTTACAGTGCTGCTGCGCATCCGGTAACTCACGCCTATGACGAGTATGGGCAGGAAACAGCCGCTACGGGCGGAAGCCCCACGAATTCCTCTCCGATTTACCTGCTCGCACAGAAGGATGGCGAGATTCAGGCGGCGGCTTCCTATTGGATCGCCGGCCAGACGCTGCACTACGTAACGCTGGATCGCCAGGAAAAGCAGGTGGCGCTGAGCTCGATCGACCGCGCTCTCACCCAGCAGTTGAACCGCGAACGCCGCGTTTCCATCACCTTGCCGGCGCAATAGCCCGGCGCGCCGGGACGGAATTGGCGACGTGGATCTCGTCTCGGCCTCGAGGGTGGCGTCCAATTGAAGAGTCGTCGGCGGGATTGTCCGGCTTGGCCGCAGTGACAAGTGGGCCGAGTATTTCTGTCTTGGCTGCCGGCGCTCACGCTGTTTCAACACCGCATCGATGGCTTTCGCAACCACGATCCGGTCTGCCGGGCGTGACGCTGGCCGATTGCACTCCCCATCAGATGACCTGCGACCTGCGGCGGCTCCGGCTGAAGGGCCTGATTTACGAGTGCTTTTCCGCTTCCGAATGCCAGTCGGGAACTCGACACTTTCAGATAGAAGTTGGTCAGATTAGCCGACTACTTGTTAGCATTATGAGTGAAACCGATGCGAAAATCCGTCCAGGTAACCTTGACCGTGGCCGCCGGCGTGGCGCTGGCCGCCTGCGGATCGAATTCGGCGGACCGCGCAGACCCTTGCGACGCCGCCACATTCAGCGAGCAGGCGTGCCAGGATGCCATCGCCAAGGGCGGCTATTACTGGAACGGATCCTGGTTTCCGATGAACTATTCGCACCCATATCCGTATTACTACGGCAGCTATCATGCTTATATAGCGAACGGCGGCACGGTGACCGCGGCGCCGGCTGGCGCCTATAGCCCGTCGGCGGGATCGGTTGAGCGCGGCGGGTTCGGCGCGGCCGGCGACGCGCACGGCGGCGGAGAAGGAGTGGGGGAATAATGCGGCGGGTGGAAGCGGAACCACGCGGAAACTGGCAGAAGAAGGTCGAGGAAGTGGGCCTGATCTGGCACACCGGCGACCAGGTCTACTGGAACGAATCGGCCTTCTACGAGTTCACGGCCAAGGAAGTGGATGCGCTCGAAGCGGCCACCAACGAGCTCGAAAAAATGACCCTGGCCGCGGCCCAGCACATCATCGACAATAGGCTCTACGCGCGGATAGGCATCCCCGAAATCGCCGTGCCGCTGATCGAAAAGTCCTGGGAGGCCGAGCCGCCGTCGCTGTACGGCCGGTTCGACCTGGCCTACGACGGCGCGAACCCGCCCAAGCTGCTCGAGTACAACGCGGATACGCCCACCTCACTGCTGGAAGCGGCGGTGGTGCAATGGTATTGGCTGCAAGACCAGTTCCCCAAGCGCGACCAGTTCAATTCCCTCCACGAGCGGCTGATCGCGCTGTGGAAAGTGCTGACGCCCTACCTGCCCGGCGGCCGCGTGGACTTCTGTTCGATGGACAACCGCGAGGACGGCATGACGGTGACCTACCTCCAGGACACCGCGCAGCAGGCCGGCTTGCGGGCTTCCTGCTTTCCCATCGGCGAGATCGGCTGGAACGGCCGGACGTTCGTGGGGCCGAACGATGCGCCGCTCGAATCGGTTTTCAAGCTGTACCCGTGGGAATGGATGATGAAAGACGCCTTCTCCCGGCACCTGGGCGCGGCGCCCACCCTCTGGATCGAGCCGGCCTGGAAGATGCTGCTGTCGAACAAGGGCTTGCTCCCGGTTCTCTGGCAGCTCTATCCGCGGCATCCTTACCTCCTGGAAGCCAATTTCGACGGCCCCGGGCTGATGATGAGCTGGGTGAAGAAGCCGCTGCTCGGACGGGAGGGCGCCAACATCGCCTGGCACCAGCCGGGGAAGGACATCGAAACCAGCGGGGCCTACGGCGCGGAGGGATTCGTCTACCAGGCGATGGCGCCGCCGAAGACGTTCGACGGCAAGTACGCGGTGCTGGGCAGTTGGGTGATCGGACACGAAGAGGGCAATGCCGCCGGTGGCATGGGCGTACGGGAATCCGACACGCCGATCATCGGGAATCTCAGCCAGTTCGTGCCGCATCTGTTTGACTAAAGGAGAACTGCGGCCGAGCCGGCCGAGACGATTATGAGCCAGATTCACGCTTTGGCAGCCAGTGAGGCGAAAGGCCCGCTGCAGCCTTTTTCTTACGATCCGGGACCGCTCGGCGACGAGCAGGTGGAAATCGCAGTCGCCTATTGCGGCATCTGCCATTCCGACCTTTCGATGCTCCACAACGAGTGGGGGATGACGCGATACCCGATCGTTCCCGGCCACGAGGCAGTCGGCACGGTGGTGGCCGTGGGGCCGCATTCCAAGGCGGTCGGCGTGGGCCAGACGGTGGGCCTGGGCTGGAACGCGGGCAGTTGCATGTCCTGCCGGAACTGCATGACCGGCAACCACAACATGTGCGAGCGGCTGGAGCAGACTATCGTCGGCCGCCACGGCGCGTTTGCCACCCGGGTGCGCTGCCACTGGAGCTGGGCCACGCCGATTCCGGACGGCGTGGATGCCGCCAAAGCCGGGCCGCTGCTGTGCGGTGGCATCACGGTGTTCAACCCGCTCGGCGAAATGAACGTGCGGCCTACCGACCGCGTGGCCGTGATCGGCATCGGCGGCCTGGGCCACATGGCGCTCCAGTTCCTCAACAAGTGGGGATGCGACGTGACCGCTTTCACCTCCACCGCGCAGAAAGCCGATGAGGCGCGGCGGATGGGAGCCCATCACGTGATCGACACCCATTCGGCCGAAGGGTTGGCGAAGGCTGCCGGCCGCTTCGACTTCGTCATCTCGACGGTGAACGCGGACCTGGATTGGAACGCGTTCATCGGAACGCTGGCTCCCAAAGGACGGTTGCACGTGGTGGGTGTGGCGCCGCATCCGCTGCCGGTTTCGGCTTTCTCGCTGCTGGTGGCGCAGCGCTCGGTGAGCGGTTCGCCTTCGGGATCGCCGGCGGCAGTGGCCAGAATGCTGGATTTCGCCGCGCGCCACGCCATCGCTCCGGTGGTGGAAGAGTTCCCCATGAGCCAGGCCAACCAGGCGCTCTCTCATCTGGAAGCGGGCAAAGCGCGCTACCGGATCGTACTCAAGAACGATCTGGGCTGAGGGCCGGTTGCGGCGCCGTGAGAAGAATTCAGGCGAGATCTTTGAGCGCCGCGGTTACCTGACGGCCAAACGACTGCCCGAGATCCCATATAGTACAGGGTAGCTTGTGTTCGTCCTTGTCCTTCCGATCACGGACGATGTACAGGCCCTGTCCCGTTAAATCATACACGACAAAGTGATGGTGGACTTTGACCGTGGGTTGACCGGAAACCGGCCAGATGAATACATCCGCGAGATCGATTCTGCCCTTCTGGAGAGACCTGCGGACCGGGATTCGCTTCTTGACCTTGACGTTGGCGCTAAATCTCTCATGGAGTATGTGATCTTCGATCACGCAACTGAATTCGCGCTCATTCGCAGGCATGCCGGTCCTCCTTGCGAGCAGCCAACACTCTATCACGTTCCCAGAGGGTAGTTTCGGCTCGATGCCATGCTTCAGGCGCCGCTCTTCTCGCCGGCCGCCTCCCGGCGCCACCCATTTCGCGGATTCCAGTATCTACAATATTTACGGCTGCCATTCGTCTACACGAGTGCATGGATGGGCAGTTGAGCATGACGTCGATGGCCGAGCAAGACCGTCAAATCTCGGAAGTCATCGCGGAAGAGAGATCGCGGCTTCGCAGTTTCATCCGCAAGCGGGTGCCAAACGAAGCCGACGTGGAAGATCTTCTTCAGGAGGTCTTCTACGAACTGGTGGAAGCCCATCGCCTGCTGATGCCGATTGACTACGTGACCGGCTGGCTTTTTCGGGTCGCGCGCAATCGCATCACGGACCTTTTCCGCAAGAAGAGGCCGGAGAACTTCACCGACGTAGCGGTCCGGGACGAAGACGGCGAACCGCTGCGAATCGAAGATCTGTTGCCATCGCCCGATGCCGGGCCGGAAGCGCTCTACGTCCGCAACGTGCTTCTGGATGAGCTGGAATTGGCGCTCGGCGAGTTGCCCGACGAGCAGCGTGCAGTGTTCGTCGCTCACGAACTGGAGGGGCGCAGTTTCCAGGAGTTGTCGGCGGAAAGCGGTGTCAACGTCAACACGCTGCTCTCACGCAAGCGCTACGCGGTGCTTCATCTGCGCCGGCGATTGCAGACCATTCACGACGAACTAACGAGGAAATGAGGAATACACCATGAAGAAGAAATGGATTCTTTTTGTGGCCCCGCCGGGGGTCGTGCTTTTCATCGCGATTCTCGGCGAAGTGGTGATGCATTTGTGGAACTGGCTCCTTCCGATGCTGTTCGGATTGCGGCAGATTACCTTCTGGCAGGGTCTCGGGTTGCTGCTTCTCTGCCGGATGCTGTTCGGGGGCTTCGGTAGTCATGGCTCGGATGGGTCCCATCGGCGGTGGCAAAAGGGCGAGAAGTGGGAGCGGATGACGCCCGAGGAGCGCGAGAAGCTCCGCCAGGACATGCGCTCCTGTTGCGGCGGCTTCGGAGCGCCAACCGGCGGCGCCAACGAGCCGGCCTGATGGCGCGAAGCGCGGTTCCTCATCCGGCCGGCTCGGGCCGGCCGGATGTGTACTGTTGGGATATCTCGAGGGTTCGACCAAGCTCCAACAACTCAGGTACTGGCCTTATGAGGATCACTACTGTTTCCGCAAACGAGTTGGAGCTTAAGGAAGGCGGCACGACCGGCATCGTGATCGGGGCAGCCCTGGTCATCGCCGGCGTGTTGGTTGGATACCGCCTCCACAATTCCAATTCCATCGTTATCTGGGTGGCGCTGGCGCTCGGCGCGGCCGGGATCGCCGCGATCCTGTTCAGCTCATCCATCACCGTTAACTAGTATCAGGGCAAGAATCAGCTTTCGCCCTTTTGGTATCGACTATGCTGCTGATAACTTCTGACGTCTCCTTTCTAGATGCAGCGCTTGGCACTTGGGAGATCGTTGAGTACATAGCTGAGGGCCTTGTTCTGGCTGGATGCGTTGGCGAGTACTTCTCGGAGTTCACCGAGATTAGGACAGAAGAATGGCGGGGCGGACTCGGCAAGTTATCACTCCTTATCCTGATTGCTGGGTTGACGGTCGAACTCGGCGCGCTGATACGCACAAATAGTCTTGCCGGGCAGGAGATTGCCCTACTAAATGGTGTTGCCGCCGACGCGCGCGTCCGGGCAGCCAGCGCTGAAGTAACGGCGAAGGGCTTTGACCTTGAGATCGCGGGGGCGCGGAAGGATGCCGAGGTTGCGAAGGAGGGAGCAGCCAAAGCAAACGAGCGAGCCTCGATCAACGAAAAGGAGGCGGAACGCTTCAAATACGAGAACCTGAAGCTAGAAGCAGAGATCCAGCCCCGCGCCTTGACTCTTGAGCAGCAACGAGACATGGGGCACGCGCTTCTCCCGCTTGCAGGTCAAAAGGCGACCATCATATCTTTAGCAACTGACCCTGAGGGATATCAATTGGGTGAGCAAATACGAGCCGCCTTCGAATTAGCGCATAGGGACGTTCGTGACATGAACGGCAAGGGTATTGGCGGCCCTAGTGGGCTAGTCGGTATAAGTGTGAATTATTGGCTGACAGAAAACGCAGCCAACGCAGTAAAGAAGGCGCTGGTTTCACTTGGACACTTGGACTCGGTTAGGCAGTGTCAAGAGTTTTGTGTAAACGGCTTTCGGTTGGTT
>JBAVIH010000228.1:0-13772 GCA_049686695.1 Bryobacteraceae bacterium | reverse complement strand
CGATATCGTCCTTGGTGACGCAGCCGGTGGAGGAATCGTCGAGATTGTATTTCTCGCGGAGCTGGCGCATGTTCTCGCGCTCCTTGCGTTCCTCGTCGGAATAGAAGCGCGCCTTCTCGAATTCGTGGTTGGCGATGGCGTTCTCCATCCGGTGGACGATGAACTTGATGCGCTTCTGGATGTCGGCCAACTCGGCGGGGAGGGTGGTCTGGCGCAGCTTGACGCGGGCGCCGGCCTCGTCGATCAGGTCGATGGCCTTGTCGGGCAGATAGCGGTCGGGGATGTAGCGGCTAGAGGTGTAGACGGCGGTTTCGATGGCATCGTCGGTATAGGCCACGGCGTGGAATTTTTCGTAACGGTCCTTGATGCCGAACAGGATCTTCACCGCGTCGGCTTCGGTTGGAGGGGGAACCTTGACCGCCTGGAAGCGCCGCTCGAGCGAGCGATCCTTTTCGATGGACTTGCGGAACTCGGCCGGGGTGGTGGCGCCGATGCACTGAATTTCGCCGCGGGAGAGCGCCGGCTTGAGGATATTGGCCGCGTCCAGCGAGCCTTCGGCCGAGCCCGCGCCCACCAGCGTGTGCAGCTCGTCGATGAAGATGATGGCGTTCTGGTTCTCCATCAGCTCCTTCATGATGGTTTTGAGACGCTCCTCGAACTGGCCGCGGTACTTGGTGCCGGCGACGATGAGGGACAGATCGAGCGCCAGGATCCGCTTGTCGGCCAGGAAGGAGGGGACGTCGCCTTCCGAGATGCGTTGCGCCAGCCCTTCCACGATGGCGGTCTTGCCGACGCCGGGCTCGCCGATCAGCACCGGGTTGTTCTTGGTGCGGCGGCAGAGGATCTGCACCACGCGCTCCAGTTCGTAATCGCGGCCGATCAGCGGATCCAGGGTGTTGTCCATGGCGGCCTGCGTGAGGTCGCGGCTGAATTCCGACAGCAGCGAGCTTTCCTTGGGCCGGGTGGGAGCTTTTTCGCTCTGCGAGCGTTGCAGTTCTTCGCGGATGGTGGTGAGGCGCAGGCCGCGCTCATGCAGGATTTCGGCGGCGAAGCACTTTTCCTCGCGCAGAAGGCCGAGCAGCAGGTGCTCGGTGCCGATGTGCTTGTGGGTGAGGCGTTCGGCTTCTTCGGCCCCGTAGGCGAGCACGCGCTTGCATTCGTGGCTGAGCGGCAGATCGACGGAAGTGGAAACCTTTTCCCGCGGCGCGGTGTGCCCCTCGATCTGTTTGCGAATCGACTCGACGGCGGCGTGCGAACGCAGAAAGCGGTTCGCCAGCGCCTTATCCTCGCGCAGCAGGCCCAGCAGCAGATGTTCCGTCTCGATATTGGGACTGCCGAACTGGCTGGCCTCATACCGGGCGAAGAAGATCACCCGTCTCGCCTTCTCCGTGTATCGCTCAAACATAGAATTCGCGATTCCCCCCTAATCTTAAAGATAACCCGACCCGGCTTCCGGTTGCGACCGATTGATACTGTCCGGTACTAGACCGCCTTTGTCCAGAGTGACGATCCGGTCGCAGCGCCGCGCAAAGGCCTGGTTGTGGGTCACCAGAACCGAGGTCAACCGATGCGAACGGTGCAGGCCGGCCAGCAGGTCAAAGATCATTTCGCCGGTCCGGAAGTCCAGGTTGCCAGTGGGCTCGTCGGCGAGCAGGACGGAGGGTCTGGCGACCAGGGCCCGAGCCAGCACCACCCGCTGCTGCTCTCCCCCCGACAGTTCGCCCGCGCGATGCGAAGCCCTCGCGTGAAGCCCAACCTCATCCAACCTCGCCACAGACTCCGCGGCGGCGGCCGAATGCGCCGCGCCCCGGATCAGCAACGGCATCATCACGTTTTCCAGCGCCGTAAATTCGGGCAGGAGATAGTGAATTTGCCAGACGAAACCAATCTCACGGTTGCGAAAATCCGCGCGATCCGCTTCCCTGAGCCCCGAAATCTCCCTCTCTCCATAGTGTATCGTGCCCTCGGAAGGACTGTCCAGACCGCCCAGCAGGTGCAACAGAGTGGACTTTCCGGCCCCGGATTCACCGACCAGCGCGAGCATTTCGCCGCGTTCCACGTCGAGGTCCACCCCAGCGAAGACCACCAGGGCGGCTTCGCCGGAACGATATCGTTTGGCCAGGTTGCGCGCGCGAATGTACGGCTCGCTCATTCACCCGTAGAGTAGCTCACTTCAGATGGTGGAACAGCGTGGGCGGACCCCCTGGTCCGCGCGGGACGCCCCCGTCCCGCTGTGCGATTCGTCCCGCTGTTTGATCGAATACTCAAGCGTTTGCGTCACTGCGACAGGCCGGCCAGGGGGCCGGCCGCGGGCGGGGGCGTCCGCCCCACTCTGTTCTACTCCAACCGGTAGATGGTCATGCCGGAGAGCAATTTGGGGTAGAAGTCGGTGGATTTCTGCGGCATCACGCCGCCAGAGAAACTGGTGCCGGCGACCTGCTCGATGGAGGTAGGGCGGAGCAGGAATGCGATTTGCGCGGCGCCACTGCGGGCTTCGGCGACGGCCGGCTCGAGGCCGCGGATGTAGCGCAGGTGTTTTTCGTCGCGGACGGCCTCTTCGCCGATGCCGAGCGCCTTACCGAGCAGGCGTTCGTGCAGCACCCGCACGTCGAGCTCGCCGGCCTGGTGAAGCGATTGGAGCAGGAACAGGCGGGCGCCGATGGCCGCGCCGATGACGGTCGGGCCGGCGGGCCGCTCCCAGGCGCGCTGCAATTCGTCGATCGAGCCGATTTCGACGACGCGGAAATCGGCGGCCGCGCGGCCGAGAAAGCCATCGGGCAATTGGCCGGGATCGATGCCGCTCACTAACCGGTGCGTGGCCAGGATCTTCAGCCCTGGCGAATACATGTTGACGAAGGTCATCATCACGCGATCGGCCCCGGCGAGCTGGGGGTTTTCGTTGCGGAAAGCCAGGGCGGTTTCGTAGCGGTGATGGCCGTCGGCGATGAGCAGCTTCTTATCCGCCATCAATTCCCGGATGCTGGCCGCGTCGGCAATGCGCCACATGCGATGGCCCACGCCGTACTCGTCGATGACTTCGGCGAGAGGGACAGCCTGGGCAGCTTCGTCGAGGAGCGAATCGATCTCGCCGGCGCGGTCGGGGTAGAGCATGAAAATCTGGCCGCAGTGGGCGTGCGTGTGGCGCAGAAGCTCCAGGCGATCCTTCTTGGGGCCGGCCAGGGTCTGTTCATGACGGTGCACGATGCCGGCGGAGTAATCCTCCACGGCGCCGAGCGCGATAAAGCCCTTGCGGGTCAGGCGCTCGCCGGTATCGGGAACGGTGAAGTCCTGGAAGTAAGGAAAGATGGCGGGCGCGGCATCGCGAGCCAGGATGCCGCCGGCGATCCAGTCGTTCAAATATGCCGCGGCGCGGGTGTAGACGTTGGAGGCTTCGTTATCGCCGGGCTTGCGCTCGCCGAGGATGAGGCGCACCAGGTTATACGGGCTGAGCGACAGATAGCGCGCCTGCATGGCGGGCGAGATCTTGTCGTACGGCTGCGTCACCAGGCTGGTGAGCGGGCCGGCTTGTGCGGTGTAGCGCAGGGGTTGGAAAGGATAGATTGTGGCCAAGCCCCAATTTACCAGCTACGTCATCAGCTACGCCACCGGCTACGGCTTGGGAGGCGCCACCGGCAGGTCGGGTTCGCGGCGCACCTGGCCGCTCATGGCCTCTTCCAGGCTCACGCCGTAATCGTCCAGGATCTTGCCCAGCGATTGATCCATGCTGGTGCGGGAATGCTGGAGCTGGGAGAGTGCATCGACTTCCGAGAGGCGGCGGTTGGTATCGTCGCGCTGGGCGATCATCACGTCGAGAATGGTGGAGGTGCCAAGATCGTACTTGCGGCGCGTGCCGGCCAGCGTCTCGTCGGCGAGCTTGCGGGAGACCGCGCTGGTCTCGTAAGCGGCCCGGGCGTTGCGCAAAGCGGTCCAATTATTCATCACGGCCAGCTTGACGCTGTTGTGAAGCTGGCGGTCCTGGATCTCCGACTGCCGGTAGTTGAGCTCGGCGGTGATGTGGTCGGCCTGGGCGGAGCGGTTCCGGATGGGCACCGTCAGGGTGAAGGCCACGCTGTAATTCGGGAAGTTGCGATCGAAGACCTGGCTGAGCGCGGTGCCGTAGCCGCCCAACAGGAACGGGTTGACGTCGGCGGCGGTGAGCGGCCGGGTCCCGATGATCTGCTGGCTGGAATTCAATATCGGCACTACGCCGTTCGAGTTCACCGCGCCGGCCTGTCCGTTGTTGGCCAGGGTTGCCGAAACCGAGAGCGTCGGCAGCAGCGCATTTCTGGTGCCGAGCAGTTCCAGGCGCGCGTTTTCGAGCGCAATCTGGTTTTGCTCGATTTCGGGCCGGTGGGAGATGGCCTCGGCGACCAGGTCCTGCCACGGAATCACCGCCTCCCGCGGCGGGACGTCGATATGATCGGTGGGAATGATGCGCGCCATGGCGACCGCGGGAACATCCAGGCCGCTGCGCGTAATGTAGTTCTTGAGAATCATCTCCTGTTGCAGAACCTGGCTTTCGCGCTGCACGACGTCCTGTTGGGCGGCCTTCATATCGGATTCGGCCGAGATGATGTCGATGGGCGCGACGGCGCCCAGGTCGGCGCGCTTCTTGTTGTCTTCGTAAAGCTGGGTGTCGAGTTGGAGGGTCTGCTGGCTCACCTTCAGCTCGTCGTTGTAGGTGACCAGGTCATAATACAGGTTCACCACTCCCGCTACCGTGGTGATGACCTGCGTCTTGAAGGTGAGGTCGCCCGCCTTCAGATTGTTTTGCGCCTCGTGGTAGGCGCGCTTATTCACCGCCAGGCCGAATCCATTGAGCAGGTTCTGGGTAATCGTCAAGGAAGCCGAGGCAGTGTCGATCGGATTGTAGAGAGCGGTGATGGCGTTCTGGCTGGAGCCGAAAACGCTGCTCAAGCCAAGCGACACCGTGGTGCCGGTCCAGAAGCCTTGTTGCACGCCGTAAATCAGGTTCTTGAACTGCTGCACAAAGAAGTCGGTGCCGGTGAACTCGGTGGAAGTTTCGATGGCGGTGGAATGGTAGAATCCGCCGGCGATATAGAAGTAGGGGTCCGTATTGGGAATGGTGGAACCAGCCAGCGTCACGCTCACGCCGCTGAGCACGCCGCTGTTCGCGTTTCCGCTGGTGCTGGTGGTGCCGGCGGAATTGACCTGGCTGTTTCCGGATAGGACACCGAGCGACGCCGAGCTGGGCGCCTGGGTGATGTTGGTGGAGAAGTTGCGCAGCAACTGACCTGCGCTGGCGCGCAACAGGTTCGACTCCTCCAGCTTCGGCGTATAGCGGACCGATTCGAGATCGAGGTTGTTTTCGAGCGCCAGCGCGATGGCATCGCGCAGCGACAGGTAGATGGAGCCGGCGCGCATCAACTTGTCGATGCGGGGAGAATCCGCAAAGGAGACCGCGTTCACCGGGTGGGCGCGGAAAGGCCGGGTCACCCCGGCGACCACTCCATGGCTGGGATCCTGGGCGAACGACTGCGTTTGCCCAAATCCGGGCAGCGCGACGATGGCGCAGAGCAGGAGAGCGACGATCGGCTGAACGCGAAGCATAGTTGAGTCGAGACCTCGATAGGCTTAAATTGCGGCAGTTTCGCCGCCATCACATTTTCCGCTGCAAGTGCTTCCCTGGATTATACGAAGCATAGGCCGCGGCGGTTCGGAAAACTTGGGCGCTGTCCGGTTTTGGAACATCACGAACGGCGGGCAAGCCACCAACCACATCCCATATTAGACGCCGGCGAGGGAGGTTTTTTGCGCGGATCGGTACCGCCGGTGTCTTGTACGCGCTTGGCGGCCCCTACAGGGAGGGCGGGTGCGTTCAGCCGGCACGCCGGGAACCCGAGGGCGTTCGGGGATTCTGTGGAGCGGCGAATTCGATTACAATGGCTTCAGCCCTCAAGAAATTGCCGCGGATCGCGTGGGGCGCGAGTATTCGCGTGACGGGCGGGCGGCTGACGATACTATGCGCAAGGTGCCACTTACGGAATCGCTGCGGATCATTGGCCGCGGCACACGCAACTGGGTCACCGACCGTCCGCTGGTGGTGTCCTTCGAGGTGACCGACGCCTGCACGTGCTATTGCAAGCATTGCGACCATGGCGGCCCGCGCGACCAGTCCCGCAACCTGATGCCCTCCGACTATCCCCGCTACATGGAGGCGCTGCGGCCGTGCGTGGTGCAGGTTTCGGGCGGCGAGCCGTTGATGCGGACGGACCTGACCGAGATTGTGCGCAACATCCAGTCCGGCGGCGGCCTGCCCTACACCATTCTGGTCTCCAACTGGTCGCTGATGACCGAGCACCGCTATCTGGAGCTGCGCGAGGCGGGCATCGACCAGTTTTCGGTGAGCCTGGATTTTCCCGACGAGCGGCACGACCAGTTCCGCATCCATCCCGGCCTTTACGCGCACCTGGAGAGCCTGATTCCGAAGCTGGCCGCGCTGGGCCACGACGACATCGTCCTCAATTCCTGCATCACGAGCGAGAACGTGGGCGAGATCAACGCGATCGCCGACAAGGCCCGCGCATGGGGCGTCAACCTCTGTTACAGCGCCTACTCGGCGCGGCGGACGGGCTGCCGCGACTACCTGTTGAACTCGCCCGAGCAACTGGCGACGCTCAACAGCGAGCTCGACCTCGTGGAGCGGCGGCGCGACGAGACCAACTGGATCGTCAACGCTCCGAGCACGCTGGCCGCCACGCGGCGCTATTTCGAGCGCGCCAGCGCGCCGGGCTGCAAGGCCGGCCTGCGATTCCTGGTGGTGACGGCGGATGGCGCCCTGCAACCGTGCTCGATGCAGTTCGGCAAGTATAGGCTCGAGGATCGCGCGCGGATGGTGGAAGAATTCACCCGCCACAACGCCTGCGACGAGTGCTACGTCTCGATCCGCTCCTACCTCGACAAGACTTTCCCGCAACTGCTGCGCGAAAACGTGCGCGAGTTCCTCTCGGTGAAAGCGTAATAAAGGTCGATCTGCTTCCCCAGCCGCAGCCCTGGTGGTACACTCGTTCCACGGAGACCAAAGCCATGAAAACCGCTCTTGCATTCACCTCTACTCTGCTCCTTGCGCTGTCGCTGCCATTGGCCGCGCAGCCGACCGGCACTCTGAAAGTCAAAGTCGATCCGGGCCGCGCCGGAGTGTTTGTGGACGGCAAGTATCTGGGACCGGCAGCGAACTTCGGCATGACTCGAACCTACACCGTGGCCGCCGGTGAACACGAACTGAAGCTTGACGATCCGCGCTACCAGGAAATCGTTACCAAGGTGACCATCGAGGCCGGCAAGAGAAGCGTGGTGTCGCAGAAGATGACGGCGCTCCCGGTTCCCAAGCCGCCCTTCGGCACCATCCGTACGCACAGCGCCGACAAGTACGCCGCGGTTTACATCAACGGCAAGTATTTCGGCCACAACGACGAGTTCGACAACTTCGCGCAAGGCCTCCTGCTGCCTCCGGGCCAGTATGAAGTTCGCATCGAACCGGCCAGCGGCGCAGCCGTGGTGAAGACCGTCACGGTAGTCGCCAACCAGACCGTGATCGTCCAGTAAACGACCGCTTTATTTGGGCAAACGGGCAAGCTAAAGCATGCCCCACCAATATGGTGCGAGCCATCTGTGGGGCATGCTTTAGCTTGCCCGCACCTGACCGGAGTGGCGGGCCTGCCACTTTCCTCCCGGTCGCATCATCCAATGTTCGTTCCGCCGGGATCGGTGTGCTATCCATCACAGTCCGGCGGCTCCGCGGCACGGCGGATTTGATATATTGACTGACACATTCCGGCACGCGGGGAAGACGTTCAAGCGAGAACGACGAAAGGAAGGTGTCTCAGGTGAGATCGAAGAAAGACCCCGATCGCTCCCGGCAGGCCGAGGCCGGCTATTCGCGGCGCGGGTTCATCCGCGGCGTGGGAATCGGCAGCGGCGCGCTGGGAGCGGGACTGCTCGAGAAAACGGCGGAAGCCGCACCGGCGGCTGGCGCCACGGCTGGGCCCGGCCCGGTCCCTATCACTCTCAACATCAACGGCAAGCCGGTTCACCTGACGGTGGAACCGCGGGTCACGCTGCTCGACGCCCTGCGCAACCGGCTCGACCTGACCGGCGCCAAGCGCGTCTGCGACCGCGGCACCTGCGGCGCCTGCACGGTTCTGATGAACGGCAAGAGCGTCTACTCGTGTAGCGTGCTGGCCATCGACGCGCAAGGCAAGGCCATCGAAACCATCGAGGGCATCGCCGAACCCGGCAAGCTGCATCCGGTTTCGGCCGCGTTTTGGAACAACGACGCCCAGCAGTGCGGCTACTGTACCCCGGGATTCGTGATGGCAACCAAAGCATTCCTGGCCGAGCATCCGAATCCTACCCCGGAAGACGTGGAACACGGGCTGGGCGGCAACCTGTGCCGCTGTGGCACTTATATGGGCGTCCGCCAGGCGGCGCTCGAAGCGGCGCGCAACCTGAAGCCGCCAGGAGGCAAGAATGGCTAACACGCCGGACTATAGCTGGCCTCCCATGGAGGCGCGCAAGCTGATCGGCCAGTCGCCCAAGCGGCTGGACGGCCCGATGAAATCGAGCGGCCGGGCGCGCTATTCATCCGACCTGAATCCCAAGGACCTGCTGTTTGGGGTCTACCTCACCTGTCCGCACGCGCACGCACGCGTCACCAGCGTGGACTCGACCGCGGCCGAGAAGATCGAAGGCGTCACGGCGGTGCTGGTGTTGTCTCCGGCCGGGACCGAAATCCAGTGGCAGGGCGCCGAGGTGGCCGCGGTGGCCGCGGTGACCGAAGAGATCGCCCGCGATGCGGCGCGCGCCATCCAGGTGGTCTACGAAGTGCTGCCGCACCTGGTGAAAGAAGAAGACGTGGCGCAGGCGGGGGCGCGCGCCAAAGCCGCCGGCGAGATCCTCAAGGGCGACCCGGACGCGGCCTTTCAGCAGGCGGCGGTGGTTTCCGAAGGCCACTACGGCATCCCCGTGGTGACCCACTGCTGCCTGGAGACGCACGGCCAGACCATACAGTGGCAGGGCGATAGCGTGTGGGTGTGGCCCTCCACGCAGGACGTCACCGGTTATGCCGGGCAACTCGCGCAGAATCTGAAGGTTCCGGCCACCAACCTCAAGGTGAAGATGGACTATATCGGCGGCGGTTTCGGGTCCAAATTCTCGCCCGATGCCTGGGGCGAAGTGGGGGCGCGGCTATCGCAGAAATCCGGCGGCCGGCCGGTGAAGCTGTTCCTCGACCGTGCCACCGATCAGCGCATCGCCGGCAATCGACCGTCGGCCTTCGCCCATATCAAGATCGGCGGCGGCAAGGACGGCACTATCACGGCGTGGGAGTCGCATTCGTGGGCCACCGGCGGTTTCACCGGCGGCGGTTCGCCTCCGCTGCCCTATATCCTGGACGATTCGAATCACCCGATTCCCAATAAGCGGCTAGTCCACACGGCGGTGTCCACCAACGCCGGTCCCTTTCGCGCGTGGCGCGCCCCGAACAATCAGCAGGCTTCGTATTTGACGTGCAGCGCGATCGAGGATTTCGCGGCCAAAGCCGGCCTGGATCCGCTGGAAGTTTTCAAACTCAACCTGCAGTATGCGCCCAAGGTTCGCCAGGATCTGTATCGCTACCAGTTCGACAAAGCGGCGGAGCTGGCCAAATGGAAGACCAACTGGAAGCCGCGCGGCGAAAGTAAGGGGCCGGTGAAACGAGGCCTGGGTCTGGGTTTCAGCGCCTGGGGCGGAGGCGGCCATACCAGCCACTGCCAGGTGACGCTGCACTCGGACGGCTCCGTCCAGGTGGATATCGGCACCCAGGACCTGGGCACCGGAACGCGCACCATCGTCGCCCAGGTGGCCGCGGAAACGCTGGGCCTGCCGATGGGCGCGATCAAGCTAAACATCGGTTCGAACGATCTGCCGCCCGACAACGGATCGGGCGGTTCCACCACCGTGGGCGGCGTGTCCGCTTCCACCCGCAAGGCGGCCGTGAATGTACTGGCCAAGCTGTTTGACGCGGCGGCGCCGGCGCTGGGGGCTACCGCCGATCGACTGGAGGCGGTGGATGGCCACATCCGCGTGAAGGGCAGCCCGTCCAAGAACCTGACCTGGACGGCGGCCTGCAAGAAGATCGGCGCCGCCGGGGTGATCAAGGAGACCGGCGCCAACGACCAACGCAATCCCAGCCGGGAACTGATCTCCTCCGGCGCCGGCGGCGTGCAGATAGCCGAGGTTTCGGTGGATACCGAGACCGGGATCGTGAAGATTATCCGCTACGTGGCCGTGCAGGACTGCGGCCTCGTCATCAACCCGCGCCTGGCCGAGAGCCAGGTTTATGGCGCCGTCATTATGGGCATCTCGACTGCCCTGTTCGAACGGCGCTTCATGGACGCCCAAACCGGCGCCATGCTGAACCCCGACATGGAGTTTTACAAGCTGGCGGGCATCGGCGATATCGGCGAGATCGTGGTGCACATGGACATCCGGCCGGAAAACGACAAGAGCGGCGTGATCGGGCTGGGCGAGCCGCCGGCGATCGCGATCTGCGCGGCGGTGGGCAACGCGGTCGCCAATGCCATCGGCGTGCGCGTGCCGCACATCCCGATGACACCGGACCACGTGCTGGATGCGCTGGAAGGGAGGAACGGGTAATGCAAGCCTTCGAATACTCGAATCCGGCCAGCCTGAAGGAAGCCACCGGGCTGCTGGCGGCTTCCTGGGGCGGGGCCGACGTATTGGCCGGCGGCACCGACCTGCTCAGCCTGATGAAGGACTCGCTGCACGCGCCCAAGCGGGTGGTGAACATCAAGTCCATCCCCGAACTGGGTGGCATCAACCGCACCGCGGCGGCCCTCCGCATCGGCGCCACCGTCACCATGGACGAACTGGCCCGGAGCGCGGAGGTGCGCGCCGGGTACCAGGCCTTGGCCGATGCGGCGGCCGGCATCCCCAGCCCGCAGATCCGCCACATGGGGACGGTGGGCGGCGACCTGTGCCAGCGGCCGCGCTGCTGGTATTACCGGCAGGGTTTCGGGTTGCTGGCGATGAAGGACGGCAAGTCGCTCGCTGTCGGCGGCGAAAACTTGTATCACGCCATTTTCGGCGGCGGGCCGGCTTACTTCGTCAGCGCCTCGAGTCTTGGCCCGGCGCTGATTGCCCTGGGGGCCAAAGTGAAGCTGGTATCCGCGAAGGGCGCGCGCGAGATTTCGGTGAGGGAATTCTTCGTAACGCCGCAGGAGGAAGGCATGCGCGAAATCGCCTTGCGGCCGGATGAGATCCTCACCGAAATCCTGGTGCCCGCTGCGCCGGCGCATTCGGCAACTTACGAAGTGCGGCAGAAGGAAGCGCTCGATTGGCCGCTGGCCACCGCGTCGGTGGCGCTCAAAATGAAAGGCTCGGCGGTGGCTTCGGCGCGGATTGTGCTCGGCCATGTGGCGCCCACGCCTTGGGAATCCACGGCGGCCGGCGAATGGCTGGCGGGCAAGACCATCACCGTCGAAACCGCCGAAGCCGCGGGCAAAGCGGCGGTCGCGGGCGCACAGCCGCTCAGCCATAACGCCTACAAAGTGACGCTGGCCAAAACGGCCGTCAAGCGGGCGCTACTGGCGGCCGCGAAAGTGAGGGCCTGAAGATGGAACCCTTATCCGTGATCGGCGGCACTCGCTGCGAGAAACTGCGCTGGAAGGGCATGTTCGTCCAGGCCGAATGGGACCCCACCGTCCAGCACTCCGACGACCGCGCCTTCTGGTGCCAGCACACCTTCAAATGCCTGGGCCCGGATGGCCAGGCGGTCGGCGACGAGGAATGCACCCCCGGCCGTGCGTGCTACGAAGATCTGTAGGTAGGACGGACCATCGCCTTGCGTGGTCTGTCGTGTTTCGCTTAACCACAGCGCATTGACAAACGACGCGTTGACAGACGACAAAGACCGATCGTCTGTCCCACTGTCCCACTGTGCCACACTGCAGGATGTGACGACTCACATCGGAATGCTTCTTTTCCCCCGGCTCACGCAGCTCGATTTGACCGGGCCTTACGAAGTCTTCGCGCGCATGCCGGACACGCGGGTGCACCTGGTGTCGCACTCGCTCGAAACGGTCGAGAGCGATCACGGTCTTGCCATCGCGCCCAGTACCACCTTCGATGCCTGCCCGCCGCTCGACGTGCTCTTCGTTCCGGGAGGTTTTGGCATTGCGGACGCCATCGAGAGCCCGCAAACGCTGGCTTTTCTCCAGCAGCGGGCGCCGTCGGCGAAGTACGTGACCTCGGTTTGCACCGGCGCCCTGGTGCTCGGCGCGGCCGGCCTGCTGGCGGGCTATCGGGCAACCACCCACTGGCTCAGCCTGGACCTGCTGCCCATCGTCGGCGCCATCCCCGTGTCCGAAAGGATCGTAATTGACAGGAACCGCATCACCGGCGCCGGAGTCACTGCCGGAATCGACTTCGGCCTGGTCGTCGCCGCGCAACTGTTCGGCGCGGACGTGGCGCGCGCGATTCAGCTCATGATGGAGTACGACCCCGCGCCGCCCTTCGATTCCGGTTCTCCGCGCACCGCATCCGCCGCGCTGGTCTCGCGGACCACCGAACGCTGCCGGAAGCTCCAGGAAGATCGCAAGCGCCTGCTCACCGCCGCCGTAGCGCGGCAAACGTAATCGGCGATCGTCTATTCCAAACAACCGCCTGCTGACGCGCGCGGCCCCGTAAGCCTCGGAGCCACTCGCCGTCAAGGAGTGGTTCGATAGCCCGGATTTCTCACCACAACCCACCGTGCAATTGAGTTGCGGCCGCCCGAAAATACCGCTGCGGCGGGATGGCCGGCCGCACCGGCGCACCGGCGGTGCCGCCGAGAAGTACAGACCGCGCTATCATTTGCACTTGGGCAGGAAAGTGGAAACACGTAGCCTGTCACGGATTTCCCCATTTCCCCGATTTCCCCAAAGCACGGCGGGGAGCGTATGGACGGATTGGGCGGGTGAGCATTTTCCGAAACCACGATCTCATCGGAACACCAAAACGTATTGCCTACCGGATAGCTGTTGTGGGCTGTCTCCAGGCGTTCTAGCCCTTTTGTTGCGCCACCACCGTCTCTAACAAAGCGGCTATCGTAGCTTCAGGGTAGTTATCAACAACATCTATAGCACCCGGCGACTTGGTTTCCTTCAAAATGCGTTTTGCTTGATCGTTGAAGTGTTCCTCCAACATCTCGAACCCCATGCTGCGCCTTCCCATCTTCTGCGCTGCTATCAGGGTTGAGCCGGAACCGGCGAATGGGTCAACCACCAAACCATTAGGCGGGCAAAACGTTGCTATTACTTGTTCGCATAGACCAATCGGAAATACTGCTGTGTGATTCGTTGGATTTCTGGCAACCAAAAAGAACATCAGCTTCAACAATCTCGTGACTATTTCGGCTGCACTTGGCATCACGCTTTCGGAATTGTTTGCGGGGCTGGAAGCCGGAACCGGAGCGGCAGTGCAATCTGCCAGCGAGTTGAACAGCCGCAATCCGAAGCTACTGCCGTTCGGGAAGTTGCCGCCCGAAGTGAACCGCCTTGTGACGGAACTCCGTGTCCAGCGTGTGACTATGGACCGTGCGTTGACGGCCCTGAATGAACTGAGCGCCAGTCCATCCAGACCCACAGCCCGACCACGTTCCAAGAAAAACCGCTAACCGCGCTGAAATTGCTTGCGCCATTGACACCCAAGACTTATTCTGTCCTTGGGGTTACGGGGGGGATACGGGGACAGGCTACGAAACTCCGAAACTA
>JBAVIH010000227.1:0-28128 GCA_049686695.1 Bryobacteraceae bacterium | reverse complement strand
GCGCGGTCGCCCCCTCACTTTTCAAGATCACCTTGTATTGGAAACGGAATCCGATTTCAGGATCATCCTTCGATTGGAAAATGCTAACCCGGTCCGAAAATGGAGGCGGATCGCCCCGATCGGACGGGAGAACGTTCCAGGCAGTTGCGCGAGCACGCCGCCGCGGGATCGATGAGGTGAACAAACTCGCGTATCTTTTGGTGTATAGTGAAAGGGCCATGGCAGGTTCCAGACAGCGGCCGTGAGCCCGCCAACGAGTAAGATGCCGCCGAACCGCGCGGCGGTCCTCGCCTTCCTGCCAGCTTAGACAACCTCGAATGGCGCATATGGCTTGTATTGCCGCGGGAGCGGCGACATACACGGGAAAGCTGACCTTCATCAGCAACCCGAGGCCGAGCAACAGGCCGAGGCGTATGACCGGATCAAGCCTGCTATAATGACATTTGTCGGACAGCAATGCCCCGATTCGTTTCGAGCTGCAGAATGCGGGCCTGACATGTCCTTCCGGGTCGCTACACCATCTACGGAGTCCTTGCTCCAGGCCCTGGAGCGTCTCTGCATGGAGCGGCCGCACGATACGTTTTGTCATTTCTGGTCTAACGACACGCGCGAGGATATCTCCTTCCGACAACTGAAGCTCGGCGCTGGTGCGTATGCCAATCTCTACAGAGATTCCGGGCTGCAAGCAGGCAATGTCATACTCATCATGCTGAGACATTCGCCCGATATGTACTATGCATTTATTGGTGCGATGTTATGCGGCTGCGTACCGTCGATGATGCCGTTCCCCTCGTCGAAGCAGGATCCAATCAAATATTGGGAATCTCACAGGCAACTTTTCGGGCGGATTGGCGCCGGCGCGATCGTGACCTATTCGGGAAACACGAAAGTTATCCGAGACCGCCTGCGGGGTCAGCCCCTTCACATGCTTGTTCCTGAAGATGCCGTGGGGAAATCGAAGTTCTTCGAGGCGGTCCGAACCAGACCGGAAGATGTCGCATTCATCCAGCACAGTTCAGGCACGACCGGATTGAAGAAGGGCGTTCAGCTTTCCTATCGAGCCGTGGCACGACAAATCAGCAGCTGCGCAGCGACGCTCGGCCTGACTGCCTCCGATTGCATCGCCTCCTGGCTGCCGCTCTATCATGACATGGGGCTGATTGCCTGTTTCATAATGCCGCTCGCTTTGGGACTGCCCGTGGTTTCGCTGGACGCCTTTGAATGGGTAACCCGACCGGAAATACTGTTCGACGCAATTCAGGCGTATGAGTGCACGCACGTGTGGTTGCCCAATTTCGCTTTTCACCATCTGTGCCGAACCGTGGATTCGGAGCGCCGGTACTTGCTTAGCGGCGTCAAGGCGTTCATCGATTGCTCTGAACCCTGCCGTGCTGAGACCTTCGATTTGTTTGAGGAGGCGTTCGCTTCCTCTGGTGTCGCTCGCGATCGTTTGCAGTGCTGTTATGCAATGGCGGAAACGGCATTCGCCGTCACGCAGACAGCTCTGGGAAAGGAAACAAGGGAATGCGCCGTCGATGCGAACACGCTTGCCAACGAACACCGCGCCATCCCCGCCGTTTACGGCCAGCCATCGCGCCGGATACTTTCTGTGGGCCGGGTGATTCCGGGTCTGGAGATTGATATTGTTGGCACCGACGGAAACGCCCTGCCCGCCGACTACGCGGGCGAGGTCGTGGTCCGCGGAGAGTTTCTGTTCTCCGGTTACTACAAGAATGAGGCTGAAACAGCCAAGAGTTTTCTCCGGGATTGGTACAGAACCGGGGACGTCGGCTTCCTTCACGACGGTGAGCTTTACATTCTAGGCCGTTTGAAGGAGTCGATCATCGTTTATGGGAAGAACCTGTACGCCACCGATCTGGAACACATCTGTAATCGGGTCGCAGGCGTCAAGCCGGGACGGTGCGTAGTGTTTGGCGTCTTCAATCCAGACCTCGGCAGTGAGGATTTGGCTGTCGTCGCGGAGACGGAGATCCCTGCGGGCCCCGAATGGGTCACAATTCGGAAGAATATCAAGCTCGAGCTGCTCGCCGCGGTCGGCATTCCACCCCATGACATCTGGATAGTGAAGCCTGGGTGGCTTGTCAAGAGCACTTCTGGTAAGATCGCACGTGGGGAGAACCTGAGTAAGTACCTTGCCGAAAGGACCTCCCGGAAAGGGCGTGTAGATCTCGGGTGACCCAGGACGAGGCGCTCCAGACAGTTCAGCGCGCAGTGCGGCTGACCTTCAACGATCCAGACGTGGAGGTTACCCGCAGCACCACAGCGGACGATATGGACGGATGGGACTCCCTTTCGCACGCGGTTTTCATGTTCCGCCTGGAGAAATACTGTGGCGTGCGAGTGCCCCGTTCGCTGGCCTCCTCCTTTCGAGATATTGGCGAACTCGTCGATTATTTGGTGGAAGTGATGGGCGAAAAATAAATGGCGCAAGACCGGAAAGCCACGCTGGCTGACTCAGTTGCGATCGGGCGGGATGGTTGGCTCTTTCACCGTGATAACTTCGCTTTTGAGCAGATGAGTGCGGTCAAGCGGCTGGGCGAGCCGGAGATCGCAGCGTGGAGAGATCTCCTCACCGATTGTGATTGCTGGTTGCGCGGGCGGAACAGCGAGTTCTTTTTTCTGATCGCTCCGGAGAAACACGCCGTTTACTATGACTACCTCCCTCCAGGGAGCATCGTCTCGGACCAGCGCCCCGCGAGCGTTCTGGTTCGGGCGCTGAGCGACTACCCGCGAATCCGGCCAAGATACCCTGTTGAGGAGCTTCGCGCCGGACGGGCTTCCCGCGATACCTACCATGCCGTGGGAACTCATTGGAACTATTCCGGCGGCTTTATCGCCTATCGCGAGCTCGCCTCCGAGATAGTAAAACGAGTGAGGATTCCCGTTTTGGACACGGGGGACCTCACATTTGGCTTGAGCCAGCCCCATGCCGCCGACCTGGGCGTGCGCCTCGACCCGGAGATGACCGCCCCCGAGCACGAGGTCCATGCGACGCCGGCAAAAAGTCGAAGAGTCTTCGAAAGCCGCAAGTACGCTCGCGGGCATGTCGCCATTTACGAGCATCTCGATAGGCGCCTGCCCAAAGCCGTGGTCTTCCGCGATTCGTCGTCGTCCTGGCTGTTACCGCTTCTTTCAGAGTCCTTCAGCCGTATAGTCGCCGTCAGTTCTCCACATGTTTATCGCGAATTGGTCGAGAGCGAGAAGCCGGACGTGGTGATTCCCGAGATCATTGAACGGTATGTGCATGACGAAAATGAATCGCCGCTTCGCGCCTGCAAGCTTCCATTCAAGGAACTTACCGATTTCACCGTGGACGACCTGGCTCGTAAGACCGGATTAGTCGTGGGATACGTGGAGAGCCCCACTCCAAGGAGCGAAGTCGGCGGGGTTTTGCACGTTCATGGCTGGGCCGTGTCGCCGGATGGCATTCGCGAAATCACAGTTGATCTCGACGGCGTGCCAGTTGGCAACGCTGAAATGGGCGTGAGCCGCCCCGACCTGTCTGCTTTTCCGTGCCCGGAGGCGAAGACATCCGGCTTTCGATTCTATCTGGATTCCACGGCTGCGGGGATTTCCGCGGGAAAGCATCGGGTCGCCGTCCGGGTGAAATCGACTCGCGACACAGAGCATACCCTTGGTGAAATGACGATTAGGTTCGTCCTATAGGATTTGGACGTTCGGGTCCGACGCGTTCCAGGTCCAACCGGCGATCAAATCGGCCGGCGCAAGTCCCGCGGAACGGCCAGGATGATCGGACAAGCGCCTATTTGCACGTGACATGCTGTGGCGAGTTGGGTAATTCAAACTCCGAGTCGTCGGTCTGTGCGGCAATAGAGTGGGAACGCCCATCCTTGAGCGCCGCCGGCGCGTCCGAGACAAATGCGTGTACGCCATTGCCCTTGCCGGCGGCACTTAGGTCAGGCCGCGGCCGGTCTGCGGTCAGAGTCATCAGCGGTCTGCCATCTTCCAGGATGCGAATTCTGATTTGGCCATTCGGGGCCAACGCATTCCAAGCCCAACCGGAGATCACATCGCAACCGGCGTGCTCGAGCCGCCCGTCGTAATGCGCAGGAACAACGGAGACCGGCCGGTGCAAGTCTTGCGGAACGGGCAGGATCAGCCGCCGGTTGTCCCAATCCCGGTCGCCCCGGTCCGGCGGGAGAAAGGTTCCGGGAGGCTCCCAGATACCAAACGCAATTCCAGTAACGCCCTTCAGTTGATCGGCCGACAACTGGACGCTATCGCGCCAAACCTCACCGGCCTTCGCCAGGCGCGGCGCGGTTCGAGCTCCAGGGGATTGCTCATAGTCCGCTTGCGTAAGCATCTTGCCGCTTGGATCGACGAGGTGGACAAATACGAAGTATTTCAAGGGCTGCTCCGCAAGGCTCTCCCAGAATAGTTCCACCTGCAGATCCTTATCTTTCGGCGTAAACAGCACGCCACGAAGAAGGAACCGGCCGCCAAAGCGGATGTCTCGGCTGCCGGAGACACTTCTAGCAACGGCGGAGACGAGGGCGTCCCGCGTCAGTAACGCCGGCTCACTGTTTTCGGCGGCGAACACATCGCGCCAATCATGTCGGGCCACCAGTTGCCCAAACGCATCATCCAGTTTTGCGCGATCGATTACCCTGACGAGCCTCAGATCACTTTCCAGCACAGTCTGGAGGCCCTGCTCCTCGGAAGCCTGCGTGAGCCACGCGGAGAAGACCGCCGATTCAGCCGCGGGACCATCGACGCCACGCTGTGCGAGCAGGGATTGCAGGCGATTGGCGTCACGGACCGGGTAAAACAGGAGAAAGTCGGCCTGTACAAATTCCCTGCGCCGAACCATGATGGCATGAATCCAATCGTTGGGCCGCTGGATGCGTAACGTGGGCGCTTCCGGGTGAAGCAAACTGCGATAAATGCCCTCCGACTCCACCACGCCGGGGCGTTCGTCCCCAGGAATGACGTAGATCTTGAGATCTCGCCCTTGTTGACGCGCCTGATCGACGAGCAAATCTCCCATTTCGACTTCCTGGCGAAACTGTCCCGTGGAGAGGTTCACTCCCACAAGCGACTGCCACTGGAGAGGGGGCGCGCCCATGAAAAGTAACGTGACAATGACGCCGATGGGCGCGACGCAAGACACGGCCAATGCACGTCGAGCCCACCGAGGCAACATCGGGTCCGCCGCCTTCAAAATGCCAGTAAGAAGGACGACCCCAAAAACCATCAGGAACGGGTACAAGTACCGAATCATAACTGGGCCGGCGAACTTAACCCACCAGAAGACGCCGAAACAAAGCGTCGCCAGCGCCGCCAGAAAACGAAAGTCCTCCCGGCACATGGAGCGCCGCGACACCCGAACCACGACGGCACCGGCTAGAAATAGGGCAGCCGTCACCGAAGCGCAAAACCAATGCCATCCGAACGACGATTGGACCTGGTGGGCAGCCAGGTTCCAAAGTGACACGTTCTTGAACATGTCGATGACAATCTTCTGTCCGTAATAGCCGATTCTGAGATTCGTCCTGGAAAGGTATTCCGATCGGAAGCATTCAACTGTTGTAGCGCCGAGAATCACTACGAAAAGCAAAGTCGTCCAGATTGAGTAACGTCTCAGCACCCTGCTCTCACGCCATCCCGCGAGTATCGGCCAGTTCGCGGCGAGCAGTTCGGTAACCCAAAGAAGGCCGAAGACCGGAAAGAGAGCCAGACCCGCCGGCTTAACGAGAAGAGTAAGCGCCGCTGTGGCGACCCCCATCGCCGCTAAGCCGACGGAACGTCGTTGGGCACTCACAATCAGGAGCGCTGCCGCCAAGGACGCTAGCGCTCCTAGAAAGCAATCCACGTACCCCCAATCATAGGGAGATCTAAAAGCGGAGTTCCTCTCAAACTGATAGAACATCGGCAAAGAGGCCAGCACGAGAGATCCAACCAGATTGGCCCAGCGCTGGCGAGGTTGCCGCACCTGTGACTCCGCCAGCACCCAGAAGCCAAGCACAAACACGACGACGGGAAAGTAAATAGATCGAAAGAAGAAAGCACGGAAATCGGGAGAGAACCCGAGCGGACTGCTGAGCAGCATCGTTCCCGGCGGCCGGGACGTTGGTCCGACGTTGAGCGGATTCGCCAGCCGGCCGTCGCTCCATTCCCTCCAGACCATCGCTCCCTTCGTGTAGTACGCCATGGGATCGTAGATTGGCGGTGCGATGGCCCGAGTAGTTTTCTGGTGGATGCCGATTCCCAAAACCGTTAGAAACAGACCTAGTATCAAAATCGGTAAGTGCTTGGATAACCGGCTGGGAACTGTGCGCTGACTCGCAGTGTCCATAAGTTTAAGCCATTCTAACAAACGTTGCACTCCGCGTTTCGGGATGAGGGCGGCACAATTATCCCAGTCGTCTGAAACAGAACCGGGCTTGCACTCCAGATTTCGGGTCACTCCGGATGTGCTGCGGGAGCCTTTCATCGTCAATTGTCTGCCGCGATTGCGCTGGCCGCGGTATTCCGGACCATCGGCTCTTGCACCGCGATACAATAACGGATTCGCGAACAGGCAATCGATCGCTCGGCGGAACCGATTCAGTGACTCTGGTCCGCTCCACCCGCCAACTGCCGGCCGGGCTGTGGGGCTGTTGTGGGTTGGTTTGCTTGCCCCGGGCCCGGCTGGCGGCTGTGCTTGGGTTCCAGCATGGCGGCAGTTGCCGGCGTCACGCTGGCGGCGTTGGATAAAGCTGCCTAAAGTCCCTTGGAGGTTCAGGTTGAGGGCGAGTTCCGTGGAACGGCACTCTGGCCAAGGCGAGAATACGGTCGGCCCAACACGGTCGTTTTACGCCGTGGCGGAACGCGCCGGATTCTATGTTCTCGCCGCCTACGCGGCGATGGCAACGTTTCCCGTCAGCGGCGGCCCTGTTAACCAGGGTCTGGATCCGTCCTGGCACTTCGGCCTGAATCAGTTCTATTGTTCGCCCTACAAATTTGGCCGGGACGTGATATTCACGTACGGACCGCTTGGATTTGTTTGTTTTCCGGAGCACCTTGGTCACAACCTCACCATCGCTTTGGCGATCCGGTTCTTCATATGGGCAGTCCTGCTGGGAACCCTGGTTGTGGGGTACCGGCGGAAGCAGTTCGATTTCGGCGGCTGCCTGATTATCGCCGGCTCTCTCGTGGTAGCGTACTCGGCCCTGGCGTCGCTCGATTGCATGTTGGTAATCGCCGCCCTGATGCTGATTCTGTGGCGGGGCCCGGAGGGGGCGCGTCCCATCCGGGCGACGGTTCTTCTGATTGTCCTCAATTCGCTGGCAGGTCTGACCAAGTCGTTGGCGTATGTAATGGTGACCGCATCTTTGATCGTCTATATTTGCCTGGTGACCTGGAAGGAACGCAAGAAGCCGAGCATCGCTTCGGCGATCGCGGCAGCTTGTATAATCCTTGCTCCGCTGGGAGGTTTTCTAATCTGCGACCGTTCGTTCACGGACCTCGGCTCGTACGTGGTGAACTGCGGCGAAATAATCGGCGGTTACAGCGCTGCAATGTCGTTGCCCGGGTTGCCGGGTGGGGACGTTTGGTCGATAGCGCTCCTGCTGGCCTTGATTGTTGGGTTTGGCGTTTACTCGGCGTGGCGGCGATGGCTCGGTTGGGAGGTGGTCGGGTGTGTGTGGGTCAGCGTGGCGTTCGCGCTCAAGCATGCTGTGGTACGGGCACACGGGCACGAACTGCTGTTCTATGAAGCTGCTCCGATATTCTTCGCAACCATGGCGGCTAAGTGCCGCGGAGGCAAGGCATGCACCTGGGTGCGGAGTGCTGCGTGGGGATGCGTCTGTTGCGTGGCCCTCGTCGCGGCGAGTCCGGCGCGGAAGCCGTTATCGTACAGCACCTGGGATCCGTTGGTCTATCTCGAAAAGTTTGGACTGTTATTTCACTGGGATCGGTTCGTCGCCGGGCTGGATGCAAAGTCCGAGGCTAACTTGCAAGCTGACGTTCTTCCGGATGAGTTGCTGAAGGACATCCAGCGTTTCCCCGTCGTGGTGTTTCCCTGGGAGCTGTCATACGCTGCTGCAAATCATCTAAACCTGTTGCCGTTGTATACCCTGCAATCATACAGCGGGTACACGCACCAACTGGACCGGGCGACGGCCGGCAGACTGGAGGACGGCACCCCTTCCGACACGCGGCTCCTCATTGAATGGAAAGGAGTCGATGGCCGTCACCCACTCCTGGACGTTCCCGCGACGTGGCAGGCGATCCAGACCGCCTTTGAGCCGGAGGCGGAAGGGCCGGGTCTTGTCTTGTTGAAGAAAAGAAAGCACAAGAGCGCGCCGCAATTCAATCCACTCAACACCCTCTTTGCCAATATCCGGAACTGGCAGGAAGTGCCGAATCGTCCATGGGCCGTCAGCCTGAGCGTTGCATTCGTGTCGACTCTTGGGGGTTCCGCAAGACGAATTCTATACAGAACGGAACCGGTTTATGTCGACTTTGAGACAGAGCGGGGCTCTCACTCCAGATTTCGGGTCATTCCGGATGTGCTGCGAGAGCCTTTCATCGTCAATTGTCTGCCGCTTGACCCGGCCGGGCTGGATTTCCTGTTGTTGGACGATGTTTGTCAGCAGAGGGTGACCCGCTTTCGTTTCTCCGGCGATGGGTTGGAATCGTACTCTTCGCCCGTCCAACTCAGCTTTGCCGAGGCGCCTGAGCGGACGTTTCGGACGCCCCGGTGGTTGGCCGCAAGAACGCCGGCCGCGATCCCCGCCGACATCCGGAAGATGTGGGCCGGTGCGGTCGACGCACTCAACGGGCGCCCGCTGCCGCCTGAGAGCTCTGCGAAAAACCCGCTGCCGGTGGAGAACCGCCTCGATATCGATGGTTGGGCGGCCTCCGACCCCAAGGCTAGCGAGCCGTTCGAAGCCATATATGCCGTTCTCGGAAACCAGAAGATTCAGGCGGTTATTGTGCTGAGACCCGACGTGGCGCGATATCTCAAGAACTCGCAATTGGTTAAAGTGGGGTTCAATATCTCCGCTGACGTATCAAGCCTACATAAGGGCGTGTATCATTTACGCTTGGTTGGAGTTACATCCGCGGGCGAATTCTATGACTGCCCAAATCCGATTTATGTGCGTCTCGAGTAGACCAGCCCAGGGATTGGCCTTCTACGCCACGCGAGGCGAGATGGCCACGATTGCGCCGGTCCAGGTAATCAGGCCCCGGCAATCCGTGCCGCGACAGGTCAACGTATTCCGGACCGTCGGCTCTTGCAGCGCGATACAATAACGGATTCGCGAACAGGCAATCGATCGCTCGGAGGAACCGATCCAGTGACTCTCGTCCGCACCACGCGCCAACTGCCGGCCTTGCTGTGGGCGCTGGTGTGCGCTGGTCTGCTTGCCCCCAGCCTGGTCTGGATCGCGGAAGACCGTACGGTGTGGCTGTGGGATCAGGCGTGGTACGGGGAGGTGTCGGCGGATCTCTGGTTCTGGATGGGGCACTCCTTGCGAAGGTGGGTTGGGGAGTTGGCGGATGGCCTGACCATCAAACCTCCGGGTGTGGTGTGGCTGGGGCAGTTCTTCGTCCCGCTACAGCACATCTTCGGGTCGATGGAACTCTCGCTGCTTGTCTCCATTCTGGCCACACAGTTCGTTCTGCTGGCGATTCTGTTCCGCATCGGCCGCCGGTTATGCCCGGGCTCCAGCCTGGCGGCGGTTGCCGGCGTCACGCTGGCGGCGGGCGCGTCGCTGTTTGCCGGCCTTTCCCACCAATTCTTCGTGGAACCATTACAAGCCGCCGCGGTGGCGTGGGTTTATTATGTGGCGGTCGCGGCCCCGGGCTGGTCCAGTCTCCGCATTGCGACCCAGCTTGCGTTGGCGGTGGTGGTTGGCGTTCTGGCGAAAGCCGACACGCCGCTGTACTGCCTGCTGCCTTGCCTATACACGGCGGGCGTGGTCTGCCGGAAGAGGACGTCGCGGGCGGAATTCTCCGCCTGCTGGAAGTCCCGCGGCTTTCGAGTCCAGGCGGTGCTTCTCGTATTGCTGGCCGGCGCCACCGCTCTCTGGTATGGCAGGAATCTGCGAGCGGTGTGGCAGCACGCCCGGGATTCGTCCTCGGGCGCGGTCGCTCTGAACTATGGCAGCCGCGACACATGGATGCACAAACTTGTCGAGTGGTGGGGATTGCTGAACGATTCCTTTCTCGCGCCTTATCTCGGTTGGGTGTTCCTGGCGGTTCTGGCTGGAGCGGTCCTGTTTGGAATGCCGCGTCTCCGGCAGCGCCGGGAGAGCCCGCGCGTTTCACCCGTATCCGTGCTGAGTGCGCTGCAAATCCTGCTGCTTCTCTCGGTGTTGTCCACAACCATCACCATGGAGCCCAGATTCCTTTACGGTATCCTGCCGAGTATCGCGATCGTGTTTATGCAGCTTTGCGCCTTTCTGCCGGCAAGGCTCGCCGCCGCCGCGGTCTTCGCGTGCGGCGCTCAGTGGGCGGCTGTTAATGCAGAGTCCCTGGCGATCGCGGGCCGCCTCAGTCATCAATCCTCGTGGCTTCTCACGCCTGAGCTCGATCACTCTCATTATGACGATCTCACGCGGGTGGTCCGTCTGACTTCGGATGCGCCGGAACGCTATGACATCGTCGCGGTGGAAAGCACCTGGATGAACGCTAACGCAGCCGCCTTTTTTGCCGCCAAGAATCGTCTGCGGACAGGCGTGCGGAGCTATTACACCTCGCTTGGCTATGCCGAATCGGACGTGGGGGCGGCCATGCGGCGCATCGAAGAGTTTCGCCCCCGTTACGTAATCACGGTTGCCGAGCCGTTTCAGGCCGGCCTGCCCGGCTTCCTGAACGTGGTATCGCTGCCGGTGCTGCGCGACCTGCGAAGCGATAATCGTTTCAGCCAGGTTCCCTTTGCCAGTCGAAACGGCGTTCTGGTGTTCCGATTCGAGAATGGCTTCCCTGCCGGAACCGGCGCCGGGAGTGCACCTTGACGAGCGGCGATCAGACTGGCGGGCAGGTCCCGCTGGTGACGATAGTCCTTCCGTGCGGGCCAGACCCCGATGCGGTGGAACTGTCGCAGCGCGCGATCCGCGCGCAAACGATTCAGTCGTTCGAACTCCTGGCCATCGACACCGGATGCCCGGAGGCTTTTTCCGCGACGCTGGCCGGCGGTGAGCGGATCGAGACGATTCCCGGCGACGAAGGCGTCGCCTGCGCGTGGAACGCCGCCGCCGCGCGGTCCGTGGCGCCCTACATCTGCTTTCTCCAGCCTGGCGACCAGATCGAGGAAACCTACCTCGAGAAATGTCTGTTCTATCTCGAAGTGGCCTCCCTCGATGTTTGCGGGAGTTGGCAACTGCGAGGCGTCGAGTTGCACCGGACCGGGCCATTCGTCCTGCGCGCTCTGCTCGATCGGAATGCCGGCGCATCCGCTTTGATCCGAAGAGAAACCCTGATTCGGGCCGGCGGCTTCGACCGCGCGATCGCGCCTCCCTTTCTGATCTGGGACCTGTGGATCCGGATGGCGGAGCAAGGCGCCCGCGGTTACCTGCTTCCCGAACCGCTCATCCGCAATTCCGAGGAACCCCGCGATGGGCCGCGCGACGCCGCATTCGTGAGCCGGAAATACGGCCACCTTCTGAGCAATCCCACTTTGGTGCGGCGGCTCGACGCCATTCGAGCCAAGACGCCACCGTGGAACGGCTACGCCGGACTGTTGGAGGGCGCCCGAAAGGCGGATCCCCCCGGCATTATCGTTGCCATGCCGTTTCTCTCGATGGGCGGGGCGGAGCGAGCCATGGCCGGACTTTTCCGCGAACTCTCCCGCTGCGGGTTTCGCGTTTTCCTGGTCACGACCGCGGCGGCGCCGCACGGCTCCGGCAACACGAGCCATTGGTTTCATGGCAGCGTTGCCGGTCTTTATCACCTGCCGCAATTCCTGGCGGCCAATCTGCGGTTTGCTTTTTTCTCCTATTTGATTCGGCGTCACTCGATCCGGGTGTTGCTGCAGGTGGGATCCGAATCCGTGTACGGCTGGTTACCGCGCTTGCGGGAGCTGTTTGCCGGACTTGCGGTGGTAGACCTCTTGTTCAACCCCGTGGGGCACGTCGGCAACTACTCGAAGAGCCGGGAACTGATCGACCGTGTCGTCGTCGAACATGAAGGCATGGCGGCGTGGCTGGTGGAGCATGGGGAACCGAGAAGCAGGATTTCCGTAATTCCAAATGCGGTGGATGTCGACCGGTTCGCTCCGAGGCCGCCGAAGGACTGGCGGACTGGAGGGCCGCGGCTGGAAGGAGCCTTCGTGGCCGGGTTTTTCGGACGACTGGCCGAAGAGAAAGCTCCCGACACCTTTGTGCGCATCGCCGCCCGCTTCAAGCGGCGCCCCGCTTTTCAGTTCCTGATTTGCGGGACGGGACCCATGGAAGCCTCGCTCCGTGCTTTGTGCCGGGAATGTGGAGTGGAAGACACCGTTCATTTGCTGGGTTTCGTCAAGACCGGCGACTATCTCCCTTGCTGCGACGTGACGGTGGCTTGCTCGCGGTTGGACGGTCGTCCTAACATTGTTCTGGAGAGCCTGGCGATGGGCGTACCGATTGTGGCGAGCCGCGTCGGCGGCATACCGGAGATGGCACCCGAGGGCAATGGCGCTACGCTTTGCGAGCCGGACAACGTCGACGATTTCTGCGGCGCGATCGAACGCCTGGCTTCCGACCGGGAAGGCTATCTGCGACTGGCCGTTGCCGGCCGGCGTTGGGCTGTAGAGCAATACTCGTGGGCGGGCCCCGCGGCCCAGTATGCCGAGCTGTTTCGGCAACTGAGCGAGGCGCGCCCCTGGTCTGCCGGATCCGCGGAGGACGAGGCCGCCATCGGCGCGGCGGCGTTGCCCGCCGCCCGCGACTACCAGCCGCTGCCGGAGGGACGGCTGCGAGCGTATCTCTGCATCATCCGAAACGCGCTATCCCAGTCCAACGCGGCCGGCGCCTTGAAGACCGTCTGGCTGTACACGACGCTGCGGCGCGGCCGCGCCACAAGTCGCGAGTTCGAGGAGTTCTTCGATGCCGGCGATTACGCTCTGTCTTACCCGGACGTGAAAGCCGCCGGAGTCTCCCCGGTGTGGCACTATCTTCTCATGGGCTTTCGGAACGGCTGCAATCCCTCTCCTTTGTTCGATACCGACTACTATCTCGAGACGTATCCCGACGTTGCGGCGACAGGCGTCAATCCGCTGCTTCACTACCTCAAATGGGGGCGCGCCGAGGGGCGTGGCTGCTCACCCGCCGAATACCTGTGGAGTCCCGGTGGCGACGCGGCAAGGCCCGAAACGCCGCAGGGGGGACCGTCGTGACGTCTTGGGCGGATCGATCGATCTCGGTCATTATTCCCACGAAGAATGCCGGGGCGGAATTTGGCAAGACGCTGGCAGCCGTCCGCGGACAGCCGCACTCACTGGAAATCGTCGTCGTGGATTCCGGTTCCTCCGACGGGACGCCGGATTTGGCGCGCGAGCACGGTGCGCGCGTTATCTCGATCGCTCCCGAGTCGTTCAACCACGGCGAGACGCGAAACTTCGGAATCCGGCAGAGCGGGGGGGAGTTCTGCGTCATGCTCGTGCAGGACGCCGTTCCGCTGGGCGATTCCTGGTTGGAAGAGATGCTCTCTCCATTTGCCGATGAGCGGGTTGTCGGTGTCACGGCGCGCCAGGTGCCGCGCCCCGATGGCGATTCCGTGGCCCGGTGGCAGTGCGAGTACCGGAATCGCTTTCTGGGCGAGGATGCGCGGGTCCAGGAGTTGGAGAGTTGGGAGCATTTTGAAACGCTCGGTTTTCAAGAGCGGCTTCGCCTGGCGAGCTTCGACAACGTCTTTTCGACTCTGCGCCGGGATTTCTGGGAGCAGTGCCCTTTCCGGGCAATGTCCTTCGCCGAAGATCTCGACTGGGGCGTGCGCGCGATCTCCGCCGGCCGCCGGCTGGTGTACAAGCCATCGGTGTGCGTCGTGCATTCTCATACCCGGCCCGCCGCTTACCATCTGCGGCGCAGCTATGTTTCGGGCCGGATCGTACCCCGGATCCTCCACCTTCCGCCCGTGCAGACCGGAGCTCGAACCGATGAGGAGTTTCTCGGCCTGATCGGCTTTCTATGTGGCGAAGCCCGCGCGATTCTCGCGGAAGACGGGGACTGGACCGAATTCTTCAGATCCTACGATGTGGTGCCCAGCCTGCTGGAATCGTTGTTGATCGCCGCCGACCGTACGGCGATTCGGCCAAGCTACCAGATGAATGCGGCCCGCGAGAATTTCTATTTCATTCTCGAACAACTCCTCAGCCCCGATTTCGCTTCGGTGCCGCGCGCGGAAGCGGCTTCCATTGTCGTCAAGGCGTTGGCCGAGGCGGTCGGCGCATATGCCGCCGAGTTTCACAACTGGTGCGAGGCGCAACACTGTGCCTCCGATGGCATGCGCCGCCTCGACGCCGTGCTGTCCAAGGGGGTGTAATTGTCGAACGTGCGTACCGGCGACGGCGAGACGGACGGGTTCGCGTCGCTCGACGAAATCTGCCAATTGCTGCAAGCCCACCCCGGTTTCCGGGAATTGCCCGCCGCCCGGGGCGCGCGGAAGAGACCGGCCGGTTTGGCGATCGGCCGCTGCATCAAGGATGTCCGGCTGTGGAGTTTTGGCGCCGAGTTCGCCGGGTCGCTCACGCTCTGGCACTTCCAGATCCACCAGGACCAGCCCCGCGTGCTGGCCATGGATCTGCGCTGGCATGTCGAGAAACTTCTCGACGACTGGTGCGTGTTTGTCCACTTCCTGGACGACGGAGGCGAAATCCGCTTTCAGGGCGACTACCCTTTGAAAGGCGCGATTCCGGATCCTTTGGGATTTGTCTACTCGCACCGGCTGGTGGCGGTTCCCGCCGAGGTTCCCCGTGGCAATTACAGCGTCCGGCTCGGCGTATGGTCGCCCGCCGCCGCCGCCCACCTGCAACTGACGCAGTTCCGGGGATGCCACCGCGAATCGGCCGACTGGTGCGGCAACGCCGTCATACTCGCCACCGTAACCGTTTGATGCGCCGGACCATGCAAGGCAAGCCGATGGAGAAGCCGGTTTTCCGGCGGATGCTATGATATGAGCGGTGCATGACCTCGCCCAACGAGATGGCGGTTCCCTTGGCTTCCACACCTGATCGTCGAACGCAGCTTGTTTCGTTCGATTTGTATGAGCGGTACTCCCTGGCGGCCCAATTTGTCGGGGCACTTCGCGGCGCGGCCCCCTACACGGTTCTCGATGTCGGAGGCCATTCGGAAGTGCTGTGGCCCGGGTTCGAGTCTTTGGCGTCCGCCTTCATTCCGGATGCCAGGACGTTTGTAATCGACCTTCACCGGGAACCCGGCCTCAAAGACTATACGGTCGGTTCGGCGCTCTCGCTTCCGTTTGCGGATCGCAGCTTCGAATTCGTTCTGGCCGCGGACACCCTGGAGCATGTGCCGGCGGACGGCCGGCAACGCTTTCTGCATGAATTGCTGCGGGTGGCGCGCGGCGCCGTTCTATTGAGTTTCCCGTTTCGCACTCCTTTGAACGAAGCCTGCGAGCGCCTGGTCTACCGGTATATCCAGATGCGGAAACAGGTCGAATTGCCCGCCTTGCGAGAGCACCTGGAACTGGGTCTTCCCGAGATCGAAACGGTTCGCCGATGGGTCGCGGAAACAGGACTCCCCTTTCGGATCTGGAACCATGGCAATACCATGCTCTGGCTCCGCATGATGTTGACCAAGAACCACCTCTGGGCGCAGGGTGCGCCCGAGTTCGGGCAGGAACTGGACGCCATATTCAATCTCTCCTTCGCCGCCGGGGATTATCGGGAACCTTGCTACCGCGCCTTCGTCGCGGTTTCCCGGAAGCGCGGCAATGATACCGTCATCCTGAACGGTATCGACGGGTTTCGGCCCAGTCGTCTTCGTGTCCTGGACCACGACGCGCTCTTCGACCTGTGTGGCAAGATCATGGAGAGCACATCGTCTTTGGAGGCCGAGCGCCGTTCTCAACATTCGATCAACGTCACTGAAGCCCTTGGGCGTAGTTTGGAAGGGAGGCAGCGGGCCGAGGACGCGGAGAATCGGCTGCGGGAAGCGTTGTCGCGCGCCGAGGACGCGGAGATCCGGTTGCACGAGGCGGCTTCGCAGGCGGAGCACCACAAGAACCTAGCGGAGGAGCAGCGGCAGCGGGCGGAAGACTCGGAGAATCGGCATCGGGAATCGTCCTCGCGGGCGGAGGACGCGGAGAACCGGTGGCACGAGGCAGCTTCGCAGGCGGAACACTACAAGAACCTAGCGGAGGAGCAGCGGCAGCGGGCCGAAGACGCGGAGATCCGGCTGCACGAGGCAGCCTCGCAGGCGGAACACTACAAGAACCTAGCGGAGGAGCAGCGGCAGCGGGCCGAAGACGCGGAGAACCGGCTGCACGAGGCGGCTTCGCAGGCGGAACACCACAAGAACCTGTCGGAGGAGCGGCGACAGCGGGCCGAGGACGCGGAGAATCGGCTGCGGGAATCGTCCTCGCGGGCGGAGGACGCGGAGAACCGGTTGCACGAGGCAGCCTCGCAGGCGGAACACCACAAGAACCTGTCGGAGGAGCAGCGGCAGCGCGCCGAAGACGCGGAGATCCGGTTGCACGAGGCGGCTTCGCAAGCGGAGCATTACAAGAACCTGTCGGAGGAGCGGCGGCAGCGGGCCGAAGACGCGGCGAATCGGCTGCGGGAATCGTCTTCGCGGGCGGAGGACGCGGAGATCCGGTTGCACGAAGCGGCTTCGCAGGCGGAACACCACAAGAACCTGTCGGAGGAGCGGCGGCAGCGGGCCGAAGACGCCGAGATCCGGCTGCACGAGGCGGCCTCGCAGGCGGAACACCACAAGAACCTGTCGGAGGAGCGGCGGCAGCGCGCCGAGGACGCGGAGATCCGGCTACACGAAGCGGCCTCGCAGGCGGAACACTACAAGAATCTATCTGAGGAGCAACGGCAGCGGGCCGAGGACAAGGAGATCCGTCTACGGGAATCGTCTTCGCGGGCCGAAGACGCGGAGATCCGGTTGCACGAGGCGGCCTCGCAGGCGGAACACTACAAGAATCTGTCTGAGGAGCAACGGCAGCGTGCCGAGGACAAGGAGATCCGTCTACGGGAATCGTCCTCACGCGCCGAGGACGCGGAGATTCGGCTGCACCAGGCGGCCTCGCAGGCGGAGCACTACAAGAATTTGTTGGACGAGCAGCGGCAGCGCGCTGACACCGCGGAAACACACCTTCGGGAAGTCACATCGCACCCCTTTCGCTCTGCGTTTAGTACTATTGGCCCTAAGAAGCGAGCGCAAGGATAGGCAACCTTATCTTCTTCCCAACCCGGCTCGGCGCCACCGTTCGTAAATCCGCTAATCTATTGATTCTATGCGTACTTATCTGTTCTGGAAGCAGCGGAACCGGTTGATTCTTCTGGCCGTCCTGCTGAGGAAGCACTCTGTAGTTTGGAGCGGACGCCATCAGTTCTACGATCAAACCCAAACAAAGCCGCCAAAAGTACTTGACGCCCGGTCAGGTTTTCGGCTAACCTACAGAAGCATCCGGAAAAGCGGACGGATGCGGTTGCGGTATAGATATTCTGCTGAGGAAAAAACGGAGGATTGCAATGAAGGCAAGTTTTGGAATAGCTTTATTGGTAGCGTTTCTTGTCCTGACAACCGGGGCTTGGGCCGGCACTGTCTCGGTTAGCGACAACGATTTTGAGACGCCGGTCTGCGGCACTGCAGGGTCGGGGACCACCTGCGGTTCTGTTCCTGCGTGGACCCTCTCTGGTACTGCCGGTCAGGTGGCTTATTCTGCAGCGCAGTATGGTTCCGACGGCACGAACCAGGTTGGCTTCGCCAGCAATGGCGGCGAACTTTCCCAGGTCGTGTCGAGTGTTATGGACGCGAACGAGACCTACGTACTGTCGGTGCTGGTCGGCGCGCGCACCTCTTCTTCGAACCCGTTCGGCGGCGAAATTGAGCTATGGGCAGGTTCGACCATGTTGGGAATTGCCGACATTGCCAACAGCACAGCCCCTACAGCGGGAAACTGGACTACCTGGACGGTGACGGTCGACTCGGCGAATTACGCCTCCTTGGCCAACAACGTGAATGACCCCCTGGAGATCGCACTTCTTACACCTTCTGGATCAGTCGCGCAAACCGGTTTCGACAACGTTTCGCTCACCGAGAATCGTGACGGGGGCGGCGTAGCACCCGAGCCGGCGATGTTCGCTCTGGTGGGTGCGGGCCTCCTCGGTCTGGTGACTCGCCGCCGCTTCGCGAAGTAAGGTTTCGGCTCGTAACAGTCCTCCGTTTCACCCATGGCCCGACCCCTGCGGGGAGTCGGGCCATTTGTTTCTGTGCCCTTCTTTTCGGTTTCTTCCCGGCGCGAAGCATGAAACAATAGGCAATGCGCCGCTCCCTCGGCTCAAGCCATGAATGTTCGCAAAGCCGTAATCACCGCCGCCGGTGTTCACCAGCGCGCGCTGCCGTTGCAAGTGCTGATCGACCGCGACGGGATCGAAAAACCAATCCTCCGGATCTTGCTGGAAGAGGTATTCGCGGCGCCGATCGAGGAAGCCTGCCTGATCGTCGCCCCCGGTGATCGGGCTTCCTACGCGCGAGCGGCCGGCGACCTGGTTCAGCGGGTCCAGTTCATCGAACAGGCGTCGCCGAGCGGTTACGCCCAAGCCATCTTCTGCGCCCGCCCGTTCACAGGCGACGATCCGTTTCTGCACCTGGTCGGCGACCACGTTTACCTGGGCAATTCGCAGGGGCGTCCGGCGTGCCGCCTGGTGGCTCTGGCCGAACAGGAAAACTGCGCGGTTTCCGCGGTGCAGCCGACGCGCGAAAACCACATCGGCCACTACGGTGTTGTGGGCGGCCAACCCGTAGCCGGACGGCCCGAAGTCTACCGCGTTGAAGTGGTCAAGGAAAAGCCAACCCCGACCGAGGCCGAAGAGCGCCTGATCGTCCCCGGACTTCGTGCCGGGTACTACCTCTGCTTTTTCGGCATGCATGTCTTAACCGCCGGCGTGATGGACCTTCTCGAACATGGTTTGCGGGCGGAGGAGGGAAGGATCACGCTGTCCGGCGTGCTGAATCAACTGGCGCGCCGCGAGCAGTATCTTGCGCTGGAAGAGAGCAACCGCCGGTATGACGTGGGGGTTCGGTACGGCCTTTTGACTGCCCAGATGGCCCTGGCCTTGACCGGGCGCGATCGCGAGCGGGTGCTGGCCAGCCTGCTGGAGCTGTTGGCCACGCGGGCGATGGAAGACCCGGTGGGCTCGAATCCGCGATGAGCGAGCTGATCGGCATCGTCACCGCCGCTTCCGCCGAGCGCAGGAACCGGCCGCTCGATGGCTTCTGCCAGCAGGCAAGCGTCGGCCAACTGGTGGCGGAAGCCGCCGCGCTGGACCGGTTCCGCCGCGACAGCGACAACCTGTACGAGCGGGTGCGGGCCGAGTTCTTTCTGTACTCGATTCACCGCTTCCATTTGCCGTATAAAGCCGGCGTACCGGCCGGGAAACCCGCGCCGCCGGCCGCCCTCGATCACATTTTACAGCGCCGTTACCACGAAGCCATCGACACGCTGCTGGCCTGCTCGGCCGCCGGCCCGACCGCCGCTCTGTCGAGCGCCCTGGCGGCGGCCTATCAAGGGCTCGCCTTCCAGAACTTGGCGGCGCAGGTTCGCCGCAGCGTGCGGGCCGTGCGCGGCAACCAGTGGATGTCCCGCATCGGGCATCCGGCCGATTACCCGCTGGTTCTCCGGCGCGAACTGCTCGACCGTCCCGGCGGGCGTGGCGCTTTCCCGATCCTCCGCGAATCGACGCCGGTCCGCATGGACCTCAGCCACAGCGGTTGGAGCGATATTTTCTTCCTTGGCATGGACTATCCGGAAGGCGCGCGGGTGCTCAATGTCTCGATCGATCTGGCCCTGCGCGGCTCCGGCTCGGCGCGCCCGCAGCCGCCCATCGATGTGTATCTCAGGGCGATCGACGAGCCGGTGCTTCGCCTGACCAGCGTCGACCTGAATGCGAGCTGCGATGTCACTTCCTTAGCCGAGGTTTTCGATTTCGCGCGCGATTACCTGGGTCTGCTCAAAGCCGGAATCATCGCCGCCGGCATCGTCCCTCCGGGATTCGAAGGCGCGCGCCAGCCGCTTTCCGACGTCCTGGCCGCGCTGACCGGGGTGCCGGGCTACGGCCTGGAGATCGTCACCCATGTGAGGGGAATCCCCAAAGGCTCCCGCCTGGCGGTTTCCACCAATCTGCTGGCTTCCATCATCGCGGTCTCCATGCGCGCCACCGGTCAGGTGCGCTCGCTCACCGGAACGTTGGCGGAGAACGAGCGCCGCCTGGTGGCTGGACGCGCGATTCTCGGCGAATGGCTGGGCGGGTCGGGCGGAGGCTGGCAGGATTCCGGCGGCGTCTGGCCGGGGATGAAAGTGATCCAAGGCGTGCTGGCCGCGGAAGGCGACCCGGAGTTCGGCGTCAGCCGCGGCTGTCTGCTGCCGCGCCATCACGTCCTCACCAATGAAGAGGTGCCGCCCGGAGCCAGACAGAAACTCGAAGACAGCCTGGTCCTGGTGCACGGCGGCATGGCGCAGGACGTGGGGCCGATCCTCGAAATGGTGACCGAGAAATACCTGCTCCGCGCGGAAGCCGAATGGCAGGGACGCCGGCAGGCCATCGCGATCTTCGACGAAATTCTCAAATGCCTGAAGGCCGGCGACATTTCTGCCCTCGGGGCAGCCACGGAACGCAACTTCTTCGGGCCCATCCAGACCATCATTCCCTGGGCCAGCAATCTCTATACGGAAACCCTGATTCACGCCGTCCGCGCCGAGTTCGGCGACGGTTTCTACGGCTTCTGGATGCTGGGCGGGATGGCCGGCGGCGGCATGGGATTCATGTTCGACCCCAAAGTCCGGCCGCAGGCGCAGGAGCGGCTGGGCGCGTTGATGCGCGCTGCCAAGCAGCGGCTCGAACGGGCCGTGCCGTTCGCCATGGAGCCGGTGGTATACGATTTCGCCATCAACGAACGCGGCACCGAGGCCCGCTTGCTCGATGATGAAGCCGCGCTCATGCCGGCCGCCTACTACACGCTCTTCATTCCGGCGCTGGTCAAAACGGATACCCGCCTGCTGCCCGAAGCGCGCAAAGCCGAGCTCGCCCGCCTCGCCGCCGAGTGCCGGCAGACCGACGAAATGCGTCCCGTGGTCGAGAACGTGTTCGACGTTTTGCTGCCGCGGAGCGCCGGCGCGGCCGGCGACCAAAGCCGCACCCTCAACGAGTTGCTGCCGGAATTGGGGTTTGACACGTCCGAGCACGAGCAGATTCGCGCCGAACTGCGCCGCGGCCGCATCGGCCTGGCGCAGAACAGGCTGCCCGCCAGCGCCGATATCCGCGATGTGGAAGACCTGGATGTGTGGCACGCCGAGGACGGAGCCGGCAGCCGCTACCGGGACATGGGAATGGAGGCTCTGGGCCGGGGGCGGGTGGCCGTGATTTCGCTGGCCGGCGGCATCGGCACCCGCTGGACCCGCGGCGCCGGCGTGGTCAAGGCGCTCAGCCCCTTCGCCCGGTTCGCGGGCCGTCACCGCAACTTCATCGAGGTGCATCTGGCGAAAAGCCGCCACACCGCATCCCTGTGCGAGACGCCCCTGCCCCACGTGATCACCACCAGCTATTTGACCCACGGCGCTATCGCCGAATGGATCGATCGCGAACAACTGGACGGCTCGAACCTGTTTCTGTCGCCTGGGCGATCGGTCGGCCTGAGGCTGGTCCCCATGGCGCGCGATTTGAAGTTCGCCTGGGAGGAGACGCCGCAGCAACTCCTAGATGAGCAGAAGCAAAAAGTCTGCGAAAGCCTGCACGCAGCCCTCATCGCTTGGGCACAGCATGCCGGCGAAGGTTCCGATTACACCGGCAATCTGCCGCTCCAATGTCTGCATCCCACCGGGCACTGGTACGAAATTCCCAACCTGCTGCGCAATGGCGTGTTGGAGCGCCTGCTGGCGGCCCGGCCGCAACTGCAGTACCTGATGATGCACAATATCGACACGCTCGGAGCGAACGTGGATCCGGGTTTGCTCGGCTGGCACATCGAGCAGGGCGCGGCGCTCAGCTTCGAAGTCATCGCCCGCCAGTTTGAAGATCGCGGCGGCGGCCTGGCCCGTGTGGACGGCCGGCCCCGCCTGGTGGAAGGCCTGGCGCTGCCCTCCGAGGAAGTGGAAGCCGGCCTGTCCTATTACAACAGCGCTACAGCGTGGATTCACCTGGACCGGCTGCTCGAGGTGTTCGGACTGGCGCGCCAGGATCTCTCCGATTCCACTAAAGTCGCCGCCTGCGTCCGGGCCGTGGCCGCCCGCATGCCCACTTACATCACATTGAAAGACGTCAAGAAGCGCTGGGGCAAAGGGCAGGAAGACGTATTTCCGGTGGCGCAATTCGAAAAGCTGTGGGGAGATATGACCGGCCTCGCCGCCACCGGCTGCCGCTTCGCGGTGGTTTCACGCCGCCGCGGCCAGCAGTTGAAGGAGCCCGCGCAGCTCGACGGTTGGCTGCGCGACGGCTCGGCAGCCTACGTCGATTCCCTGTGCGAGTGGAAGTAGCCCCACACGGTACAAAGGTCGCTTACGATGATACTGGTATCCGGGCAGTTCCGCAGCGGCGGGGCACGGCTCATGTCGCTTCTGGCTTCCGATCCGCGCAAGCACGAAGGGCGCTGGCGGCGATCGAGGCAGCTACGGGGCTTGTGCTCGATGGTGGCGCCGGATTGGACAACTTGGCTGGCGAAATTCGAATACTAGCGCGGCCCGGTATCACTGCATCATCGCGCTCTCGCTGCCCGGTCGCTACCGCCAGAGCACCGATCCGCCGTCAGGCGAAATCGCCCCACGCGAATCAAGTAAGCACCTGTTTTTGAATGATGCACCGGCCAACCGGTGGGCCAACCAGCACCACCCTGGCCGCTGGGCGGCACGACTACTTCTTTCCGGCCGGCGTCTGATCCGTCCTGAAGATCGCGATTGCTTCGATCTCGATTAGCAGCTCCGGACGGCAGAGATGCGCCTGTATGCCGGTGGACGCGGGCAGCGGATCGAGCCCCTGCTCCCGGAAGAAGGCCGTTCGCTCCTGGTTGAAGACGTCGTAGTCGCGATCGATGTCGCGCAAGTAGCAACTGGTGCGCACGATGTCGTGCCAGGTGGCGCCTTCGCTCTCAAGCAGGCCGGTGATGTTGTCGAAAGTCCGCCGCAGTTGGGCGCGGAAATCCCCGATATGCACGCTTACGCCGCGCTCGTCGATCGAGGCCGTGCCGGAAATGAACAAGGTCGCGACTCCGTTCGAGTCGATCCGGATACCGCGCGAGAATGAACTTGGTTTGGCGTAGGCATAGGCCTCGTTGAGCACGCCATGATTCGTGATGGCGCGCTTGGCGATGGGCGCGTTTTCGATAGTCTCCAGGTTCTCTGCTAGTGCACTCATAATGATGTTAATTCCTTTGTGGCTGATGAATTCGGTCCTTGTCTTCATTGCGTCGTTCGGCGTATCGGGCTATCGAGTCTTCAGATACTCGATGAGGTCGCGCAAATCGTCCCTGGTCAGATCGTTCGTGCGACCGTGCTGATCGTTCTTGTTATAAACAGTCCAGATCTCTTCGAGAGTTCGCGCCGACCCATCGTGGAGGTAGGGCGCGGTGAGCGCGATATTGGTCAACTGCGGCGTGTCGAACGGGCCCACATTGTCGGTAGCCTTGTGCGTTCCCACGTCAAAGGATTTCTGGTCGGTGCCCTTAGGTCCGCTGTGGCAATGGGAGCAGCGGTTGAATTCCGCGATTGGTTTGCCCGTTTTGTCCACGGCGCGTTCGAACAAGGCCTTGCCGCGATATTGTGCGGGCGTCAACTCGTTGTTTGGCAGCCGGAAACGGTTGGGCCTCGGCGGCAGGCTGAGAACATAGAAAGTCAGATCGGTCAGCGTGCGGTTGTCGTAGGTCTCCGAGCGCCAGAAGTACTTTTCCGTGCGCGGTCCGCACTCGGTGGGGATGTTTGGATTGCTCCCGTTCCACTTAAAAGGCTCCGTGCCCTTGACGTCTTCAATCAGCCGATTGTCTACGATGTCGCGACCAAAACCATCCGGCTCCAGATCCCACGTAAGACCGTCGAACGTGGAATCGATATGGCAACTGGAACAGCTAATCTGTCCTTGAAACGAGTAACGCGCGGTGTAGAACGCCTGTTCGCCGCGACGCAGTGTGGAGGCCGTCTTCGGCCCGGCCAGCGCGATGGTGGCGGATATGCGATTGGCCGTGGTATCGATTACGCTCACGCTGTCTTCCAGCCGGTTGGCCACGAACAGCCTCTTGCCGTCGCGAGTCAGCGCCAACCCGCGTGGATTGTGCCCCACCGGAATGCGCGTGACTACATAGTTGGCGCTGGCGGAGAGATCCTGCGTGTTTGGCCCCGGGTGCGTATGAATGAAACGCAGCAGGCGCGGCACATCCACCACTGTCACCATCTCCGACCCGCCGCTGGTGACATAGAGACGAGACTTATCGGCCGCAATCGCCACGCCGAATGGCTGCGAGGCGTAACGTTCCAACTCATCGAGAGGCACCTCGATTGGGGCTTCGCCGCCAACATCCGTGCCAAATAGCGTGAGCGTGTCGGCGAAAGCTCCACCGTGTTCCAGGTGCGCCAATGGCACCAGGTTTTTGGGATGTAACGCGGCGGCTACGCCAAGGCGGCCATCGGCAGAGAGCGCTATGTGAAAGACTCCCGCGATCTCATGCAGCGGCAAACGGTCGATCACCGTGGCAGCCGCCGTATCGATCACCGTGATCTCCGACTCCGGGGCAGTGCGGTTCTCGGCGCCCGTCCGCTGCGGAGACGGATTCGGATAGACGTGCGTTGCGTAGAGCCTGTCGCCACCGGGGGACAGAGCGAGGTAACTGGCACCGCGCCCCGCCGGCAGCCGCTTCTCTTCGACGCCGCTCCGGGCATTCAGCACTGCTACATCGTTACTGATCCGATTGGCGACGAAGAGCCGCTTGCCCGCGCGGTCCTCGACCACGCCCGAAGGCTCAGAGCCCACCGGCCAAGTCGCCACGACGCTGAGCGCGCCGGTATCGATGACCGACAGTGTGTCGTCCCAGGAGTTGGTCACGAATAGCCGCGCACCGTCGGGCGAGAGCGCGAAGCCGCGCGGCAAGCGGCCGACTTCGATGTTTCCGATCACGGCATATCTGGCCGCATCCAACACTCTCACCTGGCCACTCTGCTGGCAGAGCACGTAGAGGCGCGTGCCGTCCGGGGAGAAAAGGACTTCGATCGGCGAAGCGTAGTCTTCCGGGGCGCCCGCGTTCGCACGCACTGGATCGGTTGGTAACTCGGCCACCACCAGAGTTGCCACGAGCGCCGCTCTCACGGCCGTCGAGAGAATGCGGGTGAATCGGGAGAGATGGGCCATTATCTCAGTTGCCTCCCGTTGTTCGCTGCCCAGCGGCAAGATCCACGTGAGAAAAATCGGCTGGCCTGGTGGAACGCAGCAGTACATCGGGGACGCGATTCCGCGGAGCGCGTTCCGGCCCTGTGTGGCAGCCCACGCAGATGCGTTGCTCGCCGCGGCGAGTCCAGAACCATCCGTGTTCCTGGCGCACGACCGCGCCGTTTTCGTCGAGCAGGGAAAAGCGGATGGGCCGATCGGCGGGGGTTCTCACATAGAACGATCCATCCTCCTCGACCGGCGCCTCACCTGCAACGATTGCGCGGCCGGCGTCGTCCATTGTTTCCAGGCGGACCGATGCAGGCGCTTCCTTGAGGTCGCCCTCGCGCGATTGCCGGGCGTCGAGCGCCAGCAGGTTGGCGTAGGTCCATTCGTGTAGCGCCGAGGGGTGACGCTTCGGCCTCACACGCGGGGCAACGAGGACGGGCTCGACAAGATTCTCGCCAGTTTCCCCGAGCATTGTCTGCAACGCCGCCGCGCCGGGCTTCCAGAGATCAAGCGCGAAGTGCGCGCCGCTTTTGGCCCGCGCGCTCACCAGCCATGCGCCCGAAGCGATCTCCGCGACCGCACCCGCGTACTCGGCGCGCGGCGCGTCAATCCGCGTCTCCTTGGCCAGCGGCGAGGTAAATCGCGCCAGCCCGGCTCCGTGCGTGAACACCACGTCGCCGGACGCCACCTGCCGCCCGCCCCAGCGCGCCGTGTTATGGTCGCATCGATAGGACTCCACGCCGGAGCCGTCCGCATAGACCAGGAACAGTTCCGGCGCCGATCCGGACCCGAGCGGGAAGCCCGCTTCAAACAGGATGCGCCCGTCCTGGAGTATGTCCACCGGAATCGCGCTGGCCGGCACGTAGGAGAGTTGCAGCGGCGCCGCGCCTGCGTCCGCGTTCTCCGTCCCCGCGGACTCCAATTGAAACCCGATCGCAGTGCGGCGCGCATAGACTATGCGGCCGAACGGCAGATGCAGCGGGCAAATCACATCGCCGGAGCCGCCAATCACCTTGCGCACGGAGCGATCCGCCAGCGTCAGTTCCCACACCTGCCACGGATCGCCCACAGCCTGCTTGCCCGCGAACAAAACCGTCCTGGCATCGAAAGACACATTGGCGTCCGCGCTGGCCGCAAAGCGGGGCACCAGTGGTTCGGCGTTGCCCTCGCGCACCAGCAGCAGCCGCGCACCTTTCGGGAACCGCTCTTCGCCGCGCAGTGCCGCTAGCGGCGCGTAGGCCGGCGCGGCCGTCACGATGATGTCCGCGTCCGTGCTTTGAGCCAGCTCGGGCACCAGGCCGCAGACCAGCAGCAGCGCAACCGGTCCCACGATCGCCATAACTCTGAACAGAACTCTCATTTTCGACTTATCCAATCGAACTGCGGCAGGCCATCATGGGCGAAGGCCTGCTCCGTATCGCCAACCTTGCGGATCCAGTCACCTGGGTCGTCTTACTTCTCGGGTGTCACCACAGCGGCAGTTGTGTCCGCAGGATCCGGCGCCGGTTTCTCGGCGAGCAGTTTCTCGATTCGCGCCGTGAACTCTTCCTTCAATTGACGATTGAAGTCGCCGCTCGCCGGTGACGCGAACCCGGTGTGTGTGCCCTTTACCAATCCGTCGCGTCCGATGAAGATAGTGGTTGGCCAACTGTTCAGGTTGACCGCTTGAGGAATCTTCTCCCACATCTGGGCCGGCGCACCGGCGATCAAGTAAGTGTATTTGACTCCGTAGTGCTCTACAAAAGCGCGTTCGCGCTCCAAGGTCCCCTGTTGTTCCGGCTCCTCGAAATCGAGAGCCACGATGGCAAGACCCTTGTCGCGATACTTCTTGTCCAGTTGAACCAGGAACTGTGCCTCATCATGGCAGTTCGGGCACCAGGTGCCGGTCACGATGGCCAGCACCGCCTTGCCCTTGAAGCGCGGGTCCTCGTTTGAGACTAAGTTACCGTTCGCATCGGGAAAGTTGAAAGTGAACTTTTCGTTCGGGTCGCGGATGGTGGTGTGGGTATCGAAGTTATCGGGCTCCGGAAGGCCTTTCGCCTTCGCCACATCGGGACGGTAGGCGATCAGTGTGGGTGAATAGCGGCCACTCTCCGGTTCTTCGCTTTCGGTTGCCGCCGGCCGCACAGCTACTCGGCGGACAGTTGCCTGGTTGGCACCAACTGGAGCCGCTCGCCGCCGCGCCAGAGCGCCGGTCTGAACGATTTCGAGAGTGCCGTCCCTGGTCAGAGAGACCACGATTACTCCGGGCCGGCCTCCATCGAAGTGACTGAGCGCCCATTTACCGTCCTTGTAAGTGCCGCTATAAGCCCCGGTATCTCCGTCGACGCGTAGAATCGACGCCGCGACTTCCGGCCCGTTCTGTTGCACGACGAAACGAAACGCGTTCTCACCCTTGGCGGATGGTGTATCCAGCGGAATCACCCAGGAACCATCTATCGACGGCGCATCTACCTGCGCCGCGGCTGTTTCCACATGGCGCGCCGCCTGAAACCCGGAAACCGCATCGGGAACGCCGGCGGTCCGCGATTTTACGACTTCCTCGCCAGTGAGTTGACCGTTCTTGAGCGTCGCGGTGATCG